>NZ_BAAAHH010000018.1:0-128702 GCF_039525175.1 Actinocorallia libanotica
ACCTCGTCAAAGCCATCGCCGTCCTGCAGAACCACCGAACCGCTCAAGCCGCCCGAGGATGAAAGAGGCTCAGTGCGCCGCCCGTGGCGTTGGACCCGAAGCGGTCACCTTCGGTCCAGGCCGCCTCCATGATGCAGGCATCGCCGGTGCTTCCGCCGATGCATTCCGCCGGGGTGCCACCCGTTCCGGTGTATTCGTCTCGCACACCGTAGGCGTAGTGCCCGAACTCGTGAATCACGATGAAAGGCTTGAACCGCTCATCGCCGTACAACGTCATGTGCCCGGTCTCTGACCGGATCCCGCGGACAGCCGAGGTGGAGCGCCCGTCCGGCTCAAGAAGCCAGGCGTCTGCGTTCCGGCCTCCGCTCGAGTTGTTGCAGACGTAGATCGTGCCGAACCGGTGCTGGCCGTCAGTGGCGTCGAACAGCAGGGCCGAGGCGCGTTCGAAAGCCGCCCTCCATTCCTCCAGGCGGGGGCTGTCGGCGTTATGCCGGAGGGAGACGACCAAATTGAACCGGTTCCCGACAAGTCGACCGACGCCCATTTAAACCTCCGCCATAAGGGCTGCTGGCCTGTTTTTATCCCGCTACCCTCCCGTCAATCGATCACCCAATGGAACTTGACGGAAGCAAAACCAGCATGGCGATTCCGTGGGACTTGGGAAACTATTATTTGATCTGTGTGCTTTTCGGTGCGGTCAGGGTGTGTTTTCCAAGTCGATCACTGTGTGATCTTCGGTGGTGATGATCGCCGGGTGCGGCAGGGCGGGGACGTCCGGCTGCGTCGGCCAGGCTGCAGGCAGGACGGCTCGCTATTACACCGCCGATGCAGAGGACAACACCTTCGTCACCATCGACTCCGCACGCTGTGACCATCAGCTCACCACCAGCACCAGCCTGAACGCGATCACCCGCGATCTCACCATTTGGCCGACCGCCCAGCCCTACCCGCGCTGACCGGCCGGCATTCAGGAACATGTCCTACTGGTGGGGGTGTTCGGCGGGCTCAGAGGGGGATGTTGCCGTGTTTGCGGGGGAGGGTGTCCGTGCGCTTGTTCTGGAGGGCGACGAAGGCTTCGGCGACCGCGGTGCGGGTCTCGTGGGGGAGGATCACCTCGTCGACGTAGCCGCGTTCGGCGGAGACGTAGGGGTTGCAGAAGTCGCGGGTGTACTCGGCCAGGAGGCGGCTGCGCTCGGCCGCCGGGTCCGCGGCGGCCTTCACGGTCCGGTGGTGCAGGACGGTGACGGCGCTCTCGGCGCCCATGACGGCGATCTCGGCGGTCGGCCAGGCGAAGTTGATGTCGGTGCCCAGGTGCTTGGAGCCCATCACGCCGTAGCCGCCGCCGTAGGCCTTGCGGGTGACGACGGTGACCATCGGGACGGTGGCGTCGGCGTAGGCGTAGATCAGCTTGGCTCCGCGGCGGATGATGCCGCCGCGCTCCTGGTCGAGGCTCGGGAGGAAGCCGGGCACGTCCACGACGCTGAGGATGGGGATGTTGAAGGCGTCGCAGGTGCGGATGAACCGGGCGGCCTTCTCGCTGGCGTCGATGTCGAGGGCGCCGGCCATGTGCATGGGCTGGTTGGCCACCACGCCCACGCTGCGGCCGTCGATCCGCCCGAAGCCGCAGATCATGTTGGGCGCGAAGAGGGGCTGGACCTCGAGCAGTTCGCCCTCGTCCAGGATGGTGTGGACGACCTTGCGCATGTCGTAGGGCTGGTTGCGCCTGTCGGGGATCAGCGAGTCGAGGGCCAGGTCCTCCTCGGTGAACTCGCGCGGCTCGGTGGCGGTGTAGACGGGCGGCTCGTCCAGGTTGTTCGACGGCAGGTAGCCCAGGAGCAGACGCACGTACTCGAAGGCCGACTTCTCGTCGGGCGCCAGGTGGTGGGCGACGCCGGAGATCGTGCTGTGGCTGTGCGCGCCGCCGAGCTCCTCGCGGTCCACCTCGTGCCCGGTGACCGTCTTGAGGACCTCGGGTCCGGTGACGAACATGTGCGAGGTGCCGTCGACCATCACGATGAAGTCGGTGATCGCCGGGGCGTACACGGCGCCGCCGGCGCAGGGCCCGGCCATGAGGGAGATCTGCGGGATCACCCCGGACGCCCGGACGTGCCGCTTGACCAGTTCCGCGTAGTAGGCGAGGGAGACCACGCCCTCCTGGATGCGGGCGCCGCCGGAGTCGTTGATGCTGATGATCGGGCAGCCGGTCTTCAGGGCCAGGTCCATCACCTTGACGACCTTCTCGCCGTACACCTCGCCCAGCGCGCCTCCGAAGACGGTGAAGTCCTGGGCGAACACGCAGACCCGCCGGCCGTCGATGGTGCCGTAGCCGGTGATCACGCCGTCGCCGAAGGGGCGGTCCTCGTCCAGGCCGAGGGCGGGGTTGCGGTGGCGGGCCAGCGCGTCGAGCTCATGGAAGGATCCGGGGTCGAGCAGACCCTCGATCCGCTCGCGGGCCGTCAGCTTCCCCTTCGCGCGCTGGCGCTCGACCGCGCGGGGGTCCTGCGGCTCGGCGAGACGGGCCCTGCGCCGCCGCAGCTCCTCCAGCTTCTCCGCCGTCGCTCCTGCGAAGTCATCAGGCATTGCGTCTCCCGCCGTCATCCGATCCGGTGGAGCGTATCGCCGATCGGGAGGGGAATGTCTAGATCCTGACGATATGCAATGTGGCCGCGGAATCTCCCGGCCGAGGGCAGGCCGGGCATGCCTTCCCTCGGGAGGATGATCTCGGCGAGCCGCTTCGCCCCGACCGGCCTGCCGTCGCGTCGCGCAGGCATGTTATGGATATCAAGTCCAATAACACGGCCCCTCGCTCCGGGAGCATCCCATGCCGCGCGTCATGTCCGTCTCAGACAGCGTCGTCGTCGCCCTCGACCCGGCGTCGGTCTACGCCCAGGTCAGCGATCTGACCCAGATGGGCCGGTGGAGCCCGGAGAACACCGGCGCCACGGTCCCCTCCGGCGGCGTCGCCGCCGGGACGGTGTTCGAGGGGCACAACAAGCGCGGGGCAGCGCGCTGGACGACCCGCTGCGTCGTCTCGGCCGCCGAGCCGGGAGTCCGCCTCGCCTTCCGGGTCGAGGCGATGGGCCTGGGCCCCCGCTTCGTCCGCGCGCGCATCGCCACCTGGGAGTACTCCTTCGAGCCGGTCGACGGCGGCACCCGCGTCACCGAGACCTGGCACGACGACCGCCGCTGGCCCAAGCCCCTGGCCGACCTGTTCGACCGGGTCGCCACCCGCGGGCATGTCTTCGCCGACTTCCAGCGCCGCAACATCGCGACCACCCTGGCCAACCTGAAGACCGCCCTGGAGAGCGCCGACCGGTAGGGCTCGGCGACGTCAGGTGGGCCCTGTCACCGGGTCCAGGCCCGTCTGAGGGCCTGGATCTCGGCGGGGCTGCTCTCCCGGGCGATGAAGGGGATCTCCAGCGCGTAGCGCATGCGGTCGCGGGGGATCCGGCGGTGCACTTCGGCGACGTCCTCGAGGATCTTGCCGTACAGGGACGCGCCGTCCATGCAGAAGACGTCGATCAGGACGAGGCGGCCGTCGACGGCTCGGCGTACGTGGGCGTCGTTCAGGTCGATCCCGTCCCACCAGGGGGTCGAGGCCCGGTACCGCGCGTCGATCTCGTGGGCCGCCCGGCGTACCTCCTCGAACTCGGCATCGCCGTCGCCGCGCCGCCACTGGTCGGCGATCTGCTCGGCGACCGCGCCGTCCACGGGAGCGGCGAACTCCAGGAAGACCACCGAACCGCCGCCGTCGAGATCGGCGGCCAGTTCGATCTTCGGCAGCCACCGGTTGCCGGCGCACGCGCGGCACAGGTCCACGAACGCCGCGTACGCGGGGTCGAAAGGGCAGACCCGGGCGACGAGCCGGCCCTCGGGGGAACGCAGCGCCGTCGCCCAGTCACCCGACCCGGATGGTGTCCAGCCCGCTTCCACCAGCTCGGCGAGGACCTGCCGATGCGACAGCGCCGCCCAGGCCAGCCGGGGAATCCGGGGACGGTCGGTATTCGGTTCGGCCATTTCCCCAAAGTAGCGTGCGCGAGTCGAGCGGGCCTAGCGCCGGGCGTTCGCCGCCGCGGTGATCTGCTGGGCCTGCGTGACGATCAGTTCCAGGCGGGCGTGGTGGGCTCCCTGCCAGTAGACCTGGCCGCAGCCGGTGCACTTGGCGAAGGCGTCGTAGGCGTGTTCCGTGCCGTCCTTGATTTCGGTGCGGATCGATTCCTTGGTCGTTTTGACGAGGTCGCCGTTGCAGGAGACGCAGCGTTCCCAGGGGGCGAGTTCCGGCGCGAAGCGTTCGAGTACCTCGCGCAGTTGCTGCTCGGGGTGGGTGCTGTAGACGTAGGCGCCGGCCCAGAGCTCGCGTCGGCGCAGGAGCCCGCGGTCTCGGGAGAGCAGCACGCGGCGCTCGGCGGCCGAACGGGCGGCCAGGGCGGGGTCGCCGATGTCCGTGCTCTCGTATGCGGTGTCGATGCCCAGCAGCCGCATCCGTCGGGCCAGGGTGCCCAGATGGACGTCGAGCAGGAAGCGCAGCGGGGCGCCTTCGACCCGCTGCGGACGGGAGACCGGGCGGACTTCCACGCTCTCACCGGCCGCCGGAACGTGAGCGTTCGGCACCGCCTGGCCGTCCACCAGGAGCCCGCCCACTTCAGTGAGGGGAACACCGAGGGATTCGACGACATGACCGAGCGTGGAGACACCGTCGGTGATCACGACGGTGGGCCCGATCCGGCGACGGGCGTCCACGAAAATATGCAGTTCGGGAGCGAAATTGAGCTGTATTTCCGGTCGAATCACCGCCATAGGATGCCATCCGTTCACTTCCATGACCAGCGCTTATCTCGTCCGCCCGGTGGGCCTCTTTCTTGTACGACGATATGCGAACTGCTCGTCGGCCAGGTACGGACTCATTGCACGAGGTCGTGGCGCATCGCCACGAACAGCGGCACGACGTCGGCCAGGCCCGCTTCGGTGTTGGCCGCGCCGGGGAGCGTGATGACGCCGGCGGTGTCGGCGTCCGACCAGGCGCACACGACGTCGCCGTCCTCGGGCACCCCGTGGAAGCCGCAGGAGGAGACGCCGCCGAGTGGACCGGGCTCCTCACGGCCGGTTTCGCTGAAGAGGTCGCCGCCGACGAGGTCGAGCATCCGCTCCTTGGCCCGTTCGGCCTGCGCGGCCCCGCCTTCGACCTCGGCGGCGAGTACCCGGCTGAAGTCGTCCGTGTCGTCGGGTTCGATGCCCGGCCTGCGGTAGTAGGCGTTGATCGTCGTGCCCGGACCCAGCTCGGCTTGCGGCGGCCTGCCGCCGGTCACCTTGGTGAAGCCCGCGACGGTCTCGGGTGCCGCCAGCCGCCGTTCCCCCGGCGCGGAGGTGGGCCGGCGAGGTTCGGGGATGTCCTCGCCCTCGGGATACCCGACGTAGCATCCGGCCAGCGAGATGAGCACGAGGCACCCTGCCAGCGCCCGGCCGAGCCGTCCCCGTCCGCCCACGTCGCCTCCCGCAGTCCCGTTGCGCACGCTGCCATGACAGCCGACCGGGCTCTGGCGAGAACAGGGACCGCGGTCCTCGCCAGAGCGGGACATCGCTCGGGAAGGCGGGACACGACTGCCGGGGCAGTCTGCCCTCTTCCAGTTATTGATCTACAATGTAAAGGCCCGCTCCGGTTGCACGGAGATCGTTCGGGCGGTCACCACTGGTGGACGAACTCGTCGGCGAAGCGGCGCAGGGCGTCCAGGCGTCCGGCGGGGGTCGCGACCGCGTTGTCCATGCGCCACGGGACGGCCCGGATCGAGGTCGCGCCGAGGTCTTCGAGGCGCCGCATCCCGTCCAGGTCGGTCACGTCGGTGACGGACACGTCGAGCTCGAATGGTTCGTCCGCCCGGCCGTACTCCGCGCGCAGCTCGCGCAGCCGGCCGATCGCGCGCTCCGTCTCGTCGTACGTCGCGTTGGTGGAGAGCCAGCCGTCGCCGAGCCGGGCGGCCCGCCTCAGTGCCGCCTCGCTGTGTCCCCCGACGTAGACGGGGACGGGCCGGTCCGGGGCGGGGCTGATCATCAGGCGGTCGAAGTCGTAGTGCCTGCCGTGGAACTCCACCCACTGCGGGCCCTCGCCCGCGCAGATCGCCTTGATGATCGCGATGGCCTCGTCGGTGCGCTGCCCGCGGGTGCGCATCTCCGTGCGGGTGAAGGTGAACTCCTCGGGGATCCACGCCAGACCGACGCCGAGCGCGATCCTGTTGCCCGACATCTCGGCCATCGTCGCGACCTGCTTGGCGGTCAGCAGCGGGTCGCGCAGCGGCAGTTTGAGCACCGTGGTGAAGAACCGCAGGCGCGTGGTCACCGCGGCCAGCGCCGACATCGCGATGAACGGGTCGGGCATCGGCATCTCCGGCGCCCACATCCGCTTGCCGTCGGGGGAGTAGGGGTAGTCCGCCGAGACGTGCTCGGGATAGAACACCGAGTCCGGCAGTGCCATCGCGTCGAATCCCGCTTCCTCGGCGGCATGGGCGATGTCGAACAGTTCGCGGCTACCGAGCATCGCCCCGGCCAGCGTCCACTTCATGAGTTCTCCGTAGGTCGTTCGGCGGCACGGCACGGCGGGGCCGCGTGCGGATGAGCGGCCGTCCCCGCGACGTGCCGCCTACGGTGAGCGGGAAGATCCGTCCATGGAGGGGGATGCTAGGGACCGGTTCGGCGGGTGGGGCCGGTTTCCCGGTGAGCGGTATTTTGCTCTGCTTGGACCGCTTCGCCTGCCCCGAGTCGGGGGCTCACCCGCCGTGTTCGGGAGCCCCGGCGGGAACGGTGATGGTCCGGCTCAGCGAAACCGAGGTGAACTCGATCAATTCGGCCGGATCGAGATCCGGTGCCCAGCGGTGGACGATGGTGTCGGATACCCCCTGCACCGTCGAGAGCACGAACGGGAGTACGGCCGGGTCGCGGCGCAGGGCGCGTCCTTCGGCGGCCGCGGCCTCGCGGAGCGCGGTGTGCAGTGTGTCGTTGTACTCCTCCGCGGTCCGGCGCACCTCGTGGATCGACTCGCGCTTGGCGCGCTCCTCGCCTTCGATGTCGCGCCAGGTCGCCGCGAAACGGCCCACACGGCCCCACTGGCGCGCGGCCTCGGGCATGATCCGGGCGAGCAGGGCCGCCACGCCCTGGTCGCGCGGGAGCGCCGCCACGAAGGAGCGGGACTCGATCTGGCTCTCGTTGAGCAGCGTGATGAAGAGGTCGTGCTTGTCGACGAAGTACTGGTAGATCAGTCCGACGCTGGTGCCGGACCGCTTGGCCACCGACCGGATCGTGAGGGCCGTGTACCCGCCCTCGTCCAGGAGGGCCGCCGCGGCGTCCAGTGTCTGGC
Organism: Actinocorallia libanotica; assembly: GCF_039525175.1. NCBI lineage: Bacteria > Bacillati > Actinomycetota > Actinomycetes > Streptosporangiales > Thermomonosporaceae > Actinocorallia > Actinocorallia libanotica. The sequence continues at coordinate 7,346 of NZ_BAAAHH010000018.1, forward strand.
GTCGCCGGGCCTCCGGGTCCCCGTAGACCGACCTGCCGCTCGATTCGCCCATCGGCACACTGTAACCGCGCGGCGCGGACCAAAGATTGAACAATGTTCGATGAGGGATTGAACAATGTTCATTCCCTCGCTAGCGTCATGGCCATGGACACCGACGCCATCGCGAGCAGGAGACTGACGCACCTGGAGAAGCTCGAGGCCGAGAGCATCCACATCATGCGCGAGACCATCGCGGGGAGCGAGAACCCCGTGATGCTGTACTCCGTCGGCAAGGACAGCGCCGTGATGCTCCACCTGGCCCGCAAGGCCTTCTACCCCTCGCCGCTGCCGTTCCCCCTGCTGCACGTCGACACGACGTGGAAGTTCCGCGAGATGTACGAGCTGCGTGACGAGTCCGCCGCCAAGGGCGACTTCGAACTCCTCGTCCACCAGAACCCCGAGTGCGTGGAGAAGGGCATCAACCCGTTCACGCACGGCTCGGCGACGCACACCGACATGTGGAAGACCGAGGGCCTGAAGCAGGCGCTCGACCACTACGGGTTCGACGCCGCGTTCGGCGGAGCGCGCCGCGACGAGGAGAAGTCCCGCGCCAAGGAGCGCGTGTTCTCCATCCGCTCGGCCGAGCACCGGTGGGACCCCAAGCAGCAGCGCCCCGAGCTGTGGCAGAAGTACAACGTGCGCACGTCCCCGGGGCAGAGCCTGCGGGTGTTCCCCCTGTCGAACTGGACCGAGCTCGACGTGTGGGAGTACATCCGCCTCGAGGGCATCCCGATCGTCCCGCTCTACTTCGCCGCCGAGCGGCCGGTCGTCGAGCGCGACGGCACGCTGATCATGGTCGATGACGACCGCATGCCGCTGCTCCCCGGCGAGGAGCCGCAGATGCGGAGCGTGCGGTTTCGCACCCTCGGCTGCTATCCGCTGACGGGCGCGGTCGAGTCCACCGCCCGGACGCTCACCGAGGTCATCCAGGAGATGCTCCTGACCACCACATCCGAACGCCAGGGCCGCGTGATCGACCACGACGGCGCCGCGTCGATGGAGAAGAAGAAGCAGGAGGGCTACTTCTGATGCCGCGCCAGTCCGAGCTGATCGCCGAGGACATCGAGCAGTACCTCGAGCGCCACGCACGCAAGTCCATGCTCCGCTTCATCACCTGCGGCAGCGTCGACGACGGCAAGAGCACGCTCATCGGCCGCATGCTGTACGAGTCGAAGATGCTCTTCGACGACCAGCTGACGGCCCTCGAAAAGGACTCCCGCAAGGTCGGCACCCAGGGCGACGGCCTCGATTTCGCGCTGCTGGTCGACGGCCTGGCCGCCGAGCGGGAGCAGGGCATCACCATCGACGTGGCCTACCGCTACTTCACCACCGAGCGGCGCAAGTTCGTGGTCGCCGACACCCCGGGCCACGAGCAGTACACCCGCAACATGGTCACCGGCGCGTCCACCGCCGACCTCGCGGTGATCCTGGTGGACGCCCGCAAGGGCGTCCTCGCCCAGACCCGGCGCCACTCGTTCCTGGCCTCGCTGCTCGGTATCCGCCATGTGGTGCTGGCCGTCAACAAACTCGACCTCGTCGGCTACTCGCAGGAGGTGTTCGAGCGGATATCCGGCGAGTACGCCGAGTTCGCCGCCGAGATCGGGCTGAGCGACGTCGTCGCGATCCCGCTGTCGGCCTACGTCGGCGACAACCTGACCGAGCGCAGCGACAACACTCCCTGGTGGACCGGGCCGACCCTGATGGATCACCTCGAGTCCGTCGAGATCGAGGACGAGGCCGGCTCCGGCCCGTTCCGCATGCCCGTGCAGTGGGTCAACCGCCCCCATCTCGACTTCCGGGGCTTCTCCGGCCGGATCGTCGGCGGTGCCGTGCGGGTCGGGGAACGCGTGCGCGTCCTGCCGTCCGGCCGGGAATCCACCGTGGCCCGCATCGTCACGATGGACGGCGACCTCCAGGAGGCGATCGCCGGCCAGTCGGTGACGATCACGCTCACCGACGAGATCGACATCAGCCGGGGCGACGTCCTGGCGGGTGCGGACTCCCCGCCGGACACCGCGGACCAGTTCGAGGGGCATGTCGTGTGGATGAGCGAGCACGAGATGCTGCCCGAGCGCCCCTACCTGTGCCAGATCGGCACCATGACCGTGCAGGCCCGGATCACCAGGCCCAAGTACAAGATCAACGTCAACACCCTCGAGAAGACCGCGACCAGCACGCTCGTTCTCAACGAGATCGGCATGTGCAACATCAGCTTCGACCGCCGGGTGCCCTTCGACGCCTACACCGAGAACCGGGAGACCGGCGGTTTCATCCTCATCGACCGGATCACCAACGCCACGGTGGGCGCAGGGATGCTGACGCACGCACTGCGCCGGTCCCACAACATCCACTGGCAGACCGTGGACATCGACGCGGAGGCGCGCACGCGCCTGAACGGCCACCGCTCGCAGGTCGTCTGGCTGACCGGCCTCTCGGGCTCGGGCAAATCGACGATCGCCAACGAGGTCGAGCGCCGACTGTACGCGCTCGGCTGCCACACCTACCTCCTGGACGGCGACAACATACGCCACGGCCTGGGCCGCGACCTCGGATTCACCCCGGCCGACCGGGTCGAGAACATTCGGCGCGTCACCGAGGTCGCGCGCCTGATGGCCGACGCCGGCCTCATCGTCCTCGCCTCGTTCATCTCGCCGTTCCGCGCCGAACGCAACGCCGCCCGTGAGGCGATCGGGGAGGGGCTGTTCTGCGAGGTGCACGTCGACACGCCCCTCGGCGTCGCCGAGCAGCGCGACCCGAAGGGCCTGTACAAGAAGGCACGGCAGGGCGTTCTGGAGAACTTCACCGGTGTCGATTCGCCCTACGAGGCCCCGGAGTCTCCCGAACTGCGGATCGACACCACCACGACGTCTCCCGCCGAGGCGGCCGACCAGATCATCGAGCACCTGCGCCGCCGCCGGGTCATCGCCTGAGCGTCCGCGGTCCGGTACCCCGCAAGGCACTGAACGAAGGAGTCACGTTGCCCACCCGAAACGACATCTGCCAAGCGATCGACTCGTACGTCTCCTTCCTCGGAAGCCACGACGTCGACCGGCTGGTCGCCCTGTTCAGTGAAGACGCCGTCCAGCATGAGCCCCTGGGCGTGCGGAGCTACCGGGGCATTGAGGAGATCCGCCGGTTCGACACCGAGAACGCGAAGGTGGACTTCACCGTCACCCGGCTCTCGCCGATCACCGTCGTGGGGAGGTTCGCGGCCACCCAGTTGAGGGTGTCGGTACCGGGGATGCCCGACTTCGTCGCGACCGATCTGTTCGAGTTCGACGACGACTGCAAGATCGTCTCCTTGCGGGTCCTTCCCGACCCGGAGGCGGCGGCCGACGGATCGGGGTCGGCATGACCTTGCAGGAAACCGGCCGTGTGCCGTGGGCGCTGCTCGAGGACAAGGTCGTGGTGGTCTCCGGTGCCGGACCGGGTCTCGGGCGGGCGATCGCCGTGGGCAGTGCCCAGGCGGGCGCCAAGGTCGTCGTGGCGGCGCGGTCGGCCGCCCGGCTCGAGGAGATCACCGAGGAGGTCCACCGCCTCGGCGGGGTCGCCGGCGAGCTGCCCGTCGACCTGACCGACCGGGCTTCGATCACCGGCCTCGTGGACCGGACGCGCCGGCGGTTCGGCCGGGTGGACGCCGTCGTCTTCAACGCCTTCAGCCGGCCCCCGCTTCAGCGGCTGCTCGACACCGACTCCGACACGGTCCGGCAGAGCTCCGACATCAACCTTCTGGCCGCGCTGGAGGTCGTGCGCGCGTTCGCCCCCGGCCTCCAGGAGCACCACGGCTCCGTGGTGATGATCAACTCGATGGTGCTGCGCAACCGGCTGCCCGACTTCGGGGCGTACCGCGTGGTGAAGGCCGGGCTGCTGGCGCTCGCCAGGAGCCTGTCCGTCGAGCTGGGGCCGCTGGGGGTGCGCGTGAACTCCGTGGCGCCCGGATACATCTGGGCGGACTCGGTCAAGGCGATGTTCGCCCGGCTGGCCCGGGAGCGGGGGGTCGACCCTCAAGTGGTCTACGACGAGGTGGCCGCCGAGACCGACCTGCGCAGACTGCCTGAACCCTGCGATATCGCCAATGCCGTGGTGTTCCTCGCCTCCGACGCGGCGCGGGCCGTCACCGGCCAATGCCTGGACGTCAACTGCGGACACACCCACCACTGACACGGGAAGGAAGAACGGTGACACAGCTGGATTCGACCCGGAAGGCCGGGAGCGTCGGGACCGCCGAGGAACTCCGGCGCGCCGCCTGCGAGGCCACCGGGCTCGACGACTTCGGCGGCGACGACCACCTCGAGGGTCTGAGCGTCCTCATCGACTCCTTCGAGCGGGAGGCGGACCTCACCCCGCACGGCGTCCGGATCGCCCGTGCGATGATCCACTCGGCGCTGACCGGGCGGCTGCGCAGCGAAGCGGCCTTCAAGAAGCACCCCGAACACGTCGATGTCGCCATCGAACGGCCGATCTTCATCTGCGGCCTGACCCGTACCGGCAGCACCGCCCTGCAGCGCCTGCTGGGCGCCGACCCCGCACACCAGGGGCTGGAGATGTGGCTGGCGGAGAACCCGCAGCCCCGGCCGACCCGTGAAGAGCAGGCGCACAACGCCGACTTCCAGCGCTGCGACGCCTTCTACCGGGCCAGGCAGGCCAAGGAGGCGGACCTGATGAAGGTCCACTTCATGGGCGCCGAAGAGGCCGAGGAGTGCTGGCGGCTGCTCCAGCAGACCCTGCTGTCGATCTCGTATGAATCGGTCGCCTACGTCCCGAGCTACTCGCGCTGGCTCGCGGCGCAGGACTGGACCGCCACCTACGCCCGTTACAAGAAGAACCTCCAGCTGATCGGGCTCAACGACCGCGACCGCCGCTGGGTGCTCAAGAGCCCCAGCCACGTCTTCGCGATCGACGAACTCATGAAGAACTTCCCGGACGCGTTGATCGTCCGCACCTTCCGGGACCCGCAGACGTCGATGGCCTCGACGTTCAGCCTGGTCGAGCAGGGCAAGCACGACATGTCGCGCGCGTTCGACCGCGAGGCCATCGGGCGCACCCAGCTCGACCTGTGGTCGCGCGGCAACGCCGGCTTCAACCGGGCCCGCGCCCGCTACAACCCCGACCAGTTCGTGGACATGGACTACCGGGACTTCGTCGCGGACCCGATCGGCACGGTCGAGAACCTCTACGCCGCCTTCGGCCTGCCGTTCACCGAAGCGGCCCGCACCGCGATCGAGGAAGCGCACCAGGCCAGCCTCGCCGACCACCGGCGGCCGTCACACCAGTACCGCCTCGAGGACTTCGGCGTGACCGCCGAGGAGGTCGAGGAGAAATTCTCCGCGACGAACTGAGCAAGAGACCCGACGACGAACAGCGCAAGGGAGAACACATGAATGCCACCTGGGACAAGTTCTGCGCCGACCTGCTCTCGCTCGGCGACATCCTGTCGGACGAGATCGTCCCGCAGGATCCCCTCACACAGGCCGAGGGCGTGCGCTACCTGAGCAGGCTCCTGCGCTACGCCACCATCAACTGCGTGGAGTACACCGACCCGCGCTGGCCGCAGTTCACCTCGGCGCCGAACCCCAACATGATGACCAAGATCGGCGCCGACAACCCCGACAACGTGTACATGCGCGCGAACATCACGGGCAGGTACAGCTACCGGATCACCGGGACCCGGGGGACGGTCCCGCTGCTGACCTTCGGCTCCCGGGTGAACCGGTACCACATCGACGGCACGATGCTGCAGACGGGCGACCTGCACGGCCATGACCTCGAACTCGACGAGCACGGCCGGTTCTCCTTCATCGCCTCCGTCGAGAAGCCGGACGCGGGCGCCTGGCTTCCGCTCGCCCCGGACAGCAACCTCATCTCGGTACGGCAGACCTACCAGGACCGCCCCAACGAGGTCCCGGCCGAACTGTCCATCGAATGCCTGGACCCCGACACCGAGTTCGAGCCGCTGACTCCGGAGCAGATCGAGGGGCGCCTCACCAACGCCGTCAACATGGTCCGCGGCACCGCGAAGACCTTCCTGGAGTGGTCGCGCGAATTCCAGCCGCACGCCAACCAGATCTTCGACAGGGGCCAGGAGCAGTTCCAGAACGCCGGCGGAGACCCCACGATCTTCTACCTCCACGGCTACTGGAAGCTCGCCGAGGACGAAGCCTGGGTCATCGAGACCGAGGTCCCGGACTGCGAGTACTTCAACTTCGTGCTGCAGAACTTCTGGGTGGAGTCCCTCGACTACCACCGCACGAACATCTACATCAACAACCACACGGCCAAGCTGAACGAGGACGGCACCCTCACCATCGTCGTCGCGGCCGAGGACCCCGGATACGGAAACTGGATCAACACCGACTCCCACTCGGAGGGAACCTGGGCACTGCGATGGATCAAAGCGGAATCGCACCCGATCCCCACGAGCAAGGTCATCAAGCTATGACGGAGTGCCTTGCGGTTCCGTCTCCGACCGCTCCATCCCGTCGATGCGCGTGATGCAGAAGCCGAAGGCGGTGGCGAGCAGGTACATGACGATGCTGTACACCGCGGCGGGGATGGCGACCGTCGTGCTGTCGAGGACGCTCAGGGCGATGGTCAGTGCCACGGTCGTGTTGTGGATGCCGACCTCCATGGAGGTCGCGATCGCCTGCTCTCTCCGGAGCCGGAACAGTCGCGCTCCGGTGTAGCCGAGAGTGAGGCTGGCCAGGCAGAACAGCGTGACCAGGAGCCCGACCTCGCGGGCGTAGTCCACGAAGTTCTCACGCTCTCCGAGGATGGCGCCCAAGGAGACCGCGACCAGCACCACGATCGAGAAAATTCGCACTGGCCGGTCGGCGCGTACGGCGAAGGCGTCCGACCGTTGGCGCACCAGCATGCCGATGGCGACCGGCACGAGAACGATGGCGATGACCTGGAGGACTTTGCCGAACTGGAGGCCGAGCGTGCCCTCGGCGTCGAAGAAGCCGATCGCCAGGTTGGTGATCAGCGGGATGCTGACCGCGGCGAGCACCGAGTTGATCGCGGTGAGCGTCACGTTCAGCGCGACGTCACCGCGGAACAAGTGGCTGTAGAGGTTGGCCGTCGTGCCGCCCGGTGAGGCGGCCAGGAGCATCACGCCCACGGCGATCAGCGGGTCGACGTCGAAGGCCTGGACCAGGCCGAAGGCCACCAGCGGCAGCACGAGCACCTGCAGGACGAGCGCGACGATCACCGCCTTCGGGCTGCGGGCCACGCGGCGGAAGTCACCGGGGGTCAGGGAGAGTCCGAGCCCGAACATGATGATGGCCAGCGCCACCGGGAGTCCGACGGCGATCAGTGCCGAGTCGTTCACGGTATTCCTTCACGGTGATTGCTTCCGGCGACGGAAGGTCTTTCGAGGGGGAGTGTTCGTCGTCGGTGTCGCGCTTTCGGCTGCGCATCACGTGGTCGCCGTCGGGCGCGGCCGTCGGTCTCGTATCGGTCGGCCACCGGCCGGAGGGGGGAGCGGGGCGGAGGTTTTCGGGGACGGGTCAGTTGTATCCGTTGCTCCCGGCGGTGAACAAGGGTTTCGCGGTGGTGTACTCGGCGGTCGGGGAGGTCACGCATCGTCCGGCAGCGGTTCGCCGGTCTCCAGCAGCGTCTTCAGGCTCGCCACCACGTTCGGCCAGCCGTGGCCGACCATCTCGGCCAGGCTCGATCCGGGCTCGAAGCCGTCGTGCACGACGGTGAGCTTCACGACCTGCCCGGCCTCCTCGAGCGTGAAGGTGACCTTCGAGCGGGCCTCACCGGACAGCCGGGTGAGCAGCTCCTCGTCCCAGCCGAAGCGCTTGGCGAGCTCCGGGGTGATGGCGTGCCAGGTGTAGGAGAGCCGGCTGTACGGTTCGGCCTCCAGCACGACCTGCTCCGGGTCGCTGATCAGCACGCCGTGGTTGTCCCAGGTCATCGGCGAGCCGACGGACCAGTCCGTGGTGAACTCCGTGGCCCAGTAGCGGCGGGTGAAGGCGGGCTCGGTCAGCGCCTGCCAGAGCTTCTGCGGGGTGGTGCGGATGTAGGTGGTGTAGACGAAGGTCGGCGCGTCCATGGGGGTCTCCTCCAGGGCGAGTTTCAGGTCCGCCAGGGCTTGGACCCTGGCCCGGTCGTAGCGGCTGATCCAGCGGTGGGCGATCTCGTGCACGGGCGCGGCGTTGAGGTAGTGCAGCTTCTCCCGGCCCCGCCGCACGGTGGTGACGAGCCCGGCCTCCTCCAGCACCGCGAGGTGCTTGCTGACGGACTGCCTGGCCATGTCGAGTCCTGCGCACAGCTCGCGCAGCGTCTGCCCGTTGCGGACGTTGAGCGAGTCGAGCAGCGCGCGCCTGCTCGGATCGGCCAGCGCCTTGAACACCTCGTCCATGCCCGCCCTCGCATCCGGTCGCCGCCCGCCAATAGGCAGCCTTTCGGCTGCCTAATTTAGGCAGCCAGATGGCTGCCTGTCAATGCGCGCGAACACAGGGCGTCGGGACCGTCCGGCGCGGCCGGGCCAATGCTTCAGTGCGACGGGCGTGAAGGCCGGTAGGGGCTGCGCCGGGCGTAGTCGTCGGCGATCTCGTCGAACGTGGTCCAGCGGACGCCGTCGTGGCGGTTGATGTGCTCGATGATGCGCTCGTGCATGAGCAGGGACTGCGGACGGCCGGAGACGTCCGGGTGGATCGTCATGGTGAACACCGCGTGGTCGTACTCGCGGTGGACCCAGTCGAACTGGTCGGTCCAGAGGTCTTCGAGGTCGCGGGGACTGACGAATCCGTGGCTGTTCGGGCTGGCCTTGATGAACATCATCGGAGGCAGGTCGTCGAGGTACCAGGAGGCGGGAATCTCGATCAGCGGGGTCTCCTCGCCGCGGACCAGCGGCTTCATCCAGTCTTCGGCCGGCCGGTCATAGTCGATCTTGGTCCAGGAGTCGCCGACCCGGATGTAGTACGGCTCGAAGTCGCGATGCATCAGCGAGTGGTCGTACTTGAAGCCGCGGTCGAGGAGCAGTTCGTTGGTGATGCGTGAGAACTCCCACCAGGGGGCGACGTAGCCGGTGGGCCGCCGGCCCGAGCGGCCTTCGATCAGCTCGATCGAGCGATCGAGGACCGCCGCCTCCTGTTCGCGGCTCATCGCGATCGGGTTCTCGTGGCTGTAGCCGTGTGCTCCGATCTCGTGCCCGGCGGCCACGCAGGCGTCGAACTGCTCGGGGAACGTCTCGATCGAATGCCCCGGCCAGAACCAGGTGGAGGGCAGCCGGTGGCGGCGGAACAGCTCCAGCAGGCGAGGGACGCCGACCTCGCCCGCGAACAGGCCGCGGGAGATGTCGCAGGGGGAGTCCTCCCCGCCGTACGAGCCGAGCCAGCCGCCCACGGCGTCGACGTCCACGCCGTACGCCACCAGAATGTCCTTCGCCATGACGCCCCCTGTCCTGTCCCGGTGAGGCCTTCATCGCCGCCTGGATGATGGAGAACGGGCCCGCGCCCCGGCCTCGGCGAGCCAGGACCGGCATCTGTCGGCGACCGCCGAGGGCGCCGCGGCCGGGGTGGCGGCGATGGCGGCCGCAAGCAGCATCCGGGTCTGCCAGGGGGACAGGTCGCCGGCGAAAAGGGCGCCGCCGGCGTTCAGGTCGCTGCTTCCTCCGGCGTACAGGCCGACCACGGGGCCGGCGCCGGTCCGGCTGGTGACCGCGATCGGAACGCCCTCGTGCAGCGCCTCCAGACACGCCTCGGTGACCTGCGGCGTGGTGTTCCCGACCCCGAAGCCGGCCATCACGATGCCTCGGGCACCGGCACGGCGCACCGCGTGCAGGGCGGTCGCATCGGCTCCGAGATACTGCGCCACGACGTCGACCCGCGGCAGGTCGGCAGGGGCTCCGGTCAGCAGCGGCCCTGGCAGGCGGGGGACGGCTTGAGGCCGGATCCCTTCTTCGTCGACATGCGCCAGCGGGCCGCGGCCGGGCGCCGAGAACGCGTCGAGCGCGAGACTGTCGGTCTTGCGCAGGCCGATCGCGGGCCATATCCGTTCGTCGAAGGCCACGGCCACCCCCGTGTGGCGGGCCTCATCGCAGGCCGCCCAGCACAGCGCGGCCGCCAGATTGCGCGGGCCGTCCGCGCCGGGGGCGCCGTAAGGGCGCTGGGCGCCGGTCATGACCACCGGCACGGCCGAGTCGTGCGCCAGGGCGAGCAGGAACGCGACTTCCTCCATCGTGTCGGTGCCGTGCGTGACGACGACGCCGTCGGCGTCCGCGGCGGCCGCGCCCACTTCGGCCGACAGGGCGAGCGCGTCGGCGACCGTGGCTGCGAAGCTGACCGTCCGGCGCACTTCGCGGACCTCGACGTCGACGCCGGAATCGGCCCAGACGTCCCGGGACGCCGCGAGGAGGTCGCCGGTGGCCACGCCGACCCGGCGCCCGTCCGGTCCGTCGGTGGTGGCGATGGTGCCGCCGGTGCCCAGCAGGATCAACCGGGGCACGCGGCCGCCGCCAAGTCGGACTTACCTCCTGAATCAATGCGATATCTACGCATATCAATCAGGGTCCCCGGCGAACCGGAAGGCCAACACCAAGGTTTCGTTTCGGGTCCCTCTTGCGGGACCCGGCTCGACCGGGTGCTCCGCGGCGGTCGGGCGGGTCTCCGCTCCTGTTATCCATCATCCAGATTCTGTATGTTGTATGACACAGGTGGTGCGCCCTTCGCCGCCTGTTCTGGATGGAGTTCGTCGATGCCCCCGACGACCTCACCACCCCGATCCGGAGGCAGCATGACCGCCCATCGTGTCCTCGACCAGACCGTCACCATGCCCGTCGCGGTCCGCGACGCCTCCGCCGCGACGATCATCTATGACGTCGACCTGGCGGCCGCCCGGCGCCTGGCGCCCGAGGGCTTCGAGGTGGTCGAGTCCCAGCCCGGCCGTGCGCAGTTCGTCCTCGCACTGATCGACTACCGGGACAACGACCTGGGCTCCTACCGCGAGATCGGGACGATCCTGTTCGTCCGGCCGGACGGCGGCGGCCCCGAGGGCACCTTCATCACCCGCCTGCCCGTCGACCAGGAGTTCACCTGCGTGGCCGGCAACCAGATCTGGGGATATCCCAAGACGGTCGAGCACATCGAACTCACCCAGACGCCGACCACCTCCCGCTGGACCCTCACGATGGACGGCGCGCTCGTCCTGGACATCACCGTCCCCCGCGGCGGGACCGACGAGATCCCCGTCATGGAGATGACCTCCTACACCGTGCTCCACGGCCGCCCCCACGCCACGGTCTTCACCCAGGGCGGGACCGGCGCCCGGCTCCAGGTCGGAGGCGAGGGCGTCAGCCTGCTCCTGGGCGACCATCCGGTCGCCGCCGAACTCGCGGGGCTCGGGCTGCCCTCCGAGCCGGTCTCCGCGGTCTGGATCGAGAAGATGCAGGGTTCGTTCGAGGAACCCCGGCCCGTGGCCGGCGAACGCGCGGCGTCGCGCGGAACGGAGAGCGGTCGATGAAGCTCGACGTGCAGCTGGACGGCCGGCCGGACGAGGCGGCGCAGCGTGCGCGCACGCTGATCGCCGCCGGAGTGGACGGCCTGTTCACCTTCGAGGGCCCGCATGATGTGTTCCTGCCGCTGATCGTCGCGGCCGGCTCGTCGGACGTCCCGCCGACCGACCTGATGACCAACGTCGCGATCGCGATCCCGCGCAGCCCGATGCACCTGGCCAACATGGCCTACGACCTGCAGCTGCTGAGCAAGGGCCGGTTCCGGCTCGGGCTGGGCTCGCAGATCAGGCCGCACATCGAGAACCGGTACGGCTCGACCTGGAGCAGGCCGGCCGCCCGGATGCGCGAGACGGTGCTCGCGGTGAAGGCGATCCTGAACTCCTGGCAGGACGGCACCCGGCTCGACTTCCGCGGCGAGTTCACCAAGCACACCCTGATGCCCGCGACGTTCGTCCCCGGACCCAACCCCCACGGTGTGCCGCCGGTCCTGCTCGGCGCGCTGGGCCCGGTGATGACCCGGACCGCGGCCGAGGTCGCCGACGGGCTGCTGGTGATGCCGTTCCACAGCCGCCGGCATTTCCGTGAGCGCACTCTTCCGGCCGTGGCCGAGGGGCTGAAGCTGGCGGGCCGCGAGCGGATCGACCTGTACCCGCAGGCGATCGTCGCCATGGGCGACACCCCCGAGGAGATCGAGGCCGCGTCCTTCGGGGTGAAGGCCCTGCTGGCGTTCTACGGTTCGACTCCGGCGTACCGGCCGGTCCTGGACATCGAGGGCTGGGGGGACCTGCAACCGGAGTTGAACGCGCTGTCGAAGACCGGTGACATCATGACGATGATCGGGCTGATCGACGACCGGATGATGCGGACTCTGGCGGTCGTCGGAACACCGGCCGAGTGCGCGGCCGAGATCGGGAGCCGGTTCGGCGACGTCGCCGAGCGGATCTGCGCCTATTTTCCCGGATCGACCCACCCGCCGGAGACGATCGCCGCTCTCGCGACCGCACTCAGGACGACGGGATCCGGCTGAGCGCGGACCCGCACTCGGTCTTCGAGTGCGGGCTCCGCACCGCGGGCGGACGGTCTGGTCCCGCTCCCCGGCCGTCAGGGGCGGGGCGTCTCGCGGTTCGCGGGCCGCACGCCGTTGAGGAGGATGCGGACCGTCCTGTCGATCCAGTCCGGGGTGAGGCCGTCGGGTCCTCTGGTCAGGGTGGCGGCCAGGGCGGAGCCGATAACCATCTCCAGCATCACGAGCGCGTCGACCTCGGCGTCGAGTTCTCCGCTTTCGACCGCCGCGGCGAGGTTGGCGTCGAGTCCGCGCCACCCCTGGGCGGAGAACCGGTCGAGGAGGCGCCGGTGGATGACCGGATCGGTCGCGGCCTCGGCTATCAGGCCGGGTACGGCGATGCGGGCCAGGGGCGTGGTCAGGAGTTCCACGGTCCGTCGCACCAGTTCGCGCAGATCTTCGGCGAATGAGCCCGTCTGGGGCGCGCTGACGGTGACGCTGTCGCGGAAGGTCGCCTCGTGGACGAGGTGGGCCTTGCTGGGCCAGCGCCGGTAGACCGCGGGCCGGGACGTACCGGCGCGGTCGGCGATGGCGGCCATGGTCATCTCGGTGTAGCCGACCTCTGCCAGCAGCTCGGCGGCTGCGGCCAGGACGGCGTCGTCGATGCGGGCGCTACGAGGTCTTCCAAGGGGGTTGTTCATTTTCGAGCACAGTGTAACGTAGCTGCCGTGAAGCAGCCCCCGAGCGAGCTCGTCGAGTTGTCGGACGTCATCGACGCGAGGTACGGCGGCAAGGCTCTCGGTCTCGCGAAGCTCGCCGCCGCCGGCTTCCCGGTGCCGGCCGCGTTCGTCATCGCGAACGCCGACGCCATCGACCTTCCCGCCGAACTCGAAGCCCGCTACACCCGGATGTCCGTCTCGCAGAAGGCGGTCGCGGTGCGTTCCTCGGCTGCGGGCGAAGACGGCGCCGTGAGCTCCTTCGCCGGCCAGTACGAGTCGGTCTTGGGAGTGAGCGGATACGACGGCCTCCTCGCCGCCATCCGGCACTGCGCGGCCTCCGTGTCCTCCGACCGTGCGACCGCCTACCGGTCGGACGCCGGGATCTCCGGCGCGATGCATCTCGTGGTCCAGGAGATGGTCGACGCGCGCGCCGCCGGCGTCGTGTTCACCGCGGACCCGGCGAGCGGACGGCGCGATCTCTGCGTGGTCGACGCGGTCCCCGGCCTCGGAGAATCGCTGGTCGACGGCTCAGCGAGCTCGGACCACTACGAGGTCGACCACACCGGACGGATCACGGACCGCCAGGTCGCGGCGGATCCGGCGCTCACCGACGACGAGGTCATGGCCGTCGCGGCCGGCGCCCGGACCGCGCAGGAACTGTGGGGAGCGCCCCTGGACCTCGAATGGGCGATCGACCGGGCCGGCGAGATCCGCTGGCTCCAGGCGCGGCCGATCACCACCCTGCCCGGGGACCTGAACGAGATGGACAGCACGGTCGCGGGCGAGGACCACGTCTACACCCGGTGCAACATCGGCGAGATGATGCCCGGCGCGTTCTGCCCGCTCACGGCGTCCGTCAGCGGCCAGGCGATCGAGTACGCGATGCAGATGGTCCAGGTCGCCGGCGGGTTCCAGGACTCCTACCGCGAGGACCGCTGGCTGCAGCTCGGCTACTTCTCCGGCCACCTGTTCCTCAACATGACCGAGGGCACGGCCCTGAGCGCGGGGATCCTGGGCAACTCGCTCGAGCAGTACTCGCTGTCGATCGCGGGCAGGGTCGTCCCCGAGCTGGTGCCCAAGCCGCCGAAGCCGTTCGCCCGCCGCCTGGTCAACACCGTCCGGCTGACCGCGTTCGCGCTCTCGGCGGGGCGGGCGATCCGGCGCCTGGACCGCGATCTGGCCCGCTTCGCCGCGCCGTCCGCGGCGGAGCCGTCGGCCCTGCTCGCCGAGCTCGACGCGGCGATCACGCTCTACAACGAGGCCACGCTCACCCACGTCCGTTCCTCTTCGCGCTCCGCCGTCGCCGCGAACATGCTCGAACAGGCGGTCACGCGCGAAGCGGTCCGCGCGGGCCGCAGCGAAGACGAAGGCCGCTCCCGGGCCGCCGCGCTGATGGCCGGCGCCACCAACGTCGAGAGCGCCGTCATGCTGGAGCACCTGGACGACGTGGTGGGCCGGCTGGCCGCGGACACGGCGGAAGCCGAGGCGTTCCTCGACCCGGACCCCGCCGAGGCCGTGACCCGGCTGATCGCAGGCGGTGGTCCGATCAGCCGCATGTTCAACGAGTTCCTGCGGCGCCACGGCCACCGGGGCTACCGGGAGTTGTGCGTGCGCGACCCGTCGTGGGCGGACGACCCCGAAGGGCTCGGCACGATCATGCAGGCGATGCTCCGTGCCCGCCTTCTCGCCGGAGACGCCACCCGGCCGGCCCACGCGGCGCCGCAGGAGAACGTCTCCCCGGCGGTGCGGGTGATGGCCCGCCTGGCGCGGGCCGGGGCCCGCGGACGTGAGGCGACGAAGTCCCGGATGGTCCTGGTCGCCCACCGGCTCGGCCACGGCTACCGCCTGCTGGGGGAGCGGCTGGCCGCGACGGGACGGCTGCCCGACGCCGACCTGGTGTTCTTCTTCGACCGGTCGGAGCTGCCGGAACTCGTGGGCGCCGACGACGTCGTGGACCTGGTCGACCGCGCCCGGGCGCGCCGGGAGGCGCTCGCGTTCCAGGCCCGGCTCGAGTTCCCGGACGTCTCCGTCGGCAAGCCCGTCCCGATCCGGCCGCGGCCTCCGCAGGAGACCGAGGACGGTGTGATCGCCGGTCGTCCCGCGTGCGGCGGCGTCGTCGAGGGGACCGTCCGCGTCGCGACCACGATCGCGCAGGCCCGGGAACTGCGACCCGGGGAGGTCCTGGTCGCGCCCGTGACGGACGTCGGCTGGACCCCGTACTTCACCCTGATCGCCGCGCTCGTCACCGACATCGGCAGCTCGGTCTCCCACGGCGCCGTCGTCGCTCGCGAGTACGGCCTGCCCTGCGTGGTCAACACCCAGGGCGCCACCCGCGTGCTCCGCACCGGAGACCGGGTCCGGGTCGACGGCGACCGCGGCACCGTGACACTGCTGGACCGCTCTCCCACCACCGCGTAAAGCGACACGGAGGTCTCACCTTGCCCGAGGTACCTGGCGTCTTCCCCCTCGACGAGTACCCGATCCACCAGATCCCCGCCCCCATCGAATGGGTCGGCAGCAGCGACCGGAACTTCTACGACCGGTCCTACTGGAACGCCCACGACCGCACCGGCGACATCATGCTGATCACCGGGATCGGCTACTACCCGAACCTCGGCACCAAGGACGCCTTCCTCCTCGTCCGGCGCGGCGACGAGCAGACGGCACTGCACTTCGGCGACAGGCTCGACGGCGACCGGCTCAACCAGCACTGCGGCAACTACCGGATCGAGGTCATCGAGCCGCTCAAGACCTCACGGCTGGTCGTCGAGGAGACCGAGGGCATCTCGCTCGACATCACCTGGCGCGGCCTCTTCCCCGCGATCCCCGAGCAGCGCCACATCATGCGCACCGGCGGCCACCGCGCGACGCTCGACGCCCAGCGCTTCGCCCAGGTCGGCTCCTGGGAGGGCAACCTGACCATCGACGGCCAGGAGTACGACATCACCCCGGACGTCTGGCGCGGCACCCGCGACCGCTCCTGGGGCATCCGGCCGGTCGGCGAGAGCGAGCCCGCGGGCGCACCCGGGCACCCGCCGTTCGAGGGGATGTGGTGGCTCTACGTCCCCATCGCCTTCGACGACTTCGCGATGATCGTCATCATCCAGGAAGAGCCCGACGGACACCGCATCCTCAACGACTGCCACCGCGTCTGGCCGGACGGACGGACCGAGCAGCTCGGCTGGCCGCTCATCACCACGAACTACCGGCCCGGCACCCGCACGCCCCTGACGGGCACCATGAGCTTCCGCACCCCCGACGGAACCGACGTCCTCGTCGAACTCACATCGCTCCTGCCCCTCGCCATCCACGTCGGCGGCGGCTACGGCGGCGACTCCGACTGGGCGCACGGCCAGTGGCGAGGCGAAGGATGGAGCGAACGCGTCACCTACGACATGACCGACCCGCAGATCATCGGACGCGTCCCCTTCGGCCTGACCGACAGCGTCGGCCGAGCGGTCTGGCACGAAAGCGGCAAGCCGCCACTCGAAGGCTGGGGCCTGTACGAACACGGCGTCATCGGCCTCCACCGACCCTCCGGATTCCACGACTGGCTCACCCACGCCCCATGAACCGACCGCACCCGACCGCCCGAACCGGCACCAGGTCGCGGACTTCATCCACGTGATGAGCCCGACGGAAAGGGGAGGGGGCCGTTCCGCCTTCGACACCGACCTCTATCAAGCCGGTGTGCTGCTGGTCGGCCTCATCCTCCGGGCCCGAAAATGATCAGACAGAACCTGGACCGTTGAGTGCTGCGAGCATCGGCTGGAGGTCCCAGTAGGCCTTCAGCGAGCTGATCAGGCCGGCTTGGTTCACCCGATAGGTGAAAACACCGTCGTAGCGCACCTCGATCCCGGTGTTCAGGCGTGTGGTGACCGAGGCGACGACGGCCACCTCGTCGCCCGCCGGATGCATGGCGCCGATCTCGAATGCCACCTTGTGGGGAGCGACGGCCATGTCCCAGAACAGCTCCAGCGCCGGACGGCCGTGCAGTCCCTTCCCCTCCGGGTCCAGCGGGGAGCCGCCGACCGGGTCGTGAACCACCGCGTCGGGCGCGAAACAGGCCAGCCACTGCGCGCGGTCGCCCGCCCCGACCGCGTTCATCGCCGCGGCCGCCACGGCGAGAGCGGGTGACGGCATCATGCCGGGCGCCTCTGGGACGTTGTCCATGGGGTCCTCCTAGCGGGCATACGAGCTTGACACGTGTCAAGCTAGGGCTAGGCTTGTCACGTGTCAAGTTCACGGATCGGGATCCTGCAGAGCGCACGCCGACTGATCGCCGAGCGGGGCGCCGCGATCACCATGGCCGAAGTGGCCAGGGCGGCGGGCGTCTCACGCCAGGCCGTCTACCTCCACTTCAGCTCCCGAGCGAGCCTGTTCATGGCGGTCGTCCGGTACATGGACGAGGAGGACGGCATCCAGGCACGCTGCCAGGAGGCCCTGCGCGCGGCGGATCCGGTCGAGGCCCTGCGCGCCTTCACCCTCACCTGGCTCCGGTACGCGGCCGGAATCCGGCCCGTGGCCATGGCCCTGTCGTCATCACGGCACGAGGACCCGGACGCCTCGGCCGCATGGAACGACCGCATGGCCGACCTGCGCGCCGGCTTCCTGGCCGCGGTGTCCGCCGTCGCCTCCGCAGGCCGTCTGCGACCCGGCCTGGACGTCTCCGCGGCATCCGAGATCGCCTGGGCGATGACCTCCGTACCGGTCTGGGAGCAACTCACCGTCGACTGCGGCAGACCACCCGCCGAAGCCGAACAGCACCTCGGCGACGCCGTGATCAACGCATTGACGGTATGACGTCCCAGCAGCGGCAACGGCTCCACCATGGCTTCCAAACAGCGGAGCCCTTGGCCTGGTTGACGTTGTCGGTTTTACCGAACGCTATTGATCGAAGAGGTTCGTGGGCTGGGCTATGACGTCGAGGACGCATGTGTGACGTGGCCTGGAATGTCGGTGCTCTCTGGAAGTGTGCGGTGGGTGAGTGTTGCAACGCGTGACGACTATGCGTGGATCCGGCATAGCTCACTCGGTCTTGCCGAGGGCTACTACCTGACCTTGGCTGATGGGATCTCGCCGCAGGAGTTCCTGGCTCGGATCGGGTCCGAGCTGCAGGACCGGGCTGACGGTATTCAAGGCCTCCGGGACTGGGAAGAGGCATTTTTCGATTCCGGCAGGTACCACGATGAGCTACTGGTCGGCGTCGCTGCTGTTGAGGGCATGGGCGGGGCCTGGGCGATGGGCTTGGCGACCGATAGCTGCATCGGTGTCTTCGACGAGCTGATGGTGCCGCTGTCGGCCGGCTGCAGGGTGATCACCCATGGCCGCAACGTCAACGCCGTGGACCTCTTCCGCTGGTATGAAGACGGAGAGCTGCGAACTCATTTTGAACCGCTGTTCCCCACCGACCGCGTGGGAAGCGATCCCGATGCGCTGGCCGAAGAGATGCGCGGAGCGGGATTCAACCTCAGCGATCAGCCTGGCCATGAGGGTCATACGGCTGCAACTTTTGCTCTGGCCGAGCGGCTCACCGGGGTTCGGATCACCGAGGCACTGTTGAGCACGTCGATCTATTGGCCGGGTTGTGTGGAGATCCCTGACCTTTGACTCCCGTTTGTGTCCGTCAGGGGCAGAGCCTTCAGCGCAAGGTTCTCGGCTTCGAGGTCGGCGAGTCGGCGATGCGTTTGTCAAGGAAGCGGTTGTTGGAGCGGGAGGCGGCGAGCTTCTCTTCGATGTTCCGGTTGGTCTGGGCGAGGTCGCTGATCTTTCGTTTGAGGTCGCTGTTCTGGGTGGCGATGCGTTGGGCGGCGTCTTGGGCGTAGTCGGTTTCGAGGTCGCGGATCTGGCCGAGGAGCAGGCCGATGCGTTCGCGTTGGGTGCCGATCTCGTGGTGGGCGGTCTTGAGTGCCTCTTCGGCGTTGAGGGCGCGTTCGCGCCAGGACGCTTCGATCTGAGCGTGATGGGCGGCTTGGTCTTCGCGGCGTTGGGTGCCGGTGGCCTCGAGGGCCGCCTGCATGAGGGTCTGGGCGTCGGGATTTTGATAGAGGAAGGATCGGGAGACGGCGGCGCGGCGGGCAACGGCGGGGTAGGTGACGAGGGCTCGTTCGAGGCCGTCGATGGCGCGGCGGGTGGGTTCGAACTGCTGGTGGAGCCAGTCGGCCATCTCGTCGGTGGGGGCTCGTTCGGCGAGGGAGTGCCAGTGGTCGCGTTTGCGTCGCCAGTAGAGCAGGTCAGCGCCGGTCATGACGAACTTGTCGCAGTTCTCGCAGTCGAGGTTCCATGGGCAGGCGTTGCCGTTGACGACGGGTTGGAAGGTGCAGAGCCCGCCTTCGGTCGGGGTGCTTCGCCGGTTGAGGTCGATGACGAGGGCCCGGGCTTCTTCGGCTGGGAGTGGGGCGATGCCGCTGGTGAGGAGTTCACCGGGCTGGGCTGAGCCGGGGCCGGTGACCCAGACGTGTTGCAGGACGTCGTCGATTTCGGAGAGGGCGACCTTCGCGTAGTGCTCGGTCATCCGTTCGGAGACGTGTCCGAGGTAGCGCTTGATGTGGTGCATGGCAGCGCCTGCGGCGAGCAGTCTGGTCGCGAGGGTGTGTCGGGCTTGGTGCGGGACGACGTCTTGGTCGAGGTCGAGTTCGGTGATCCAGTCCCGGAAGTTCTGGTTGAAGAAGTTGGAGGAGACTACGCGCTCGCCCCGTGGATTGCGGGTGTTGGAGGGGAAGAGCGCCAGCCGGCCCGTTCTTGCGGGGTCGGCAGGCGGCCGAATCGGTGTTCGAACAGGGCGATGGTCTTGCGCCGCCGGGTGAGGACGATCTGGTGGGCGTATTTCGGGATGCGGATGGCCTCGTCGTAGTTTCCGACCTTGGTCTGGTCGTGCCAGAGCAGCGGTACTCGGTTCACGATTCCGAGGCAGTCGAGCCTGAGCTCGCGGACCTCCCCGGGGCGTCGTCCGGTGGCCGCGGTCAGCCGCCAGATGTCCAGCATGCCCCGGTCGGCGGGGTCGGTCTCGGCGAGTCTGGCGAGGTTGTCGGGGGCGGCCAGTGCCTCGGCGCTGGCATCGGTGAACGGGCTGCGGGTGCGGTGCAGGGTCTGGCCGCCGGTGGGGAAGGCCCTGGCGAAGTCTCTGTTCATCCTGCGGTGCTCGTGTTCGTCCTGGTCGAGGACCCAGCGGAAGAGCTTGTGCAGGTCGTCCAGGATCTTCTTCCGGGTGACCGCGGTCATCGTGGAGGGCCTCAGTCCGTTGGCGGTGCCCAACGAGGCCAGGCCCTCTTGGGCGCGGAGGCTGATGTCGGCGACGAAGCGTTCGACGTCCCTGCGGGTCAGTGTGGTCAGGTCGTGTCCGCGGTCGGGTTCGGCGAGTTCGAGGAAGGCCCCGAGTTCCTGGCAGGCGCGTCGCAGGGTGTGGAAGAACGCTGAAGAGTGCTTCTGCGATGACCGCAGCATGAAGGCGAAGTAGTCCCAGAGCAGGTCGCGCAGCCAGCGCTGCTGCAGCATCGTCAGGTCGAGTTCGCTGGCGGTGCGGTCGGGGATGACCCCGAAGTGCTCGAATTGCAGGTAGCCGGCCTCGCGGGCATCCTCAGGCATGGAGTAGACGATCTTCAGTTCCCGGAGCATGCCCTTGATGGTCAGGAGGTGGTCCCGGCGGTCGATGGCCGCCAGATCGATGTCCTCCAGAGCGGTGAAGGGCCAGCATTCGATCAGGACTCCCTGTATCACCTGCAGATGCCAGTGGCTTCGGTTGCTGCGCCGGGCGTGCCGGAACAGGCACCATTTCAGTTCGGCTTTCATCAGCGGATGCATGCCGTGCATGTTGAAGACGCCCAGCCGGATGGGCGGAGGTGTCGTCCGGCACCACTCGCGGAAGGCCTCCTCGTCGCTGAAGGAGATCGTTGGCGACGTGGTACGTCGACGACATCGACCGGATCGTTGACGAGCTCGCCTCGTCCAGCGTCGAGTTCACTCGCTACGACCAGTTCGAACACGATGCCAAGGGGATCACTGCTCGTGCCGGCGGCGGACGTATCGCGTGGTTCCAGGACTCGGACGGTAACACCTTCGCCCTCGAGGCCGACGTCTGATCCCTATCGTGGACGCAATGCCGCTGATGGCAGGTGCTTCGGGACTACGCCCGATGTGAATGTCGACGCCCACCGCGCTGCCCAGCGATCCGGACTTTCGGGAGTACCACCTGCTCGACCGGGGATTGAAGCGCCGGTCGAGCAAATCCAGCCGCTCCAGCGGTGCAGACAAGACTCCGCGATGCCCGGCAACGAGGCCACCTCCGCACCAGCCTTCTAGCTCCACCAGATCCCAAGCACGCCGCCGGAACTCCGGCGGGCAGGGGTTGGGCACGACGAACGACCGCCTTCGGAAATTCGCCGAACCCTATCTCTCTCAACATCCGTGCCTGCCGAACGGCGGGCGACATCATCCACATTCAGCGCTCCGGCCCGCACATCTGCAGTGAGCGGGCCGGAGTCGATCGGTCGCGTGCCGCTGACAATACGGTGGACCACGATCGCTGTCGGGCCTGATCATGTGTTGGTGGATGATGCCGACTATCTGGAATTCGCCGCTGCGTCGGTGCGGCACTTCGCCCAGCGCATGACCGATGATCCGGAGCCGGGCTGGGAGCTGTGCCATGCGGCGGTGCGGGCCTGGCTCGAAGTCCTGAAATCACGGTGGCCTGAGCCCGGCGACATCGGCCGGGTCGATGCCCTGATCGAGCAGGTGGACAAGTGCGTTGACTCGCGGGAGCTGTATCGGTCGCAGGAAACGTTGAAGTTCCTCTACCTGCGATGGCGTGACGGTGCTCCCCGGGTGACGGAAGCCGATGTGAGGGCCATCGAAGAGATCGTCAGGCCGCTGTACGGTCGGCCCGCGTGGAAGGTTGGGCTCGGCGTCGGCAGCTTCTTCACGATGGATTTCGGTGCACCGGTCAGCAGTCCAAAGCGTGGTGGTGAGACCGTCGAGCACGGCGAATGGCATCTGTGGGTGGCGATGGCCGCGTGGCGGCTGAAGACTGACACGCACGTCGTCGCCGCGTCCGGATACTCGCGTGTCTTCCTGCAGCGCGCCCTCCAAACTTTGCACGGCCAAAGCCTCGACCACGTCACGATCGCCGCCCCCGGCCTGGAGGCGACGCTGCAGTTCGGCGCGCTGCGGCTACGCCTGTTCCCCAGGTTCCCCGAGGATCGCGACGGCACGGGTGATTGGATGTTGTGGACGCCCGGCGGCCGCGTTCTCCTGCCCCCGCACACTGAACCTTATGTGACGTCGGCTGACTCATCTCACCGTAGGTGGCCGTGCTACGGGGGAACCTCAGCTCGCAACCGGCTTGCTCAGTGGGAGACGGCGATGAGCTTGCCGCCTCTGGGGGAGTGATCGATTTCGAGCTCTGTGAGCGCCGGGATCGCTTCCGACAAGGGAACCGTGCGGGCTACCGGCACCTGGAGGGTCCTCTGTCCGGCTGCCTCTGCGACCGCCTCGAGGTCGGCGGTGACGGCCTGGGCGATCATCACCTGGTACGGGCCCGGCATCGCGCTCCGAGCGAACTTCGCCGGGTCGGGGTTGATATCGATGATGTGGCCCTTGCGTTTCACGAGAGTTCCCGCCGCTTCCGCCGAGATCGTGCCCGCAGTGTCGAGGACGAGGTCGAATCGTCCCGCCAGGCGCTCGGGGTCGAAAGAGAAATCCACGATCGGGTCGATTCCCCATGCGCGGGCTTCCTCGATGTCGGTGGGACGGCAACTACCGCCGACCGACGCTCCCCGTGACAGTGCGAATTGGGTCGCAGCACGCCCGACACCGCCGAGGCAGCCGTGGATGAAGACGGTCTGGCCCGGTTTCACGTTGCTTTTGCCGACTATCGCCTGGAAGGCGGTGATGCCGACCGTGGGGATCGCGGCGGCCTCCTCGAACGAGAGGGTCGAGGGCTTCTTCACCACCCCTTTCTCCTCGGTGACGACCGCCTCGGCGAAGGACCCGGCCCCTTGGGGGCTCGTGCCGCCCAGCACCTCGTCCCCGACTCGCAGCCGGGTGACCTCCGCTCCTACCGCTTCGACCACGCCCGCGAAGTCCGTGCCGAATCCGCGAGGAAACGTCCGGCCGGTCACCGCCTGCAGCATTCCGTCGCGGATCTTCCAGTCCATCGGGTTGGCCGACGCGGCGTGAACACGGACGAGCACCTCGCCCGTCTCCGGCCGACGCGACTCGAAGTCTTCCAGCCGCAACACCTCGGGTCCCCCGTACCGGTGGTATTGGATGCGCCGCATCGTCGTCACAGCCCCGAGACGCCGGTT
The DNA here is from genome assembly GCF_039525175.1 of Actinocorallia libanotica. Lineage (NCBI taxonomy): Bacteria > Bacillati > Actinomycetota > Actinomycetes > Streptosporangiales > Thermomonosporaceae > Actinocorallia > Actinocorallia libanotica. Next base: position 30,866 of record NZ_BAAAHH010000018.1, read on the forward strand.
GCCGGATCAGGGGTCACCGACCCGGCAGCGAGCGGGAAGCGGGTTTCGGTGAGTCGCTCGGAGATCTCCCAGAGCCGCGTGGCCGTGTCGGGGTTCATCGCTTCGGCGGACGGCTGGCCCACCGCGGCAGGCCCGCGGACTCCGCCGAAGCGGCTCGGGCCGGCGAAGCCGCCGCCGGGGACGTCGCCGACCGCCGCCAGCAGGGTGGGAAGCGCGCCGCCGTCGGGACCGTGGGCGAGCAGGGGCGTGCTGATCGCTGCCAGGGCGTCGATGATCCGATTGCCGCTCGTGATCCGGAAGCCGGTGGACGCCCAGCCGGGATGGGCGGAGGTGGCGATCACCGGCGAGCCGGCAGCGGTCAGGCGGCGCTGCAGCTCGGCGGTGAACAGCAGGTTCGCCAGCTTGGACTGCCCATAGGCGCCGAACGCCTTGTACGCCCGCTGTTCCCACTGCAGGTCGTCGAAGTCGATTCGCGCGGAGCGATGCGCGGTCGAGGAGACGGTCACGACCCGGCTCGTGACACGGTCCAGCAGCAGGTTCGTCAGCGCGAAGTGCCCGAGGTGGTTGACCCCGAACTGGACTTCGAAGCCGTCTGCGGTGTGCTGCAGCGAGTCGGTCATCGTGCCGGCGTTGTTGATGAGTACGTCCACCGCGCCGTTCATGCCGACGGCGAAGTCCCGGATCGAAGCCAGCGAAGCGAGGTCCAGCGGCCGGACCTCGACCTCGCCGCTCATCGCTGCTGCCGCTGTGCGACCTTTCTCCTGATCCCTGGCGGCTAGGACGACCCGCGCCCCCTTGGCGGCCAGCGCGGCTGCCGCGGCGCGGCCGATGCCGCTGTTGGCGCCGGTGATGACGATGGTGCGGCCGGTCTGATCCGGTATCTGCGAAGGCGAGGCGAGTGTGAGCATGGCGCCAATGTATCCAGTGGAAACAATCTAGTCAACGGATACATTGATGCCGGCGTTGGTAGACTGCGCGCATGTCGCCTGATCGCCCCTACCATCACGGCAACCTGCGTCAGGCCGTGCTGGACGAAGCCGCGACGGTGGTTCGCGAAAGGGGCGCCTCCGAGCTGTCATTGCGCGAGCTGGCCGCCACCATCGGTGTCACTCACGCCGCGCCGCGCCGGTACTTCCCGGGCCGTCAGGACCTTCTCGACGCCGTGGCCGTCGAGGGCTTCGCCCGGCTCGGCGCCCGGTTGCGAGAAGCCGTCGAGGCGTCGCCCGACTACCAGAAGCAGATCCGCTCGGTCGCCCACGCCTACCTCGAGTTCACGATCTCCGAGGCGAACCTGGTCGAGCTGATGTTCGCCCACAAACGCGGTGCGGGCGGGCGTGCCGTGGGCGAGAGCGCCGCGGCGGCGTTCACGCCGATGCTGCAGATGTTCCGTCACGGCCAGGCCGAGGGAATGCTCGGGCACCACGACCCCGAGCGGATCGGACTGGTCTTCCTCGCCACGCTCCAGGGCCTCGCCGGCCTCGTCAACTGCGGCGTCGTCCCGGCCGGGCAACTCGATGCCCTGCTCGATGACGCCGTTGCGCGGTTCCCGCACGGACCGTGATCCATCGCGCCGAAGACCGCCTTCGGGTGCCTCCACGTCGGGACCGCCGAAGTGCGGCTCGCCTGGCGCCCGGGAGTACGGGAAAGCCGGCGCACGGCAGTGGCCGCGGGCGCTGCGCGCCGGGTTCGGGCATGGATGCGGCCGCGATCCACGGGCGCGTCCCGGAGATCAGCGGTCGGTCCGGAGGGGATGGGTCCGGTCGGGTTCGATGCCGTGGAGGATCAGGCCGAGTTCGTAGGCCAGGACGGCGGCGTGGGTGCGGTCGCGGGCGCCGAGTTTGTCCAGGACGTTGGTCACGTGGGTCTTGATCGTCTCTCGGGACACGTGCAGGGCCGCGGCGATCTCCGGGTTGGCCCGTCCGAGCGTGATGTGCCGCAGCACCTCGAGTTCGCGGGGCGTGAGCGCGACCGGGCGGCGCGGCCGGGCACTGCCGTGGTGCGGGGAGGCGATGCGGCGCAGCGCGTCGGGGAAGAGCACCGCGCGGCGGGAGTGCACCAGCCGGACGGCTTCCACCAGCTCGCCGGCCGGGGCGCGTTTGAGCACGTACCCGGCGGCTCCGGCGCGCAGGGCGGCCCACACCAGCTGGTCGTTCTCGAAGGTGGTGACGACGATGACGCGGGTGGACGGGAAGCGGCGGGTCAGCTCGACGGTCGCGGCGAGGCCGTCCATGCGGGGCATGCGGACGTCCATCAGCACGACGTCGGCGCCCGCGCCGGCCTCGACGGCCTCCCTGCCGTCGGCGGCCTGGCCGACGACCGTGAGGTCGTCGTGGAGGGAGAGCACGGCGACCCATCCCTCGCGGATCAGCGGCTCGTCGTCGGCCAGGACGACGCGGATCACAGCGGCAGCCTCGCTTCGACGCACCAGGTCGTCTCGGCCTGCCGGGCGGTGCACGTTCCGCCTGCGAGGAGGGCTCGCATGCGCATGCCCGTCAGGCCGCGCCGGTGCCCGGCCGACGGGGCGGGGGAGTCGGCGGTGGCGTTCTCGACGGTCAGCACCAGCTCGCCGGAGGCATTCGTGTCGACGTCGAGCGTGACGGGGCCGGACCCGTGGCGCAGGGCGTTGGTGAGCGCCTCGCGGGCGATGGCGTAGGCGGTGCGGGAGGTGGCCTGGGGGACGCGGTCGAGGGGGCCGGCGTTCACGCGGACGTCGAGCCCGCGGGTGAGGGTGTGGAGCGAGTCGAGCGTGGGCGTGCGTGCCGCCTCGCCGTCGTCGAGGACACCGAGCAGCACGTCGAGGTCCTCCTGGGCGGCGCGGGCGGTGTCGAGCAGGTGGTCCAGCGAGCGCGTGGCGTGCTCGGGACGGAGGGTGGGGTGCTGGAGCGCGGCCTGCGCGGCCATGCCCTGCACCAGGACGACGCTGAGCGCGTGCCCGACCGCGTCGTGCAGTTCCAGCGCGAGGGCCTGGCGGCGGCCGAGCTCCTCCAGCATGCGGGACGGTTCGGCGCGGAGCAGGCGGTGCGCCGCCCACCGCTGCCCGAATCCGGCCGCGACCATGGCGGCCGCCAGCACGAGCGCGGCGGCCAGCGGTTCGGCCTGGACGGCGGGGCTGTCGCGCCACAGCGCCGGGTCGCCCAACCGGACCAGCCCCGGTGACAGCAGGAGCACGCCCGCGCCCAGCGTCGCGCCGCCGTACAGATGCAGGCTCGTCAGCGCCACCAGGTAGACCCGGTCGGCCCGGTCGGAGACCTGGACGTCGAGCAGTTCGGCCAGCGCGGCGGTCTCGATGCGCCGCACCAGCGGCGCCAGGGCGAGCAGCACCGAGGCGGGCAGGCACGCGGCCCACAGCACCAGGACGCGCGTCGGCGTCGGCTCGCTCAGGACGGCCAGGCCGAGCACCACGGCGACCGGGGTCAGCAGTGCCGCGCCCAGCACCTGGTAGAGGACCGCCCGTACGGCACGTCCGACATGTCGGCTCACGTCGGCGATGCTAGCCCGGAACGCCGGGCCGCCTCCTCCCCCACCTGGGGGAGGTCCGCCCGCCTCCGGGCTGTGAGCCTGATGACCATGAACAGAGCAACCGCCACCACGACCGTGCACCACCGGCGCCGTACCGGGGACCGGACGGATCCCCCGAGATCCGGCCGGTGGATCCGGGACCGGGGGGAAGTGGGCATGCGCCGTCTGACGGCATCGGCGATCTCCGTGGCGACGCTGGCGGTGGCCGCCCTGTGGTGGTTCGTCCCCGACAGCTACCCGTACGGTGCGGCCGCCGAGGTCACGGCGGGCGTCAACCACTGGATCGAGCGCGGGCCGGGCGTGGGGTTGATGGTGGCCTCCGGCGTGCTGGGGGTGCTGGCTGCGCTCGGCGTCCGGTCCCGTGTCGCCGGCGTGATCGCCTTGGCCGAGAGCGCCTTCTTCCTGCTGGTGATGTCCGACGCGTCCGTGTTGTCGTCCATCGGGTATGTGCTGATCCCCGCCGTCCTGCTGGGGGTCATCGGATCGGTCGCCGTGGGGTGCGTACGGCGGCGGCCCGTCGCGTACGTGCTGGCGGTGCTGCTCCCGGCCGGATTGATCGCGTCGCTGACCATGACCGACGCGGTCTCCCGCTACCTGGTCAACGTGGCCTCCGGGTTCGGCGTGTACGGCGGGCGGATCGCCTGGTCGTGGGCGATGGCGATCGCCGCGATCGGGTGGGCGTGGCTGGCGTACGGATCGTTCGCGCGTGAACGCAGGGTGACGGTCCCGCGGTGGGGGAGGGCCGTCACGATCGCGGCCGCCCTCTGCCCCGTGCCGTACGCGCTGACGCGGCTGACGTGGGTGACGCCGTGGCCGCTCGGCGGCTTCGACCCGCGGACCGGCCACATCACGCTGTTCGCCGCGGACGGCGGCGACGCGGCCACCCGGATCCAGGGATTCCTGATCGGCCTGAGCGCGGTCCTGGCCGTCGTGCTGACGCTCGGCCTGATCAGCCGCTGGGGCGAGGTCGCGCCGCGATGGGTGCCCTGGCTGGGCGGGCGGCCCGTCCCGGTGATGCTGGCCGTCGGGCCGGGCGCGTTCGGCGCGGTGGCGCTGTGCGTCTCGGCTCCCGGTGTGCTGGCCGGGGCCGCCCAGATGGGCTCGTGGGTGGACGGCGTCCTGTTCGTCCTGATGTTCCCGTGCCCGGTGTGGGGTCCGTTGCTGGGGGCCGCGGTGTTCGCCTACCGGGCACGCCGCAGAACCGTTGAGGAACCGAGGAGCGCCGAAGCCGCCGTCGCAGGCGGCGAGGGTCTTTGAAGGGACGCCCGAGATGACGGTGTTTCGGAGGGCTTTCGATTCCGTGGGCCGCGTGCTCCGGCCTTCAGGCGAGGCCGGGCCTCGCTTCGATCCGGGCGAGGATGCGGACGGTGGGGTCCGGCGTCACAGATGCCAGGTCCATTCCAGGGCGGAACCTGTCGGGGTGTTCCGCCAGCGGGTCTCGGCGGCGTCGATGGCGGCGCTCGCGGTGAGGATCTCCTCGGGGGAAAGGGGGCTCGGGCCGGTGCCGGTGCGGGGGAGGCCCCGCCAGAGGCGGTAGGCGTAGTTGACCTTGAGTTCGCCCGCCATGACGCGATCGCCGCGGCGACGCAGCACCTTGGCGCCCGAACCGCGATGGCGGCGTGGTTCGAGAGGCTCGAAGCCGTCGAAGGTGGCGCCCGCGGCGACGGCGCCCCAGAAGCCGTCGGTGATGCGCAGCGACTCCTCGACGGCGGCGTGTACGAGGTCGTGGGGCAGACCGCCGCGGACGGGAGCCGCCGGCAGGCGCACATCGTGACCTTTGCGGCCGGTCACGACGATCTCGCACAGGTCGACGTCCAGCCGAACAAAGCGGATCCGCATGCGTGCACCCTAAACAGGGGGAAAGAAGCACGCCAGCGAATTTCCGAGGACGGGATGCGGCACCGCGTGAAAGATCTCCACCCTGCCGTTCAGCCGGAACGCCTCAGATGGGGGCCGGTGCCGGGATGCCTTCAGAACGAGCCGGCCTCGCCCTTCTGAGACGAAGGACGAGGCCGGTGGACCGGATCGGGGACCGCTCGGGTCAGTTCGCCCGCCGGGCGCGGGAGACCTTGGGGCTGTCGGCGAGCTTGAGCCAGACGACCCCGCCGATGATCACCGCCAGCCAGAAGCCCTTGGCGGGGGTCAGGGTCTCGTCGAAGAAGACCGGGCCGAGCAGGGCGGCGCCGACGGCTCCGATCCCGGCCCAGACGGCGTAGCCGATGCTGACGTCGATCCGCTTCAGCGCGACGCTGAGGAAGAACAGGGTGAACAGGAAGAAGACGATGGCGACGGCCGACCAGGCGAGGTCGGTGAACCCCTGGCTGCCGTTGACGCTGAGGGCGTAGCCGACCTCGAATCCTCCGGCGGCCAGCAGCGCCAGCCACGGTCCCGCCTTCTTCGTCTGCGCCGGCCGGGTGGTCGCCGTGGTGGTGGTCGTCGTGGTCATGGTGGTGCGTCCTTTCAGGGGGAGGAACGAGGGGTTCAGGCGCCGGCGAGGTTGAGGCCGACGACTCCGGCGATGACGATGGCGATGCCGAGGAACTTCTGCCAGGTCAGGCGCTGGGCGAGGAAGAGCGCTCCGACGACGGCGATCCCGACGCCGGCGAGCGAGGTCCACAGGGCGTAGCCGACGCCGACGTCGAAGGTGAGCAGGGCGAGGCTGAGGAAGAAGGTGGCGATCGCCCCGCTGACCAGGGTGCCGATCGTCCACCAGAGATGGGTGAAGCCCTGCGCCTTGCCCGCGGCGATGCCGACGGTGACCTCGAAGACGACGGCGACGGCCAGGTAGAACCAGCTCATGATGATCCCTCTCTATAGATGTCTGTACATGCATGTATTGGGGCGAGGTGCGACGCCCATCGCGGCGCGGCGGGCGTCAGGGGGCGACGATGGAGCCGATCTCGTTCAGCGCGCCGCCGAGCTGGCGGGCGTCGAACTGGGGGAAATGCGTGGACGCCTTGCCCAGGAGCTCCCGCACCCGGGCCTCGTAGGGTTCGCGCGCCTCGCCGAGCAGGGCTTCCCCCGCCTCGGTGATGGCCGCGTAGACGCCGCGGCCGTCGTCCGGGCACGTGTCCCGGTACGCGAGGCCCTTCGCCTCCAGGCGACTCACCAGGCGCGTCGCCGAACTCTGGTTCAGCCCGACCCGCTGCGCGAGGTCGTTCACCCGCAGTTCCTTGTCCGGCGCCTGGCTCACGAAGACCAGGGCGCGGAACTCCGTCAGCCCGACCCGGTAGGCATCGGCCAGCCACTTGTCGAGACCGGCGTCCACCGCGGAGGCGAAGGCCGCGACCTTCGACCACGCGGCGCCGGCGCCGTCACCGAGCGAGGTCCCCGGACCAGATGTCTGCATGTGCATGCAGATAAATTACCATCACCGGGAGTCCGTTTGTCAAGCCCCGGAGGAACTGCAGCCCGGCTCCCCTCGGAGTCAGCTGAGGTCCGCCCAGATCCCGAGGAAGGTGATCGCGGTGCCGAGGAAGGCGAGGAGCGCGGCGTAGCGGGCGATTCGGAAGAGGGGTGGGGTCACGGAGTGCTCCACGACGTCAAGGGCGGTGGCGGAGAAGGCGGCGCGGCCTTCGCGGTCCGGCGCGACGGTGCCCCGGACCGTCACATAGGTTCCGGCCCGCAGCACGTGTTCACGGCGCAGCAGGGTACGGCCGGGCCGTGCGGGATGGGGCTCGCGGTGCTCCTGCGCAGACTCCGCGCCCGCCACCCAGGACACCGAACCGGGCAGGCCGACCGTGCCGCTGCCCCGCTCCTCCTTACCGGTTTCGTGTTCGGTGACCGTCTCCACCGCCCACCAGACGCACTCCGTCCCGCTCAGCGGCGACGCGAGCAGGCCCTCCGGCCCCGCCACCGCCCGCCCGGTGATCCGCAGACGTCCTGGCGCGGAGACCGCGTCACGGCACTCCGACTCTTTCCACGGCCGGGCGTTCAGCAGCATCCGTATGAGATACCCGGCGGCGGCGAACAGGGGCAGTGAGACCAACCCGAAGAGCATCACGGTGACGAACGGCATCGGGTTCCCTCCCATGGCGACCGGTCCATGGTCCACTCCCTCCCGTCCCCGCCGGACGGGATCCGCGTCCCGTCCCACCCGGGCGATCCTGAGCTGCGACCCGACCGGGAACATCGACCGCGTCGGCGAACCCGCCCGCGCCGGCAACGCCCGGGCCGCCGAAGTGGCCGGGTGAGCGGTCGTGATCGCGGAACATCGACATGGCTACAGGTGGACGGGACCGCCCAAGCCGTCTCGGCGGCGGCCTCGCCATCGGGCTCCTCCGTGGGACAGGACAGGTATGGGTTTCAGGAAATGGGCCGAGAAATAGGGAAAAGGATTATCTGACTGCCGAAGCCCGTCGTCCGTCTGATCGAATTCGACGGCCCCTGGATATGGCGGTACGGACTTGTCGATGATACCGGGGAAGCGGGTTCGAGAATGCGTAGCAGATGGCCTGGCCCCATGTGACCGGCTGCTCCGTGCGGCGGATTCGAATATTCCACGGCGTCGTGACGTTACACTCTTCGTGGTCGCCGCAAAATGTATAGAATAGAGTGCGAATGTCTTCACGCAACGTCACCGCGCCACTGAATGAAGACCCTGCCGCGCACGCGGCGTCCCTGGCCGAGGAGCAGCGCGTCCTCGATGAGGCCTTCGCCCGCCGCGACGGGATGCTCCGGTACCTCGATGCCGAGCTCGCGATCCCGGCGGACGACGCGGCCGGGGAGGCCCGGATGCGGATGCTGATCAGCCGCCGCGAGGAGCTGCGGCGCGCGGACCAGGGCCTGATCTTCGGCCGGCTCGACGCGCTCGACGGGACGGTCCTGCATCTGGGGCGCGTCGGCATACCCGGCCCCGGCGACGACAGCGATCCCCTGGTGATCGACTGGCGCGCACCGGCCGCACGGGCCTTCTACACCGCGACGCCGGTCGACCCCCAGGGCCAGCGTCGACGCCGCCACATACGCGTCGACGGGTGCGAGGTGACCGGTGTCGACGACGAGCCGCTCGACGGGTCGAGGGCGAGTGAGCTGGTCGGCGAGGGCGCCCTGCTCGCCGCCCTCGGAGAGCGGCGCACCGGCCGGATGAGCACCGCGGCGGCCACCCTGCAGCGCGAGCAGGACGACGTGGTCCGCGCCGACTCCCGAGGTCCGCTGGTCGTGCAGGGCGGACCGGGCACCGGCAAGACCGTGGTGGCGCTCCACCGGGTGGCGTACCTGCTCTTCACCTATCCGCAGCTCGCCGCGCAGGGCGTATTGGTGCTCGGACCGTCGCTGCGCTTCCTGGATTACATCACCCAGGTGCTTCCGGCACTCGGGGAGACCGCCATAGTGTCGGCGACCTGCGACACCCTCGTACCGGGAATCGGCGTGGAGCGCATCGAATCGCGCGAGATCGCGGAAGTCAAAGGCCGGGCGCTCTGGCAGCAGGCGCTTTCCCGGTACTGTGCAGCGCTTGTCCCCAAGCCCGCCGACCTCGAGCTGGTGTGGGAAGGCGAACGGTACACGATTGGTGAACGGCGGATCGCCAGAGCCCTCGCCTCGGCGACCTCGGGGCACACCTATCATGCGGCGCGCACCATCTTCAGCGAACAGATCCACGATCTGCTGACCGATGCGATAGCCGACCGCCACGAAGAACTGCTGGCGCGGATGGAGGAGGGCTTCGAGGACATCCTCGGCAAGCTCGATGCCGGACTCGCCGCCTCCGACAATCGCGCCGTGGACAACGGCACGACCGGCACCGACGTCGACGGGGAGCTCACGGAGGAGGACCTGGAGCTGCTGCGCGACCGGATCGCCGTCGACTCCGGCGTGGCCGCGGCGCTGCGGAGGTGGTGGCCGATCCGCGACACGAAGACGGAACTGCGCCGGCTGCTCGGTGACGAAGCGCTGCTGCGCCGGTGGGCGCCGGAGCTCACCGACGCCGAAAGGAAGATGGTCGTCGACGAGCCGCAGACGTGGGCGAGCAGCGACATACCCCTGTTCGACGCCCTGGACGACCTGCTGGGCGATACGCGGCCGAACGGCGAGCAGGGTGAGTTCCTGACCGCTCGTGCCGCGGCGCGCAGAGACTGGGTCTACGGGCACGTCGTCATAGACGAAGCGCAGGAACTCTCCGAGATGCAATGGCAAATGGTGATGCGCCGCTGCCCTTCCCGATCGATCACCGCCGTCGGCGACATCGACCAGGCCGAGGCACCGCACCGGCACACCACCTGGGAAGAAGCGGTCAGCGCGGCCTTCGGCACAAGATGGACGGAAGCCCGGTTGACCATCTGCTACCGCACCCCGCTCGAGGTCATGGCCATCACCGGGCCGGTACTTCAGAACGCGGGCAGCCGGAACGAACCGCCTCGCGCCGTCCGGGCCTCCGGCATCGAGCCCTGGGAACGCTCGGTGGGAGAGGGCGACCTCGTGGCCGAGGCGGCGCGTATCGCCAAGGAGCTGTCAGACCGGTGGGCGGGAGGGACGGTCGGTGTCGTCGCGCCCCTCGAACGCGTGCCGGCTCTGCGCACGGCGCTGCCCGGCCTGCCGGTCCTGTCCGCGACCGAGGCCAAGGGCCTGGAATGGGATGCCACCCTGCTCATCGACGCTCCCGGCATCATCGCCGAACCGCGAGGCTGGAACGGGCTCTATGTCGCGCTCACCCGGTGCACCCAGGAGCTGGGGCGACTGCTCGTGACACCGGAGGCGCCTCACTGAGGTTCGTGTACCGACCTGCGCTCCGTGCCCGGAAAGGGATGTCTCAAAGATTCCGGACGGCGTCCGATGGCCTGGTCCCGCTGCGGGAAACCCGGCCTTCGGCACCCGGGCACGAGGGCTGGACAAACGTATGGCATACATGTGTATTGTTAGTTGAACGCTTGTATTGGAGGAAGCCGTGGTGAGTGGTCGGGGGGCGGCCGAGGATCTGACCGCGCGGGCCCGGATCAGGGACGCGGCGCTGCTGGAGTTCGCCGAGCACGGTGTCAGAGGGGCGACGATCCGGGGGATCGCCAAGGCCGCCGGGGTGTCGGTGGGACTGGTGCAGCACCACTTCGGGACGAAGGAGGAGCTGCGGGCGGCATGTGATGCCTACGCGCTGGAGACCATCCGCGCGACCAAGCAGCGGGCGTTCGACGAGGGGATGGGCGATCCGGGGTTCCTGGCGATGGCGGTGGAGGTCGCGCTGCCCATCCAGCGGTACATGGCGCGGGCGCTGGTGGACGGATCGCCGGCCGCCGCCCGGCTGTTCGACGACGCGGTGGCCTTCAGCGAGGAGATGCTCGGACGCGACGTCCCGGGGATGAACGCGCCGAACACCTCCGACCTGCACGCCTACGCGGCGGTGATGACGGGGATGACCTTCGGGCTGATGGTGCTGCACGAGCACATGTCGAGGGCCCTGGGTGCCGACACCCTCGGCAAGGAGGGGTACCGGCGGCTGACGTTGGCGATGCTGGACATCAACGACGACAGGTTGCTGAGCCCGGAGATCCTCGACCACGCCCGTGCGGCACTGCGGCAGCTGCCGGCCGCCGGCACGGAACGGAGCCGCGATGCCGACTAGCCTCCACGCGCAACCCGCAGGCGGCCCCGTACGTGTGAGATGTTCCGCGGTCCCCCGGGGTTCCGCTCGAAAGAGCGTCCGGGCACCCGGCAGGCTCTCGACCTCGGTCGCCGCCGCCCGCAAGGCCGACTCCGATCCGCCCCGAGGGCGTGCGGGCCATCCGCCGCCTCCCCCTGTTCCCCACGCGCGGTCCCTCACCCCGTCCGGCCGGTTCATGCACTAGGCGCCGAAGGGGCCGATGGCCGTGCGCTCACCCCCCTTCAAGAGGTGCTGACATGAACACACCGGTCATGACCCCGATCTCGGTGTCCGGCCTGACCAAGTCCTTCGGCCGCACCCGCGCCCTGGACGGCCTGGACCTGACCGTCCGAGCGGGCGAGGTGCACGGCTTCCTCGGCCCGAACGGCGCCGGGAAGTCCACCACGATCCGCGTCCTGCTCGGCATGCTGCGCGCCGACGGCGGCACCGCCGAACTGTTCGGCGGCGACCCCTGGCGGGACGCGACCGACCTGCACCGGCGCCTGGCCTACGTCCCCGGCGACGTCACCCTGTGGCCCGAGCTGACCGGAGGCGAGGTCATCGACCTGATCGGCCGGATGCGGGGCGGCATCGACCCGAGCCGCAAGGCCGAGCTGCTCGAACTCTTCGAACTCGACCCGCGCAAGAAGAGCCGCACCTACTCCAAGGGCAACCGGCAGAAGGTGGGGCTGGTCACCGCGCTGGCCTCCGACGCCGAGCTGCTCATCCTGGACGAGCCGACCTCCGGCCTGGACCCCCTGATGGAGGAGGTCTTCCAGGACTGCGTCCGCCGGGCCCGGCGCGACGGGCGCACCGTCCTGCTGTCCAGCCACATCCTCAGCGAGGTCGAGGCCCTGTGCGACCGGGTGACCATCATCCGCGGCGGCCGCACGGTGGAGAGCGGCACCCTGGACGAGCTGCGCCACCTCACCCGCACCTCGGTCGACGCGGTGCTGGACGCCCTGCCGGACGGGCTGGCCGCGCTGCCGGGCGTCCACGACCTGCGGGTGGAGGGGAACCGGGTGCGTTGCGAGGTCGACACCGCCCGCCTGGGCGAGGTGCTGGCATGCCTGTCCGCGGTCGGAGTGCGCACTCTGACCAGCAGGCCGCCCACTCTGGACGAGCTGTTCCTGCGCCACTACCAGCCGGAGGCGACGCGATGAGCGCGCTCACCGGAACCCGCGGCCTGGTCAGGCTGGCCCTGCGCCGCGACCGCGTGCGGCTGCCGCTGTGGGTGCTGTGGCTCGGGTTGATCCCGCCGAGCTTCGTCTCGGCCACCGAACGGCTCTACCCGACCGCCGCCGAGCAGCTGCAGTACGCCCGCACCACCGGGAACAACCCCACCTTCCTCGCCCTGTACGGCCCGATACACGACCCGGGGCTGGGGGGCATCGTGGTGCAGCGCGCCGGGTTGCTGTCCGTGGTCATCGCGCTGATCAGCGCCCTCACCGTGATCCGGCACACCCGTACCGAGGAGGAGGCCGGGCGGCGTGAGCTGCTCGGCGCCTCCGGGACGGGCAGGGCCGCCCCTTTGGCCGCGGCTCTGCTCGTGGCGATGTCCGCCTGCCTGGTCAGCGGCGCGCTGGTGGCCGCGGGCATGATCGGCCAGGGGATGCCCGCGGCGGGATCGGTCGCGTTCGGCCTGCAGCTGGTCATCGGCGGGTGGGTCTTCGCCGCGGTCGCGGGCCTGGCCGCCCAGCTCACCGTCGGCTCCGCGGCGGCGCGCGGGCTGAGCCTCGCCGTGCTCGGCGCCGCCTTCCTGACCAGGATGGCCGCCGACGCCGTCGGCGGCCTGTCGTGGCTGGGCTGGGCGTCCCCGCTGGCCTGGGCGCAGCGGCTGCGTCCCTACGCGGGGGAGCGCTGGTGGCCGCTCGCGCTCGCCGTCGCCGCCGTCGTGGCGCTGACCTGGGCCGCCGGACGCATAGCCGCGCGCCGTGACCTGGGTGCGGGGATGCTGCCCGAGCGGCTCGGCCCCGCTGACGCCGCGCCCCGGCTGGCCGGGCCGTTCTCGCTGGCCTGGCGGCTGCACCGCCGTGCGCTGTACGGCTGGCTCGCCGGATTCACCGCGCTGGGAGCCGTCTACGGCGGCCTCGCCGGCGGTGTGCAGGACATGATCGGGGACAACCCCGGCCTGCGGGAGGTCTTCACCCGTCTGGGCGGCGCGAGCGGGCTCCTGGACGCCTACTTCGCCTCGGTGATGGGGATCCTGGGCCTCATCGCCGCCGCCTACGCCGTCTCAGCCGCCCTGCGGCTGCGCTCGGAAGAGGCAGCCCTGCACATCGAGCCGCTGCTGGCCACACCCGCGGGCCGCCTGCGCTGGGCGGCGAGCCACCTGGCGGTGGCCGCGGCGGGCTCGGCGGCTCTGCTGGCCGCCGGAGGCCTGGCGACCGCTCTGGTACACGGACTCGTCGACGACCGGCTCCGCGCGGACCTGCCGAAGGTGTTGGGAGCCGCGATGGTCCAGCTGCCGGCCGTCTGGCTCATCGCCGCGATCTGCGTGGCGCTGTTCGGCCTGCTGCCGCACCTCACCGCCCTGTCCTGGTCGGCGGTGGCCGCGGCGGGGCTCGTCATGGCGTTCGGCGCCGGGCTCGACCTGAGCCGGCCCGTCCGCAACCTCTCCCCGTTCACCCACGTCCCCCAGATCGGCTCCGCGGACTTCACCCCGGCACCGCTGATCGCCCTGCTGACCGCAGCCGCCGCGCTGGCGGCTCTCGGCCTGGCCGGCTTCCGGCGCCGAGACCTGGCGCTGGGCTGAGACGCCGCAGCCCGTGGAGGAACGGCCGGGCTCACCGGCACCGCGCAGGTGCCGATGAGCCCGGCCGCAGAACCACGGGCGGCGAACACGGCGAGGAACAGGTCGCCGCGAGCGGCCTTGCCCAGGGCCAGGACCAGCAGGCCGATCGCCACGGCGTTGAGCGGCTCGTAGGCGGTGGAGGCGGCTGCGCTCCAGCACGGCCGCCGCCCGCGGGGCGGCGGCCGAAGCCGGAGGCGGACCGGTACCGCTGCGGCGGCCGACCGGCCGGGGATCGGTCGACGCCTCAGCCGGATCGAACTGATCCCGGTGCCCGGGTACCGGGCGCGGAGTGCTGTGCGGGGCGCATGAAGGCGATGAGTTCGGCGGCCGCCCGGCGCAGCGGGTTCCTGCGCAGCCAGACCAGCTGGACGGACATGGGGACGCCGTTGTCGAGGTTGTCGAACTCCAGGATGCGGATGGTTCCGGCGGCGACGCGGGCGCGGACGGCGCCGAGCGGGAGGTTCGCCCAGCCCGCGCCGCGCTCGACCAGCCCGAGCGCCGCCTCAACGGTGTCCACGTGCCAGCGGGCGTCCGACACCAGCAGCCGCTGCTCGGTGATCTCGTCCCCGGGCCCGGCCACCACGATCTGGCGGCTCGCGGCCAGGTCCTCCAACCGCCGCAGGCCGGGCGGGAGCCCGTAGGTGTCGGCGGTGGCCGAGGCGACCGCCACCCATACGTCCTGGGCCACCATGGCCAGCGCCTCCTCGCGGTCCAACCGCTCGGAGCAGGTCAGCAGGGCCAGGTCGGCGCGTCCGTCGTGGAGCATGGCCCGCACCTCGTCGTGCGGCGCCCGCACGAGGTTCACCCGCAGCAGAGGGTGCCAGCCGCCCGCCTCGGCCACGGCGTCCAGCAGGCGGCGGTCGTCGGTACCGGCGGCGACGGCGATCGTGAGCGCGCTCTCCAGATCCTCTCCCAGCTCCTGGGCGTGGACCTGGAGCAGCTGGAGCCTGCTGGCGACCGAGCGGGCGTGCGGCACGAGCGCCAGCGCACGGGGCGTGGGCACCGCCTCGCGCCGCGACCGGTCGAACAGCCGATAGCCGAGCTCGGCCTCGATGCCCGCGATCCCCATGCTCACCGCCGACGGGACCCGGCGCAGCGCGCGGGCCGCTCCGGAGAAGGACCCGTGGTCGACCACGGCGAGGAAGAGCTCGATGCCGTCGCTGGACAGAGCCATCTATCAGCTTTCCTGAAAGAATCCGACTTTTACCATCAGCGCAGCTGAATATAGCTTCTCCCCGTCACCGAGGGAAGGGGAGCACGAGGTGCAGGGCGTCAAACGCAAACTGGTCTACGTCGGCGGGTACGAAGGGCTCGGATGGGTCGTGGGATCCGCGGTGATGACCCTCCTGACCGGCACACCCCCCACCACCACGGGCCCGCTGACCCTCACGATCACGCTCATCGCCACCGTGTGGAACCTCGTCTTCACCACCCTGTTCGAGGCGTGGGAGCGGCGGCGCCGCGACCGCACGCGCACCGTGTTCCGGCGCGTCCTGCACGCGGTCGGATTCCAGGCGACCCTGGTCTGCATCCTGATCCCGCTCATCGCCTGGTGGCTGGAGATCACCCTGCTCCAGGCATTCCTGCTCGACCTGGTGTTCATCGTCTACGTGCCGTTCTACACCTTCGCCTACAACTGGGCCTTCGACCGGATCCTCGGCCTGCCCGCCTCCGCGGTGAACAACGCGGAGGGCGGCATGCCGGTCTCCGGGCCGGAGCCGACTGGCGGTTCCTGACCGGCCTCGGGCTGCCGGCCGCCCGAACCGGCGCAGGGTTGCGGAGCGGTGCTGCCTGCGGTCGCGGTCGTGCTCAGGTGATGGTGCGGTTGAAGACGGCCAGGGTCAGCCTGGGGTGGAGGTCCGGGGGCAGGGTGACGTGTTCGTGCCAGCCGAGGCGTCTGTAGAGGGCGGCGGCGGGGGAGCCGGGGTGGGTGATGAGCCAGGCGCTCGGCCATCCCGAAGTGGCGGCGGCGAGCAGACGCCGTCCGTGTCCTCGGTTCTGGGCGTCGGGGTGGACGAACAACTGGACGACTTCGAAGGCGCCGCGGGTGAGGGCGGAGGCGCCATCGGAGCCGAGCGCGCGCTGGAGGGCGTCGTAGATGTGGTCGCCTGACAGGTCGGGTGGGCTGGGCCAGCCGTAGCAGATGCCGGCCAGGTCGCCGGCGGGGCCGTGAACGGCGTGGGCGACGAACCCGGGGCGGGTGGTGGCGGCGTGGAGTTTGGCGGGATAGCCGGCGATCTGCTCGGGTGTTTCGTACCAGGGAGGTCCGCTGTAGCAGGCCCGGCGGAGGGCGGTGATGTCGTCGGTCAGATCGCGGACGGCGTCGGCGTCCAGCCGGTGCGGAGCGGGCAAGTGCTTCTCCAAGCCAAGAGTCCGGCGGCAAGCATGCAGCTTACTGACACACTGCCGTATCCAACTGTGTCGTGTTGCGCCACCACTGATCTTCCTGAGTGGTGTGAGGCTCGCTCATGTTGTTCCGGGGTGGTTCAGCGGGTGGGGAGCAGTCGGTCGCGGATGGCGGTCAGCTGCACCTGGATCGCTTCGGAGGTGTGTGCGGTGATGGCCGCTTCGACGGCGGTGAGTGCCGGGCCGTCGTTGAGCCAGGTGGACAGTTCGGTGTAGGTCGTGCCGGTGGTGTCCCAGTAGGCGTTGCATGGGACCAGTCGCTTGTTTTTGGTCTGGGTCTCGGTGGTGAGGAACTCGTGGAGGTTCGCGATGGCCGCCGGGGTGTGCAGGGCCGACCAGTCGTGCAGCCGGTGGGCGATGCTCGCCTGGGCGCTGCCCAGTGAGCAGAGCACCTCCCCGGTACCGGCCCAGGAGGGGTGGTGGGTGAGGACGTCGGTCCACAGGGCGTCCATCAGCTCTTGGAGGATCGTCGCTTCGGGCCAGGACCACCAGTTCGCCCGGCCGAGCTTGACGAAGAGCAACTCCATGTCCGGCCAGGTCATGCCGTCAGGGGCCAGCGCCAGTTCCAGGAGGCGGGGCGTGAAGTAGCGGAGGTCTTCGGCTCCGCCGACCGTGTTCATCACGTTCACGCCGTAACCGGCCAGATCATCGGCTTGCAACAGTCGGCGGGGCGTGTTCAGCAGGACGGCGATCTCCTCGGCCCGGACGCAGCAGGGGCAGGCGTCGATGGCGGTCGGGCGCGGGGCGGCGGCGAAAGCATCGTCGAGAGCCGCGACTACATCAGCCAGAGGTCGGACCGTCATCGGGACATTCAATCCGAATCCGAACCCTCGCGAATACCTCTTCCGGACTCCGAGCAATGGTGTTCGGCGGCAGCGGCTTACAGGTTCCAGAAGGCGCGCCAGTGCTCGATGATCTCGGTGGCGATGTCGGTGGGGGTTCTGCCGGTCGTGTCGATTCTGAGCGTTTCGAGTTCGGCCGTGGCGTTGAGCGAGTGGAGTTGCGTCAGGGTCCGTCGCCACTGCTTCTCTGCTTCTGGTCCGAGTTCGCGCTGGAGAATTCGGGTTCGGAGAGTGGGAGTGTCGGCTGTGAGGCGGATCAACGTGATCCCGGCGCGGGGGAGGACGTGGCGTATCCAGTCGAGGGGCTCGGTGAGGTCGACGAAGACACCGGTGAGGATGAGCCGGGTGTGGCCGAGTGCCTGATAGTTGCTCCACAGGGCATGGAGATTGTGCTTGGAGAGCTCGGCGGTGTCCAGCCCCGGGGGCGGCCAGGGGTGTACACGGTCGAGTTCGTCGGTCTCGATCAGGGCGTGTGCGATGTCTGACCGTGCGAGCTGTCGTGATACCTCGTAGGCGGTCGAGGACTTGCCGACCCCCGCCGGCCCGCAGATCAGGACCACTGTTGCGTCTGCCATGCAGACATTCTGGCCGTCGTCTTTCGAGAGCTCTCGTCCTCTCAGGGGGCGGGGAGGCGGTCGCGCAGGGCGAGGAGGTGGCGGCGCGGGGCGGGGTGGGTGGTCAGGGCGATGGCCTGGGTGAAGGCGGAGCGGGCGGCCGTGTGGTTGCCGGTCAGGGCCAGGAGGTGGGCGCGGGTGGCCCAGGCGGGCTGGAAGCGCTGGGCGGCGGGACCGGTGAGGGTGTCGAGCAGGGCCAGGCCGGCGGCGGGGCCGTCGGTGCGGGCGAGGACCGCGGCGAGCGAGACCGTGGCGCCGAGCGTGGGGGCGGCGGACAGCAGGGCCCGGTGCAGGGTGCGAAGGGCGGGCCAGTCGGTGCGCCCGGTGACGCGCCGGGCGCAGTGCACGGACTGGATGGCGGCCTCCAGCTGGAACCGGCCGGGCCGGCCCAGGCGGTACGCGGAGCGCAGGAGGCGTTCGCCTTCCTCGATCAGCCCGCCGTCCCAGTCGGCCGTGTCCTGCTCGTCGGGGGCGAGGAACCCGCCGTCGGGGCCGGTCCGGGCGGCGCCGCGCGCGGCCGACAGGCAGACCAGGGACGCAAGGCCCAGCGCCTCGGGCTCGCCGGGGAGCAGACCGGCCAGGATCCGCGCCAGGTGCAGCGCCTCACCGGCCAGGTGGCCGCGCTCGGCGGGCCCGGCGACGCCCTGCCAGTCGATCGTGTACGCACCGTAGACGGCTTCCAGCACCCCGGCCAGTCGGCCGGGCATGGCGTCCCGGTCGGGAAGCGCGAACGGGACGCCGGCGTCGCGGAGACGCCGTTTGGCGCGGACCAGGCGCTGCCGCATGGTGGTCGCCGGCACGGCGAAGGCCTCGGCGATGTCCTGCGCGGGGACGCCGAGCACGGTCTGCAGCATCAGCGGAGTCCGGACCGTGGCCTCGACGGCCGGGTGCGCGCACACGAACAGCAGGGCCAGCCGGTGGTCGGGGATGGAGTCGGGATCGGCGTCGTCGCCGACGGCCAGGTGCGCGGCCTCCTCGAGCGGGACGCCGGTGCGGTGGGCGGCCGAACGGTACCGGTCGCGCCTGCGGTTGCGGGCCACGGTCAGCAGCCACGCCTCCGGGTTGTCCGGCACCCCGGCGTGCGGCCACCGCCGCAGCGCCTGCTCGAACGCCTCCGCCAGGGCGTCTTCGGCCGTGGCGATGTCGCCGCCCTGTGCCGCCAGCAGGGCCAGCAATCTGCCGTAGGAGGTACGGGCGGTGGTCTCCGCCCGTACCCACGCGGTGGCTAGCTCGACCACTGCCCGTCCAGGACCGCGGTCGCCGTCGGGCGCACCTCGACGGTGCCGTATTGCGCCCCGGGGCAGCGTTCGGCCCAGGCCAGTGCGGCGTCGGGCCCGTCGACGTCGATGACGAAGATGCCGGCGAGGGCCTCCTTCGTGTCGGCGAACGGGCCGTCCTGCACCTGCAGGGTTCCCGTGCGCAGGGTGACGGTCCTGGTCGCGGTGCTCGGATGCAGGACGTCCGCGGACAGCAGCACTCCCGCGGCCTCCAGGTCCCGGGCGTACGCCTGGTAGGCGTGCTGGAACGCGGTGATCTCCTCCTCCGGGATCTCGCCCTCCGACGGCTCCGGGCTGTGCAACAGCAGGCAGTAACGCATCGTGGTCCTCTCTCATGGGACGGAGGCGCGGATCGCGACCTCATGGTGATGACGATTCACCGACGCGGAGAGAGACATCTTCTTTGAATTCACTGATTGAACGGGGGAGTCTCACGGCGTCGTACGGGCGAGCGCGTCCAGCGGGTCGGCCAGGATGCGGGAGAAGGCGAGTTCCGCCGCGCCGACCAGCGTGGCGTCGTCGCGTAGTGCCGAGGTGCGGAGCTCCACCTGCCGGGAGACGGGCAGGACATTGGCCTCCACGCGTGCGTGGATTCGGGGTGCCGCGCTCTGGTAGATGTCGTTGAGCGTGCCGCCGAAGACGACGATGCCGGGGTTGAAGAGGTTGATCAGGTTGGCCACGCCGATCCCGAGCCAGTCACCGACACGGTCCAAAGCCTGGCGGGCGGTCTCGTCACCGTTCTCGGCCGCCTCCACGACGGCTCGTACGCCGGCTCGCCCGCCCGGCCCGCCGGTGCGTCCGGCCGCCTCCAGCAGAGCCGCCTCGCCCACTTCCGCTTCCAGGCAGCCGTGCGAGCCGCAGTTGCAGGGACGGCCGTCGAAAGGGTTGACGACCATGTGCCCGAGTTCGGCGCCGTAGCCGTCATCGCCGTCCAGCAGCCTGCCGCCGACGATGATGCCGCCGCCCACCCCGACGTCCCCGTGCAGGTAGACGAGATTCCGGTGGCCGACGCCCGCTCCGCGTTCGTGCTCGGCCAGCGCGCCCAGATGTGCCTCGTTGCCGATCGCCACGGGTGTTCCCAGCCCCAGCCGCCGGCTGAGCGCGGGCGCGAAGTCCAGGTCGGTCCAGCCCACGTTGGGAGCCAGGCGCACCATCCCGTCGGCGGCCCTGATCAGACCGCAGTACGACGCACCCGCTCCCAGGCACCTCGCGTCCCGGGGCGCCGCATCCACGAGCTCGCGGCCGAACCCGGCCAGGACGCCGACCACCTCGTCGAGATCGTCGGCGTACCTGCTTCGCCGCCGGGGCGCCTCCCGGCGCTCCAGCACCGGGCCGCCGAGCCCGACCCTGGCGGCGGCCAGCCGGTCCACCGCCACATCGAAGGCCAGGACGTACCATCGGCCGCTCTCGGGCCGCATCACCAACGACGGCCGGCCCGCCCTCCCCGTGGCCCCCGAAGCCTCCTCGCACACCAGACCCGCGGCCGTGAGCCGCGCGGCCAGCGCCAGGATCGTGCTGCGGTTCAGACCCAGCCGGTTCGCCAGCGCCGCACGCGAGACGGGGCCCGCCAGATGCACCTGCCGCAGCACCGCCCCGAGATGGTGCCTGCGGATCTCCTCCTGCGGAGTGTCGCCCTTCACAGCACTCATAGTGCCCGCATCCGGACCGCCCTGCCCAGAAGAGCCGCCGACCTCCAGGAGGTCGCGGGCGGGATCAGCCGCCGTGGGCGGTGAGGGCGTAACCCTCGGGGCCGGCGAAGGTGAACATGCGGCCGAAGGGGCCGTTCTGCGGTGGGGTGAGGATGGGGACGCCCGCTGCGGCGAGGTGGTCGTGCAGTGCCTGGGCGTCGTCGGTGGCGAGCCAGAGGGCGACGCCGAGGCCGGGCCGGCCGCTGTCGAGGTCGGTGCCGGGCAGGGGCTCGCGGACGGCGAAGGGAAGGGGCCGGGTGTCGAAGACGACGGCGTGCGGAGGCGCGGCGGGGGAGCGGGTCAGGCCGAGGTGCCGCTCGAAGAAGGCGGCGGCGGCTTCGACGTCGCGGACCTGCAGGGCGAGGAAGTCGGGTCCGGTCACGGTGGCGGTGCTGGTCATGGGTGCTCCCGGGCTGGTCGATCGAGCATTGATGTCAGGACTTTGACATGTCCGACGGTACGCGGCGCTCGCGGTCCATGTCAAAATATTGACATGGGTGGGGAGGGGCGGCCCGAGCCGCCGCATGAGGCGAAGGACGTGACCGAACATGTGGGCTACCGGCTGAAACGGGCGGCCTCGGCGCTGCGCGGGGCGATGGACCAGGTGCTGCGCGAGCACGGGCTGACGGTGCCGCAGTATTCGTGCCTGGAGCTGCTGGACGAGCGGCCGGGGATCTCCGGCTCGGACCTGGCGCGCGGGACGTTCGTCACGCGCCAGTCCTCGGCGGTGGTGCTGCGCGGCCTGCAGCAGGCCGGGCTGGTGACGCGTCCGGCGGCCGCCGAGCACGGACGGGCGCTTCCGGTCCACCTCACCGAGCAGGGACGGGCACGCCTGCGGGCCGCGAGGGCCGCGGTGTACGGAGTGGAACGGCGCATGATCGCCGCCGTTCCCGCCGCCCGCCTGGAGGCCCTGCTGGACGACCTGGACAACATGGCCGCGGCCCTCGGAGAAGCCTGAGGCGTTCGGGAACGACGGCGGGTCGGCCCCCGCTCCGTAGCGCGCCACACGCTTGTGCGACCAGGCCGTGGCCCTCGGCGGACGGCTCCGGTCGGCAACCGGGTTCGCACGAGCCGGTAGCGGCGTTGAAGCCGGTGAGCATCACTCCGCCGATCGGCTTTCCGCGCCGCCAGATGCCCTGCAGGCGGGCGCCGTCGCGCCGGACACACCGCCCTTTTCCGCCTTGTCGGTGGTGTCTCTTCCTCAGACGGACGTCCAGTGCGGGCCGTGGGGGGGGGCTCACTGGGGCGTCCGTTCCGTTTGCGGCGCGGCCCGGGCTGCCGCCTCTCGGGTGATGTCGGCGTAGTGGCGGAAGAGGGCCGGGTGGGCTTCGCCGTCTTCTCGTTCGTGCAGGGCCGCCCAGCACCGGGCGATGAGCTGCCGGGCCCGGGTGCCGGGCCAGGGCTGGGGCAGGAGCTGGGGTGGCAGCAGCGGGTCGGGCTCCATGGCGCGGGTGAGTTCGGCGGCCAGCTCGACCGCGATGGTGAGGAGCGCGGACGGGGGGAGCGCGTCAGGGCCGGTGAGGCGGGCGAGGCGTGGTCGGGTAAGGCGGTCGAGGCGGTGGTAGCGGTCGGCGATCTCCTGCAAGGGCCACAGGAGCCGGGCGAGTTCGGCGGGCTCCTGGACGTCGCCCCTGCGCAGGTCCGTGGTGGTGAGGAGAGTGAGCGCGCCATGGGCGCCGAGGCGGTGGGCCGCTTCTTCGACGTATGGTTCCCAGGCGTTGGCGCAGACGTACAGTCCGCCCTGGATCGCGGCGCCGCCGAGGTGGACGAGCGTCTCGCGCAGGGAGTCCCGGGCCGTGCGCGCCGATTCGGGCACCGCGAAGGCGGCCAGGTGCCAGACGCCGTCCCAGGGGGCGTTCCCGGCGTCCTGGTGGAATGCGTGCCGGAGGAAGTCCGCGTTGGGGGCGAGGGCACGCGTGGTGTCCTCGGTCGCGCGCAGCTCCGCCTTGCGGCCCCGGCCCTCGCGGGTGAACCGGCCTTCGGCCACGAGGCGTTTGACGCACAGCCGCACCTGCTGGTCGCTCATGCCCAGGCCGTTGGCGACGGCGTACAGCTCGTCCGCGCCGACGGTGCCGTCTTCGCGGATCAGCGCGTGGACGAGCATGCGGGTGGGGACCTCGATGCGGTCGGTCATGGTGTGCGCGGTCCTCTCGTCTCGTTCGCCTCCACAGGGCGGCGCATGGCGGTCACCGCGCCGAAGCCCAGCAGCCCGCGCAGGTAGGGCGTGTGCTCGGTCCGTACGGCCGTGAAGCCGCGCCGCTCGTACAGGGCTCTGGCGCGCGGATTGGTGTCGATCACGTCCAGTCTGATCTCCCGGCGGCCCTCCTCCGCCGCGACGGTGGCGACTTCCTCGATGAGCAGGCTTCCGACGCCGCGGCCGCGTACGCCCGGGGCCACGGCAATGCCGTCCATGACGAGCTGCCCGGGTGCCGGGCGGCGCTCGAACAGGGCGAGGAGCAGGAGCCGGTGCAGTCCCCGCAGACGTCCGTACGCGCGCAGGACGTCAAAGGCCGATCCCCCGGTGAGGGACCGGCCGCCGAGCTGGTAGCCGGCGAGGCCGACGAGCTGCCCGTCGAGGAGCGCGCACACCGCGCGATCGGCGTTCAGGTGGGCGGTGAGGAAGGACACCGCCTTGTCCGGCGGGTTCAGGGCGGGGCCGAGTTTGCGGCCGAAAGCATCCCAGTACAGCTCGGCGGCCCGCCGCTCGGATCCGGCCGGAACGCCCCGCCGGACCGTCACCGGCCCAGCGCCGGCACCCGTCGCGTCGAGTCCCATGCGGTGTCCCCCTTCTCGCTGCGACCTCGACCCGAAACTATCATTCTCATGACGACCGTTCCAGTAGTGATAGTTTCGGTGCCGCGTCAGCCGAACAGAGGTGATCTCATGTGTCCGAAGACCCGGCCCCGATGGCGCGGGCTCCGTATCGCCGTGTGGTCGCTCGTCACGATCCTGGCCGCGGCCGCCGGTCTCGTCGGCGTGGTGCTGTGGCAGAACACCTACGACATGGACGAGCAGCGGGTCTCGATCCGCCACGGCGGCCACACCCTCAACGGTGTCCTGGCCACTCCCAAGGACGGCCGCGAACGGCACGGCCTGATCGTGTACGTCCACGGCGACGGCCCCGTCGATGCCACGCACGACGACGGCTACAAGCCCATGTGGGAGGCGAACGCCAAGGCCGGGTACGCCTCCCTGTCCTGGGACAAGCCCGGCGTCGCGGGCGCGCCCGGCAACTGGCTCGACCAGTCCATGGACGACCGGGCCGACGAGGCGGCCGCCGCCATCGCCTGGGCGCGCGCCCGCCCGGACGTCGACGGCGACCGGATCGGACTCTGGGGAGCCAGCCAGGCGGGCTGGGTCCTGCCGAAGATCGCCGCCAAGACGCCCGTGAGCTTCGTCATCGCCGTCTCGCCCGCGATCAACTGGCTCCAGCAGGGCCGCTACAACCTCCGCGCCGAACTGCGCGCCGACGGGGCGTCGGCGGCCCGCACCCAGGCCGAGATCGCCAAGAGCGACACCACCCGACGGCTCCTGGAGCGCCGCGCGACCTTCGAGCAGTACGTCCGGGCGATGGGCGGCGACACGGACGGCATGACCGCCGACCGCTGGAACTTCATCTCCAAGAACCACACCGCGGACGCCGCGCAAGACCTCAACGCCCTGCGCGGTACACCGGTACTGCTGATCCTCGCGGGCCACGACATCAACGTGGACACCGCCGACACGGAGCGCGGCTACCGCAAGGCACTGGACGCAGGCGGCGCGTTGACGGTCAAGCACTACCCGGACGCGACCCATTCACTGCTCGAACAGTCCATCGAGCAGTCGGACCTCAAGACCATCCTCACCGCGCTCTTCGCCCCCCGCTCGCTCTTCGCGGACGGATTCCTGGACGACCAACGACGGTTCGTCGAGAACCACGGCCAAGGCGGCGACACCACACCCTGACGTCCCGCAAGGAGTGGATCCCGGGTGCTCGGCATGGGCTGAGGGTGTGTTCCAGAGCACTCTCGCCAGTTCACTAGCCTGTTCGAATGAGTGTCTACTCCGCTGTCCAAGCGGTCGTCGAGGAAGCCGAGCAGGAACTGGTCTGCGGAGCCTGGAAGCCCACCGAGATCGACAGGGGCCTGGTCCAGCGGTTGCGCGGATCCCTGCAGCCCTTCATCGCGGACGAGGACGGGGGGTCGTCGACGGAGCGGCTGGAGAGGCTCCGGGAGGGAATGGCCGCGGTGGCGATCACGCTGGCGTCCTGCCATGGCCCGCTGGCCTGGTTCCTGGGCCAGTGCGCCACCGCCCTGAGCCCCGTTCTGCAGTGGCGATCCCTGCCCGCCGACACCGGCCACGCCTTCAAGACCACCATGCCCACTCCGGAGCAGTTCACCGACGCGGAACGCGCTTTCGTCCTCCTGCACACCCTGCTGACCGGCCCCCGCTGGAACTGACCCTCGAATCGGTACATGAGGAGGCCGTTCGCGGCGGCGACGAAGGCCACTCCCACCGCGTGGCAAAACGGCCTCCACGCAAAGGCGTCAGAGCCGTTCGGCACTTCAGGACTCCCCGGTCAAGGTGGACGCCCACCGGTTCTTCACCTTCTATCCCGACGCCACCACCCTGCGCCAGGCCCGCCGGTCCACCGCCAAACCGCCGTGCTGACGCATCCTGCACCGCGTCACCTTCATCAGCCGGGTGCTGCCGCCCGTCCCGCCCCCGGAGCGTGATCGGTGTCGTCGGCCAGTTCGAAGGAACGGTGACGGTGCCACGCGCCATCCTCGAAGACGACCAGGTCGACGGACGTGATGGCGGCTGAGAACGGCAGGCGGCTTGAAAGGTCCTTGTCGACCTGTTCGAAGATGTGCTCGGGTTGGCGGATCGCCACGGTCAGGTGCGGGGGCGTGTCCGGGTACTTACCGCCATAGGGCGGGCGGTCGGGCCAGCGCGTGACGACGTCCTGAGTCATACGGCTGAACGGATCGGCGGGCTCCGGCAGCAGGCACAACAGCGAGGGCCGGCGTGCGGTGCGGCGGAACTCGGCGGTGAAACCCCGGTGACCGGCGAACACGCGCGCCAGTTCACTCACCACCGCGGTGTCGATCCGCTCGGCGTCGAGGAAGGGGAAGAGCACGGTGACGTGGGCGTGGGCGCCGGTGGAAGCCGAGCGGTCGTATCGGCTCCGCCAGCGTTCCACGACGGGTTCGGCCTCGGGGACGGCCACGACCAATGCGGTCGTCCCTGCCTGATAAGGGGTTGGCTCATCTGCCATGCCGGTGGACTCTACGCCGGATCCGAGGTCGTGTACGAGAACGAACACGGTGTCGGCAGCCGCTTCGCCCCGATCCCGGCGATGGCGACGTGTTCTTCTCCTCTTCTTCTCCTCGCGTTCGGTGAGGACCTGGAAGAGGAGCTCGGCGCTGTGCCGCAGCTCTTCATCGCCGGTCCGTCCTCGTTCGCTTCCCATCTGCTGGTCTTCGACGGCATCCCTCACCGGGAGACGTCGCGGGCGTTGTAGCCGATCAGGTGGGAGGCCTGGCGGAGTGCGGCGGGAGTGAGGTCTTCGGCTCTCCACGGCTCGATGTTCCACGCGATGATCCGATGCGGGCGTATGCGCAGGGTCTCCTTGGAGAAGGCGTCCAGGAGCGGCGGATCGAGGACGAGGATCTCGACCGTGCCGCGCAGTTCGATGCCGCGTCCGGTCTGCCCGATCGGGTTGGGGGTCGGGGCCTGGTCGTCGACGACGAGGGAGACGCGCGGATCGGCCTTGATGTTGCGGAACTTCTGGCCGGTGGTGAGATCCGGCCCGCCGATGTCGATGGTCGCGGTCTGGGCGTTCAGCCAGAAGGCCACCGGTTGGACGTGAGGAGCGCCATCGGGTCCGATCGTGGCGAGGCGTCCCAGCGGATGCTCGGTCAAGTAGGCGATCTCGGCTTCGGTGAAGATCATGTCAGGAGAATGCTTCTTCAACCGCACTTGAAGTCAAGACGGGAGGACGCGTGGTGGCTTCGCGTCGGGCACTGCCTTGGATGCGGGCCGAAGATGAGCCAGGCGATCCACAGGATGAGCCTTACCGGCTCGGCCGCGAACCTCATCGTCGAGCGATTTGCGGGGGCGGCGTTCCTGGCGTCGGCACCTTGTCCGCTCCGGGCAGGTTGCCGGACCGCCATAGGGCCAGGTCCCTCGGATCCTCTGGATGATCAACGAAGGTCGGCACGGGGTTCAGCGGCAGTGGGCGGCGGCGCTGTCGCCGTGCTGGTCCCGGGAGGAGCGGAGGCGGGCGGCGATGCCGTCGGTCAGCAGGTCGAGGGAGAACTCGAACAGCGTGTCGGGTGAGTCGGCCTCCATCTCGCCGAGTCTGGCGAGGTGGGGCAGGTTCTCCTGGTCGTGGAGCCAGGGGGGCGGTGTGTCGTTGAGGTCTGCGGGGTTCAGGTACGCCGGTGGCCGGTCGTGGAAGGAGTCCTGGAGTTCGACGAATCCGGCGACCAGGCGGAAGGTCTCCATGCAGGCTCGGTAGGCGTCCTGCAGGTCGAGCCCGATCTGGAGGAAGAGACCGAGGAGGGCGTCGACGTTGCGCAGCATGACGGGATGGCGGGCGCCGGTGATGTTCTCGCGGAGCGCCAGGGTGGTCATGCCGGGGTGGCGCCGGTAGTGGGCGCGCAGGTCCCGGCAGAACGCCCGCAGGTCTTCGTGCCACTGTGCGGAGTCCAGCGCGGCCGGCGTCCATCGGGACTCGAAGATCTCGGCGGCCACGGTGATGAGGTCGCGGCGGTCGGCCACGTAGTTGTACAGCGCCCGCGGCGACACCCCGAGCTCGGCGGCCAGTGACCGCATCGTGAGGTTCTCCGGCCCGTGGCGTCCCAGGAAGTCCAGTGCTGCCTCGCCCACCGAGGCGCGCGTCAGGGTGGGACGTCCCTTGCGGTGCGTCGGCCGGCGCCGGGGTTCGCTGCTCATCTCCCGCGGATACTACCCCGCACTCCTTGAACTTCACACATGTTGACTTTTAGCGCGCACACGGCCAGGGTGACTAAGGCAAGCCTTACCTCACCCCCCTTGGAGGGCGCTGTGGGCCGTCTGGCCATGGACCTGTCCCCGCTACGGGACAGCCGAGACTTCCGGCTGCTGTATCTCGGATTCGTCGGCGCGCTGGTCGGCACGCTGGTCACCACCGTCGCGGTGGCCGTGCAGACCTATGACCTGACCGGATCACCTCTGCACACGGGGCTGGTGAGCCTGGCCAGAGCGATCCCGCTCGTGGCCGGCACGCTGATCGGCGGGGTGCTGGCCGACCGGATGGACCGGCGCAGGCTGCTCATCGCCACCCGCCTGCCGCTGGTGGTCGCGGTCGCGGTGCTGGCGGTCAACGCGCTGCTGCCCGACCCGCACCTGTGGCCGATCTACCTCGCGACCGCGCTGACCGGGCTGCTGGCCGGGCTCGGCGGCCCGGCCATGCTCGCGGCGATCCCCGCCCTGGTCGGCACCGAGCGCCTGGCCGCCGTCGGAGCGCTCACCGCCGCCTCCGTCCAACTCGCCGCGCTGCTGGGTCCCGCCCTCGGCGGCCTCCTGGTCGCCGGGCCCGGCCTGGCCGTCTGCTACGCCCTGGACGCCGCCGGGATCCTGGCGTTCTCCCTCACCCTGTTCTTCCTCCCCGCCCTGCCACCCCGGATCCGCGCCGACGACGGCCCGCGATCCGCGGCCGCGCTGCGGCGGGCGTTCGCCTCCCTCGCCGACGGCGTGCGTTTCGTACGCGGCCGGCGCCTCGTCCTCGGCCTGCTGCTCATCGACGCCGCCGCCATGGTCTTCACCATGCCCCAGGCCCTCTACCCGGCCCTGGCCGAGCAGGACTTCGGCGGCGGCCCCGTCATCGTCGGCCTCCTGTACGCCGCCCCCGCCCTCGGCGCGCTCATCGGCGCCGCCACCAGCGGCTGGACCGCACGCGCCGGAGGCCACGCCCTCATCGCCGCCGTCCTGCTGTGGGGCCTGTCCCTCACCGGCTTCGGCCTCACCACCCACCTGCCCCTGGCCCTCGCCCTGCTCGCCCTCGCCGGCCTCGGCGACCTCGTCTCCGAAACCCTGCGCTCCGCCCTCCTCCAGCACGGCACCCCCGACCACCTGCGCGGCCGCGTCAGCAGCCTGTGGCTCACCCAGGCCACCGTCTCGCCCGCCCTCGGCAACGCCGCCCTCGGCCTGTTCGCCGAACTCACCACCGTGCGCACGGCCATCACCATCGGCGGACTCGTCTGCGTCCTGGCCACCCTCGCCATCGCCGCCGCCCTCCCCGCACTCCGCCACGCCACCCTCGCCACGCCCACCCCCGGAGAACAGTCCTCAATCCCATGATCTGCCGCGCACCCCAACGGCCTGCCGGACTCCTCGGCCCGCTTGGATTCGCAACCGTTCCTGACAGAAACCCCGCTTCTGCCTAGATAACGCAGCCCACGCTGAGCAGGCGGTCCGCAGGCCGCGGGCACGCTCGTCTGAAGTCCGGCATTCTGGTTTTCATGACGGAGCTGGGGAAGGTCGGACCGGCCGGAGAGTACGCGGCCAGGCTTGCGGTGCTCATCGACGCTGACAACGCACGGCCCTCCATCGCCGAAGGGCTGCTGGCGGAGATCGCCAAGTACGGCACCGCTCATGTGAAGCGCGCCTACGGTGACTGGACCGGGTCACGGCTCACGGGTTGGAAAGACCAGCTCCTCGCCCGGTCGATCCAGCCGGTCCAGCAGTTCGCCTACACCACCGGCAAGAACGCCACCGACGCGGCGATGGTGATCGACGCGATGGACCTTCTCTACACGGGCAGGTTCGACGGGTTCTGCCTCGTCTCCAGCGACAGCGACTTCACCCGCCTGGCCTCGCGACTGCGCGAATCGGGTCTCACCGTGTACGGGTTCGGCGAGCGCAAGACGCCCTCGCCGTTCGTCGCCGCCTGCGACAAGTTCATCTACATCGAGAACCTCGTCTACACCCCCGACGCGGCAACCCCTGTAGAAGCGACAAGACCCGCTCAGCGCGCCCCGGCCACCAAGCTCAAAGCCGATACCCTCCTGGTCAACCGGCTCCGCAACGCCGTCGAGGCCGCCTCTTCCGGCTAATCTGCCCGGATGATTCGTCATTGTTCGGCGGCTTTCCTTTTGCTCGCCGGTCTGCTCGGCGGTTGCGCCCACACCGGCCAAGTCACCCCCTCGTCGACCGCTGCGGCGCTTGATCCCGCCGTGGTGCAGGGCGCCTGGTGGAGTTGGGCCGCCGCTGCCCCCGCCGGGCGTAATCCCGTGGAGGACGAGACCGGTGAGCACTGTGCCGTCAACCAGCCGAGTGGGATGTGGTTTCTGGCGGGCACCTTCGGCGGTCGGGCCGTGCGGAAGTGCACGGTGCCGTCGGCTCGCAATCTGGTGGCGCCTCTGGTCAACCGGATCGCGAGTGAGCAGGAGTGCGCCGATCTTCTGGATTCGGCCACCGGGCAGCTGAAGGTCGATGGAGTGGCGCGTCCCGTCCTGCGGTGGAAGGGCTCCCGCATCACGGTCAACGGAGTCGCGGACAACCCGGTCACCCGGAGGGCGGGTGTCTTCGAAACATATGGTTGTGGGCTTTGGGCCGAGACCGGAGCGCTGGAACCCGGTCGCCACAAGGTCACCATCCGCGGTACTGATGGCGATTTCCGGATTGCGGTCGACTACCACCTTCTCGTTACCGACCAGGCGGGTGAAGCCCCGCGTGCGTCCCGTGAGGAAACCCTGGTCGAAGGCTCCTGAACGAAGCACAGGCAAAAGCGTCGCTTCCAGCGGCGGCTCGATCCTGTTCCAGGATTCACGTTGACGGTGCATTCGTCCTCGCCCGCCGCTCTGGCCTGTGAACACTGCACAGGCCAGAGCGGCGGACGGCTGGGCGCGCCGGTGGGGCGGCTCAGCGGGTGGTGAGCCGGTCGGGAGTGGAGAGCGCGCCCGCGGCGTGGCGGCCGGTGATGTAGCCGTAGACGAGGCCCTGTCCGATGGTCGCGCCTGCTCCGGGGTAGGTGCGCCCGAAGGCGTTGGCGGCGGCGTTGCCGATCGCGTACAGGCCGGGGATCGGGTCGCCGTCGGCGGTCAGGGCGCGGCCGAGGCCGTCGGCCTGGATCCCGCCGCAGGTTCCCAGGTCGGACAGGACGACCTGGACGGCGTAGAGGGTGCCGGACAGCGGGCGGAGGTTCGGGTTGGGCGTCACGGTCGGGTCGCCGTAGTAGCGGTCGTACGCGCTGTCGCCGCGGTGGAAGTCCTCGTCGACGCCGGCGGCGGCGAGCTGGTTGAACCGGGAGAGGGTGTCGCGCAGCGCGCCGGCGTCCACGCCCATGGACTTCGCGAGGTCGCCGGGGTTGTCGGCGCGGTGCGCGACGCCTGACCGGAACCAGGACTTCGGCAGCGGGGACCGGGGGAAGTACGACCCGGCGAAGACGTAGCTGTTGCGGTACTTCTGGTCGAAGACGAGCCACATCGTGGGCAGCGAGCCGTCGCGCGCCTGGTCGAGCACCTTCTGCCCGAAGGTCATGTAGTCGCAGGACTCGTTGATGAACCGCCGGCCGGTGCCGTCCACCATGAGGGATCCGGGCAGGGAGCGCTCGGCGAGCAGCACCCGGGGCGAGCCCTTGCCGGAGGGGGCGACGGCGGGGAACCACCAGGCCTGGTCCATGAGGGCGGTCGCGGCGCCCGCCTTCTCGGCGGCCGGCAGGCCGTCGCCGGTGTTGGTGTCTGCGCCGAGGCTCCAGTCCTTCAGGCCCTGGTGCTGGTGGGCGTGCCGCAGCGGCAGGTTGTGGTCGAAGCCGCCGGTGGCGAGCACGACGCCGCGTTCGGCGCGCACGGTGAACGTCGTGTCGCCGTGGCGCAGTTCGGCGCCGGTGACGCGGTCCTGCTCGGTCACGAGTCCTTCGAGCGACGTCTCGGTCCAGACCGGGATGCCGGCGTTGCGGACTCCGGCGAACAGTCCTGCGGCGATGGCCTGCCCGCCCGCGGCGTACTCGCGGCCGAGGAGCAGGCCGCCGACGCCCTGGACGAGCCGGGTGATGATGCGGGGGATCGCGCGGAGCGGCGTCTTGACCATGAGGTTGAGCCACTTGTAGTCGGCTCCGGTGACCGGCATGGGGACGGGCGCGGCCATGAGGCCGGGACGGAGGCGCTCGCGGTCCGGGCCGAGGAGCTTGAGGTCGAACGGGCGGCACTCGCAGCTGCGTCCGACGGCGGCGCCGCCCGGCAGTTCGGGGTGGTAGTCGGAGTAGCCGCGCGCCCACAGGAACCGCATAGGCGTGGTCCGCCGGAGCATCTCGATGGCGGCGGAGCCGTGGTCGAGGAAGGCGCGCCAGCGCTCCTCCGGCGCGGAGCCGTTCACGACGGCCTCCAGGTACCGCGCGCCGCGGTCGCGGGTGTCCTTGGAGCCCTCGTCGGCGAGCACAGGGTTCGCGGGAATCCAGAAGGCGCCGCCGGAGCGGGCCGTCGAGCCGCCGACCCAGCGCGACTTCTCCACGACCACGACGGACAGGCCTGCCTCGTGGGCGCTGAGCGCCGCGGCCAGCCCCGTTCCGGAGCCGATCACGAGCAGGTCGACCGTGGTCGAACAGGGTTGCTTGGGGACGGACATGGAGTGGTTCCTCTCTCGATGGTCTGCAGGGGCCGGGCGCCGGCGTCAGGGAGCGGGCGCGGTGATGCGGATGTCCAGCCACCGCAGCACGGTGTCGACGGCATGCGCGGGGGAGCCCTGGGCCCCGTTCTCGGCCCATTCGAGCAGCGCGCCGTTGGTCGCCTCGCGGCAGGCCGCGGCGATCGCCTGGCAGACCGTCGCCGGTGCGTCCGGCCGCCGCCGGGCGATCTCCTCGGCGAGCGCCTCCACCCAGGGCGCGTACGCGCGGACGGAGGCCATGGACAGTTCGGGTTCGGCCGCGATGATGCGCCTCCACTGGGCGCTGGCACGCCGCGTGAGCACGTCGTTGGAGACCGACGCGACCACGGCGGCGCGCAGGACGTCCGCCAACGGCATGTCGAGGGGCAGCGCGCCGAACGCGTCGATCAGGCGGCGTGTGGCCGCGGGGACCCCCACCCAGGCGAGGGCGCTCTTGGCCGGGAAGTGCCGCATCAGCGTGCGGACGCTGACCCCGGTGGCCGCGGAGATGTCCTCCCAGCCGACGTTGCCGTAGCCGTGCTCCGCCCAGAGCCGCAGCGCCTCGGCGCCGACCGCTTCGGGGTCGAGCACGGTGGGGCGGCCGCGGCCGCGGCCGCGAGGCGCACGGGGTACTGCGGAGGCCATGCCGCCATGTCATCATTTTTGGCGGTTTCTGTCAAAAATGACTGCTCTGGATAGACCGTGATCCGGCGTCACCCTGGTTCAGTCGGTCGGGATTCAGGCCGCCGAGCAGTGCCGGCATCTCGGGGGAGCCCGCGAGAGCCGACCCGTCGACGGGCACCGCGTCACGGCGCCGCAGTACCTCCGCGCGGAAGACGGCCTTACCGCGGTTTCTTCAGGAAGTCGTAGAACCCGGGAGTCAGGTCCACTCGCAGGCGGGAGAGGCTGCGGTAGCCGATGAGCCACCGGTCGCCCACCTTGCGGTATTCCTCGTGGTAGTGGCCGTACCCGTGGAGGGTCTCCTCGTGGTCGCCGTTCGTCCACCACAGGCGGTCCTCCATGGCCCAGACGCCGCGGGCGGTGGTGTCGGAGGTCAGCTCGATGACGGGCGTGTGGCCGTGGTGGACCGTGGTGAGGGGGACCGGGCCGTCGAGCAGGCCGCGGATCGTGGCGGTGAGCTCCTCCTTCCCGACCACGCGCCGGCGCTCCCCGGGTGTCGGGGGCCGGTCCTCCGAGGGGAGGCGGCTGAAGGTCTCGCTGACGACGTCGTCGGTGTGGAGGGTGGGGTAGACGTGCCATTCCTTGGCGTCCATGCACCGGAGCCGCTCGGCGAAGACCCCCTTGATCTCCTCGATCGCGAGGAGCCTCTCGACGGCGCTCAACGCGGGTGCCGCAGGGGATTCGTTCCCGGACAAGGGCGTCTCCTTCACAGAGGTGCGCGTGGATGAGTCGCTCGAGTCTCCGAGACCGGCGGAGGCCGGGCCAGAGAAGGTTCCGGTGAGCGGGAGAGGGCGGTGGCGTTTTTCGCCTGCGGAGGCGCTGGGACCTTGCGCCCTCTTGAAAACCGAGTATGACTTGGTTTTAGATGGGGGCCACCCCGTGAAAGGAACCCCCATGACATTTGCCCTCCCCCCGGAGGCGGATCTCGAGCGTCGGCTGGCGACCATGACGCTGAAGGAGAAGGTCGCGCTGCTGACCGGCGCCGATGCCTGGAGCCTCACGGAGGTTCCGGCGGCGGGCCTGCGGTCCCTGCGACTGTCGGACGGGCCGGCAGGGCCGCGCGGGGCGTCCTTCGGCCCCGACTCCGAGCCCTCCCTGCTCTTTCCCAACACCACCTCCCTGGCGGCGACCTGGGACGTGGACGCCACACGCGAGGCGGGCGAGCTGATGGGCGCCCGAGCGAGGGAGATGGGCCTGCACGTCCTGCTCGCGCCGACCGTCAACCTGCACCGCTCCCCGCTGGGCGGCAGGCACTTCGAGTGCTTCTCCGAGGACCCCCTGCTCACCGCGAGGATGGCGGCCCCCTTCGTCGAGGGCGTTCAGTCGGCGGGCGTCGCCGTCTGCGTGAAGCACTTCGTGGGCAACGACTCCGAGACAGAGCGGATGACCTACGACGCGCGGATCGACGAGCGCACCCTGCGCGAGGTGTACCTCCAGCCGTTCGAGGCGGCGGTGCGCGAGGCGGGCGCCTGGACGGTGATGGCCGCCTACAACGGGGTCAACGGCCGGACGATCACGGAGAACGCCGCCCTGCTCACCGGCCTCCTCAAGGAGGAGTGGGGCTTCGACGGCGTCGTGATCTCGGACTGGACGGCGGCCCGTTCCACCGAGGCGCCCGCGCTCGCCGGTCTCGACCTGGCCATGCCCGGTCCGATCGGCCCGTGGGGCGACGCGCTCGTCGCCGCCGTCGAGGAGGGGCGGGTGCCGCAGGCCCTGATCGACGACAAGGTGGTGCGGATCCTGCGCCTGGCCGCCCGGACGGGCGCACTCGAGGGCGTGGACGCCGTGCCCGCCCCGCCCGTGCCGGACGACGTGCGCTCCCGGCTCCGCGATCTGGCGGTCCGGGGCACGGTCCTGCTGCGCAACGACGGCATCCTCCCGCTCGCGCCCGTGCGCAGGCTGGCGCTCGTCGGCCCCAACGCGGTGCGCCTGGCCGCGCAGGGCGGAGGCAGCGCCAACGTGAAGCCCGAACACGTCGTCAGCCCTCTGGAGGGCCTGCGCCGAGTGCTCGGCGACGACGTCGAGATCACGGTGCGTCCGGGGGTGTTCCCGCGCACCAAGCTGGACCCGCTCACCGCGGTGACCGACCCGCAGAGCGGCGAGCCCGGAGTCCGGCTCCGGTACCTGAAGGAGGACGGCTCGGTTCACTCCGAGGAGCACCAGGACCCCGCCCTCTGGTGGTTCCCGCTCATCCTCGACGACGCCGTCACCGAGTTGTCGGTCCAGGCCGTGCTGGAGCTCGGTGCGTCGGGCGACCACCGCCTCTCGGTGCTCGGCACGGGCGAGTTCACGCTGCTCGTGCCCGGCCAGGAGCCGAGGAACTGCAGCCTGCTCGTCGACGATCCCGACGTCGGCGAGCTCGCGCTGAACCCTCCCTCGCACACCTTCGTCTTCCCCGCCTCCGCAGGCTCGCTGCCCGTCGAGATCAGATGTCGGCCGCAGCGGGACTTCCCCTACCCGATCGCGCTGCTAGGCCTGGGTTACGCCGAGCCGCGCGGCGACGACGCCGCCGAGTTCGCCGCCGCCGTGGAAGCCGCCCGCGCCGCTGACGTCGCGGTGGTGATCGTCGGCAGCGACGAGTACGCCGAGACCGAGAGCGTCGACCGGGAGTCGCTCGTCCTGCCCGGCGGTCAGGACGAGTTGGTGCGGGCGGTGTGCGAGGCCAACCCGCGCACCGTGGTCGTCGTGAACGCGGGCGCGCCGTGGCTGATGCCGTGGGCGGAGGAGCCCGCCGCGCTGCTGTGGTCCTGGTTCCCGGGCCAGGAGGGCGGCGACGCGATCGCCGACGTCCTCACCGGCACGGAGCCGGGCGGGCGCCTGCCCACCACCTTCCCGGCCGCCGAGACCGACGTGCCGATCCTCTCGACCAAGCCCGAGCGGGGGGTCCTCGACTACGCCGAGGGCGGCGTCATCGGCTACCGCGCCTACGGGCAGGCCGGGACAGAGCCGCTGTTCCCCTTCGGATACGGCCTGTCCTACACCACCTGGGAGCACCTGGAGGCCCGCGCTTCCGGCCGTGTCGTCGAGGTGGACGTCCGCAACTCCGGCGACCGCGCCGGCCGGGAGGTCGTCCAGGTCTACCTGGTCACCGAGGACGAGCCTTCGCGCCTCGTCGGTTTCGCCGCGGTGCAGGCCGGGCCGGGCGAGACGGCGACCGCCCGCATCGAGCTGACCGAACGCGCCCTGTCCCGCTGGACCGACGATGGGTGGGCGCCCCTGCCCGGCCCGCACCGCCTGCGCATCGGCCGCTCCGCCGCAGACCTGAGACTGGGGGCGGAGCTGTGACCCTGGAGGCCGGAGCCGGGACGGAGCCGCCGAAGGAACGGCGGGAGCCCGCGCCGGTGAGCCGCGGCTTCATCACGCTCTACGTCCTGGCGCTCCTCGGGACCTATCTGGCGGTGATGACACCGCTCCTGGTGTCACTGGCCGTGCACCTCGAGCAGATCGACGAGGCGCGCAAGGAGACCAACCTGGGCCTGGTCATCGGTGTCGGCA
Source organism: Actinocorallia libanotica (assembly GCF_039525175.1). Lineage (NCBI taxonomy): Bacteria > Bacillati > Actinomycetota > Actinomycetes > Streptosporangiales > Thermomonosporaceae > Actinocorallia > Actinocorallia libanotica. The sequence goes on from NZ_BAAAHH010000018.1 coordinate 67,362, forward strand.
CGTTCGTGAACATCGTGGCCGGCCCCGTCATAGGCAGGCTCAGCGACCTGACCACCGGCCGCTGGGGGCGGCGGCGCCCCTGGATCGTCGCAGGGATGCCGATCATGGTCGGCGGCATGCTCGTCATCGCCGGCGCCGGAAACGCGGGCATGGTGCTGGCCGGATACGCGATCGGCCAGGTCGGCATCTCCTGCATCATGACGGGCCTGCTGGCCATGCTGCCCGACCAGGTCCCCGAGGCGCAGCGCGGCAAGGTCTCGGGCTTCGCGGGCTTCACCGCGCAGATCGCCGGGGTGATCGGCTTCCAGGCGGCCAACGCCCTCGACGGCTCGCCGTACCTGATGTTCGGGGTTCCGGCGCTGCTGTGCTGCGTGCTCGTTCTCGTCGCGGTGCTCGTGCTGCCCGATCCCGTCCCTGAGGCCGCTTCCGCGAAGGCGAGACGTTCCGGGTTCGACCTCCGGGAAATCCTGCTCGGCTTTGTCTTCGACCCGCGCCGCCACCCCGACATGGGCTGGACGTGGATGGGGCGCTTCCTCATGCAGTTCAGCCTCATGTTCCTGTCGACGTATCAGCTCTACTTCCTCACCGACCACCTGGACTACGAGCTCGACGAGGTCACCGGCCTGCTGGCCCTCACCGGAGGCGTCGGGCTGGTGATGACCTCGGGCGGAGCCGTGCTCTCCGGCCTGCTGTCGGACCGGCTGGGCCGCAGGAAGGCGTTCGTGTACGCCGCGGGCACCCTGTTCGCGGCGGGCTTCCTGCTCGTCGCGACGGCCCCGTCGTTCCTCCAGGTCTTCCTCGGCTCCCAGCTCATCCTGCTCGGCGCGGGAGTGTTCGGCGCCGTCGACCTGGCGATCGTCACCGACGTCATACCCGACCGCGACACCCAGGCCGCCCGGTACATGAGCATCTTCGGGATCGCCTCGGCCCTGCCGCAGTCGGCGGCCCCCGTCGTCGCCCCGCTGATCCTCGCCCTGGGCGGCGGGGAGAACTATCCGTTGCTGTTCACCGTCGCCGCCGCGATCGCCATCACGGCAGGCCTGACCGTGCGGCCCATCAAGGGCGTCCGCTGACACCGGAAGGAAGATGACGACCATGAAAGTGGCGGGACTGAGGTTCGAGCAGGTGCGCGAGCCGCTGGGCGTGGGCACGGCCCGGCCTCGGCTGTCCTGGCGCACCGAGACCGAAACGCCGGGCTGGGTGCAGACCGCCTACGAGGTGGAGGCGCGCGGCGAACGCGTCCGGGTGGAGTCGGCCGACTCGGTTCTGGTGCCGTGGCCGTTCGCGCCGCTGGAATCGCGCGAACGGGTCATGGTGGCGGTCCGGGTGACCGGATCGTCCGGCGGGCCGTCGCCCTGGACGTCGGCGGAGGTCGAGGCGGGCCTGCTGCGGACGGGAGACTGGGAGGCGGAGTTCGTCGGCCCCGGAGAGGGGTCGCTGCTGCGGACGGAGTTCGAGTCCGGTCCCGGTCTGGTCTCGGCCCGTCTGTACGCGACGGCGCTCGGGGTGTACGAGGCCGAGCTGAACGGCGAGCGGATCGGCGACCACGTGCTGGCTCCCGGGTGGACCAGCTACCGGCACCGCCTGCGCTACCAGACCTACGACGTCACTGGTCTCGTCCGGGAGGGCGCCAACTGCCTCGGCGCGACGCTCGGCGACGGCTGGTACCGCGGCAGGCTCGGATACGAGGGCAAACGCGCTCTGTACGGCGACCGGACCGCGCTGCTCGCCCAGCTCGAACTCGCCTACGAAGACGGTACGGTCCGCCGGATCGCCACCGCCCCGTCCACGTGGCGGGCCTCCTCGGGGGCGCTGCTGTCCAGCGACCTCTACGACGGCGAGGCCTATGACGCCAGGAAGGAGCAGGAGGGCTGGTCCGAGCCCGGCTTCGACGACTCCGCCTGGTGGCCCGCCGAACCCGTCGAGGGAGATCTCGGCACTCTGGTCGCGCCGACCGGGCCGCCGGTGCGCGTCACCGAGACGCTCGAACCCGTTGCCGCCCTCACCTCACCGTCCGGGAAGACGATTCTGGACTTCGGGCAGAACCTCGTCGGCAAGCTTCGGATCACCGTCTCGGGCGAGGCGGGGGAGGAGGTCACACTCCGCCACGCCGAGATCCTTCAGGACGGCGAGCTGTGCGTGGAGCCGCTGCGCACGGCCAAGGCGACCGACACCTACATTTTGCGCGGCGGCGAGGATGAGACCTGGGAGCCCCGCTTCACCTTCCACGGGTTCCGCTACGCGGAGATCGCCGGCCCGGTGATCGGGGCCGTCGCCCTGGTGTGCCACTCCGACCTGGAGCGCACCGGCTGGTTCGCCTGCTCCGACCCGCTGGTGGAGCGGCTGCACGAGAACGCCGTGTGGGGGATGCGCGGCAACTTCCTGGACGTGCCCACCGACTGCCCGCAGCGCGACGAGCGTCTCGGCTGGACCGGCGACCTCCAGGTCTTCGCGCCGACCGCGTCCTTCCTCTACGACAGCGCGGGCTTCCTCCGCTCCTGGCTCGCCGACCTGGCGGCCGAGCAGGGACCGGACGGGGAGGTGCCGTCCGTCGTCCCCGCCGTCTCCAAGACCGCGACCGCGGCGGCCTGGGGCGACGCGGCGGTGATCGTCCCCTGGACGCTCTACCAGCGGTACGGCGACATCGGCGTCCTGGAGGAGCAGTTCTCCAGCATGCGCGGGTGGGTGGACCACGTGGAGGCGCTCGCGGGCGAGGACCTGATCTGGAACTCCGGTTTCCAGTACGGGGACTGGCTGGACCCGACGGCGCCGCCCGGCAGGCCCGAGGCCGCCAAGACCTTCCCCGAGATCGTGGCCACCGCCTACTTCGCGCACTCCGCGGAGCTGGTGGCCGAGGCGGCACGCCTGCTCGGCCGCGCCGAGGACGCCGAGCACTACCAGGCGCTGTCCGGACGGGTCCGGCAGGTGTTCCGGGACGAGTACGTCACCCCTTCCGGCCGGCTGCTCTCGGACTCCCAGACCGCCTACGCGCTGGCTCTGCGCTTCGGGCTGCTGCCCGAAGGAGAGCAGCGGCGGCACGCGGCCGCCCGGCTCGCTGATCTGGTGCGCGCCGGCGGCTACCGGATCGCGACGGGGTTCGTGGGGACTCCTCTGATCTGCGACGCGCTCGCCGAGGGCGGGTTCCTGGACCAGGCGTACCACCTGCTGCTGCAGAAGGAGTGCCCGTCGTGGCTCTACACGGTCGTCCAGGGCGCGACGACCATCTGGGAGCGCTGGGACAGCCTCATGCCCGACGGGCGGGTGAACCCCAGCGGCATGACCTCCTTCAACCACTACGCCTTCGGCGCGGTCTCCGACTGGCTGCACCGGACCGTCGCCGGACTGGCGCCGGCCGCCCCCGGCTACCGGCGTCTGAGGATGGCGCCCCGGCCCGGAGGAGGGCTCACGCATGCCTCCGCCCGCCTGCGCACCCCTTACGGGGAGGCCGCGTGCGGCTGGAGGCTGAACGGTGACCGGCTCTCCGTCGAGGCGACCGTTCCCGCCAATGTGTCGGCCGAGGTGAGCCTGCCCGACGGCACGGAGAGGACCGTGGGCTCGGGTGCGCACCGGTGGGACGTCCCGTTCTCCGTCGCGGCGACGGGGCCGCTGACCCTGGACAGCACTCTGGGCGAGGTGGCGGACCGGCCCGGGGGGCTGAAGCTGGTCGCCGACGTGATCGTGGCCAGGAGGCCGGAGTTCGCCGAGTTCATCGAGATCGGCCTGGGCTCGGTGGCTCCGGCCACGCGGCTCCGGGACGGGCTGGCGATGATCCCCGACGCCGGGCCGATCCTGCGCGACGTGGAGGCCGCGCTCGCCGGGCTGTGAGACCGCCCGCAGGACGGCCGAAGGGCCGGGGTCGACGACCCCGGCCCTTCGTTCTCCCTCTCCGGGTTCCTCAGGTGGCCGCCGCCAGGCCCTCGGAGATGGCGTCGAGGACCGGCTGGGCGGTGGCGGTGGAGCCGGAGGCGGTGAAGTGGCTCATCGGCTGCCAACCGCTGATGCAGAAGTCCGGAGCCCAGGGGCGCACGCCCGACAGGGGACCGCTGCCGGCGCCCCAGGCGACGAGGTCGCGGACGAAGGCGTGCTCGCCCTCCGGCGAGATCGGGTATCCGGGCAGCGGGCTGTTCCACGCGTACGGCGGCGGCATGGTGGAGGAGGGGTAGCCGAGCTCCGCCACGAACACCCGCTTGCCGAACGTGGTGTGCAGGGTGGCGGCCGCGTCCTTGAAGGCGGCCATCCTGTCGCCGTAGTCGTTGCTCGTCGGGTAGAAGGACGTGCCCATCTCGCTGACCTGGTAGCCCGCCTTGCGCATGGCCTTCCAGAAGGCGACGGGCAGCGCGGTGGACGCGGACCCGATCGTGCTGGTGTGGCTGCTGAAGCGGGCGGTCGGGTGGACCGACCGGATGCCGGCCGCGGTGGCCGCGAGCATCCTGCCGATGTGGGGCCACAGGTGGGCCTCCAGCCAGGCGATGCGGTCCGGTTCCGGCATCATGATCAGGGTCGTGAAGTCCATCTGCCCGATGGCGGGGTCGATCGCGTCCGGGGGGCTGTAGGTCCACCGGTCGGTCTGGGTGACCAGGCCGCGGACGGCGACGCCGGCCAGCCCCAGTTCGATCTCGTTGCCCAGGTTCCACACGTTGACCCTGGCCCCGGTGGCCAGGATCTGCAGGGCGACGGCCACGCCGTACCGGTAGAGGAACGGGATCATCTGGTCGACGGTCAGCGACGTCCAGGGAGCGGGCGGGTTGATGCCGGGGTAGTCGGAGAAGTCGGGCTCCGGCTGGTGGGAGATGTCGCCGTACACGGCGAACAGGCCGATCTCCGGGTTGAAGGGCTGGTCCAGGGTCCGGGCCAGCCGGGCGCGCTGGAGTCCGCGCGCGAGGCCGTGCTGCGCCTCGCCGGAAGGCGCGTCGCGCAGGGTCGCGATCCGCGCGTAGACCTCGGTGGAACCGTGGGCCTTGAACAGCCGCTGGACCTGCTCGACGGTCCGCGCGGTGCGCTCGCCGTCGGTGAGCGCGACACTGCCGAGCACCAGTTCGGTGAACGGGCTGACCGAAAGGGCCGTGCGGAACCCGCGCGAGGCGGGTCCGGCGGCCAGGGCGGGTGCGGTCGAGAGTCCCAGGGCCAGACCCGTGGCGGCCGAGGCCGTCAGGAACGTTCTTCTGCCGAGGCGCGGTCCCGTGTTCCGGGGGGTGGGGTTCATGCCGGTTCCTTCCTCATGGGTGGGGGTGGTGCCGTCAGTCGTTTTTGTAGGCCTTGTCCATCTCGGCGAGGACGTCCTTCGGCTCGGACTCGCCGGAGAAGAGGTCCTGGACACCGGTCAGGTGGACCTGCTGGACCTTGGGGTTGGGCCAGAGCTGGTCCATGAAGGGCACGGTCCGGCCCGCCTTCTGGTGGTCGAGCAGGGCCTTGAACGCCGGGTCCGGAGTGAAGGCGTCGTTGGGGACGGCGGGCGCCGAGTTGCTCCTGGCCGCGTAGTCGTTGGTGTTCTGCGGGAGGGCGAGGAAGTCCAGGAACTTCTCGGCGGCCTCGGCGTTCGCGGCCTTGGCGTTGGCGGCGTAGGAGGCGCCGACCGCGCCGGGCATCCTGGTCTCCTGCGCGTCGTCGGTCGCCGGCAGCGGGAACATGCCGAACTCGGCGCCCTCGGGCGCGGCGTCCCTGATCTGCCCGGCCGTGGCCAGGACCTGGACGGCGGCCACCGCCTCGCCCTGGCCCACCTGCTTGAGCGCCGTCTCGACGGGGGTGCCGAGAGGGTCCTTGGAGAAGCAGCCGCGCTCGTTCATCTCCAGGTACTGCTCCATGGCCTTGCGCCATCCGGAGCCGGCGAAGGTCGCCCTGCCCGCGGCGAGATCGGCGTCGAAGGCGGAGCCCTCGCCGTGGACGAGCGTGGCGACCAGGGCGTAGTCGATGAGCTGGGTCACCCAGGGCGTCTGGTTGCCCAGCGCGAAGGCGTACCTGCCCTCGGCCTTGGCCTTGTCGCACAGGTCGAGCACCTGCCCCCATGTGGCGGGCTCCGGCGCCCCGACCTCCTGGAGCGCCTTCTTGTTGTAGATGGCGCCGATGCCGGTGAAGGTGACGGGCAGGATGTACTGCCTGCCGTCGACCTGGGTGACCGTCTTGACGCTGTCGGGGACGTTCGCCGTCCAGGACCGCGAGGAGAGGTCGGCCAGGTATCCGGCCGGGGCCAGGACCTGGATCGAGCCCGCGTTGCCGTTGCCGGGGAAGGCGTAGAAGACGTCGGGGCCGGTGCCCGAGGAGAGCTGGGTGCGCAGCGTGCTCAGGTAGGGGTCGGTGTCGGCGTAGGTCGCCTGGACGTCGATGCCGGGGTTGGCCTTCTCGAACGCCGCGATCGTCGAGTCCAACGCGATCTTCTCGCTGGAGTTCGAGGCGACGCGCAGGACGGAGCCGTCACCGGACGTGCCGCCCGTGCTGCTGCAGGCCGTCAGGGCCATGCCGGTCACGAGGGCGCAGAGCGCGCCCAGGAGGGGTCGGTTCATATCGGTTCTCTTTCTCGGTGTACGGGAGGCGGGCGGTCAGCCCTTGAGCCCTCCGGCGAAGCCGCGGATGATCCGCTTCTGCATCAGGAAGTAGGCGGCGAGGATCGGGACGACGCTGATCACCAGGCCGGCGAAGACCAGCTGCCAGTCCGCGACGTACTGGCCGACGAACTGGAAGACCGCGACGGGGACCGTCTGCTGGGAGCTGCCCGACAGGTACAGCAGCGGGGTGAGGAAGTCGTTCCAGATGAAGATCGCGTTGAGGATGGCGACGGTGCCGGTGACGGGGCGCAGCAGGGGCAGGACGACGGAGAAGAAGGCGCGGACCGGACCGCAGCCGTCCACCGCGGCGGCGTCCTCGTACTCGGCGGGGACCGCCCGGAGGAATCCGGTGTACAGGAAGACGCTGAAGGGGACCTGGAGCCCGCAGTAGAAGAGCACGAGCGACCACACGGAGCCGAGGAGGCCGAGGTCCCGCATGCTCTGGTAGAGGGGGATCATGCCGAGCTGGGCCGGAAGCAGCAGGCCGAGGGCGAACAGGAGGAAGGCCCACCGGGGCCACCGGCCGGTGGCCCGTGCCAGCGGATAGGCGGCCATCGCCGAGACGATGATGATCACCAGTGCGCTGAGCACGGTGACGGCCACGCTGTTGGCCAGGGCCGAGGCCAGCCCGGCGGCACGCCAGGCCTCCGCGTAGTTCGCCAGGGTGGGGGAGAGGGTCGGCGCCACGGGGGAGGAGGCGTCGTCGGCGCCGCGCACCGAGAGGTTCACCAGGACGTAGATCGGGAAGGCGAAGACGAGCCCCGCCAGGACCATGACGGACTCGAGCAGAGCCGTACGGGCCGTGTAGCGCCTCATGGCATGCCCTTCTGCCGCTGGAGGCCGCGGTACTGCCCCGCGGAGACGACGGCGACGACGACGGCCAGGAACACCGCGAGCGCGGTGCTGTAGGCGTACTCGTCGAACTGGAAGGCGTTCTTGTAGATCAGGGTGGACAGGGTCTCGGTGGCGTGGCCGGGGCCGCCGCCCGTGGTGACGTAGACCTGGTCGAAGAGCTTGAATCCGCCGATCATGGACAGCATCAGGTTGATCGTGGTGGCGGGGGCGAGAAGGGGGCGGGTGATGTGCCAGAAGCGCTGGAAGGCGCCGGCGCCGTCCACCCCCGCGGCCTCGTGCAGCTCCCGCGGCACGCCCTGGAGGCCGGCCAGGAAGATGACCATGGAGTATCCGGAGAACTGCCAGATGACGATGGCGGCGACCGACCAGAGCGCCAGGTCCGGGTCTCCCAGCCAGTTCTGCGTCAGCGAGCCGAGGCCCAGCGTCTCCAGGGCGGTGTTGAACGCTCCTTCCGGGGCGTACAGGTAGCGCCACAGGTAGGCCGTCACGACCGGGGTCATCACCGCCGGGGCGAAGAACAGGACGCGCAGGACGTTGCGGCTCCTGATCCGGGAGTTCACCCCCAGGGCGAGCAGCAGGCCGATGACGTTCTGTACGACCGTGATGACCACGGTGACCAGCAGTGTCTGCCACAAGGCGTCCCGGGCGTCAGGGTCGCCGAGGGACTTCCGGAAGTTCTCCAGCCCGATGAACGAGGCAGGGGTCCCCAGCCCGGTCCAGTCGGTGAAGGCGTAGCCGGCCCCCTGGAGCGAAGGCGCCAGGACCACATAGAGGTAGAGCGTCAGCGCCGGGAGGAGGAACCACCACGGGACCGAACGGCGGAGGCCGGATCTCGTGGTCCGTTTTTTTCGGGGGAGGGGGCGCTCCGGCCCGTGGCGGGCCGGCGGCCGGGTGGTGGCCGCGGCCTCGCGAGCGTGTGGCATCGTCAAGTTCTCATCCAGAATTGAGCACTGCAATAAATCCGCGGGAGGGCTGACCGAGCACTACCGCATGGCGTATTGAGAGATGATCCGCCCTGCAGGCATTCGCCCGGTAGGCCAAAGTTCACCGGCGTTAGCATGGAATTAACAAGATGGCTCCCGCTGGGGTAGTGTTCCCGCATGAATGCCGTGCCGATCTCGGACTCGGGAGGGCTGGTCTATTTCACCGGCGGCTCGCTCGTCTACGCCGGGCGGCATGTCCATGAGGACTCCTATCCGGCGCACACGCACAGCTTCGTGGAGATCGCCGTGGTCGCCGAAGGCGAAGGGTCGCACCGTTCGCAGGCCGGTCGCCGGAGTCTCTCCGCCGGGGACGTGGTCCTGCTGCGGCCGGGCGTCTGGCACGGGTACGAGGAATGCTCGGGCCTGGTCCTCCACAACTGCTGCTTCGGTCCCGGTCTGCTGCGGCGCGAGCTGGCCTGGGCGCGGGAGGACCCGTTGCTGGGGCACCTGTTGTGGACCGGGCCCTACTCGCTGGACAGGCGGGGCACGCTGGCGGCCCGTCTCGAGGGCGCCGCGCTGCGAGAAGGCCTCTCACATCTGGAAGCGCTTGCGGAGTTGCAGTCCAAGCCCGTTCACCTGCACCGGGGCGATGCGGTCGGCCGGCTCGCGCTGTTCCTCGGCTGCTTGGCGAGGGCGGTGGCGGAGCCGGGGGCCGATGCCCTCGCGTCGGCCTCGCCGCCGCACCCCGCCGTCGCCGAGGCGATGCGGCTGATGGAGGGCAGGCTGGCGCACCACTGGTCCCTGGCGGAGTTGGCCGGAGAGCTCCATCTGGTGCCGGGCTCGCTGGTACGGCTGTTCAAGTCGGCGGTCGGGGTGCCCCCGATGACCTACCTCGCCCGGCAGCGGGCCGAGGCGGCCGCCGCCCTGCTGGTCCGCGGCGACCAGCCGATCGTGCAGATCGGGCAGGCCGTCGGATGGCCCGACCCGAACCATTTCGCCCGCCGGTTCAAGGCTCATTTCGGGCTCAGTGCAAGTGCGTACCGAAGGCGCTTCTCAGCAGCTCCGCCCGTTTCACGGGAATAGTGGGAAGGCATTTTGGATGAGGATGCCCACCCTTGTGGAGGCGCTATGGAGAACCGTTGTTCTTTCTCTTCTCCGGTGGGTTCCGAGGGGAAGGAAGAAAAGATCGGTCGCCCGTCGAATGTGATCGGCAAATGGCGAGATCCGTGGATCTTTCGGGTTCGATCGGCCTCGTCCTCAGGTGAGGGTAGGGGCGATTCTCAGTACAGTCAAGACTAAAACCGAGTCTGGCTTGGTTTTAGGATGGCGGTACCGCGGGGCCAGGGGCCGCGGACCGGCGTTTCGACGGGGCACCATGCGTCGCCGAGCGCGGATCCGCATCTCGAGAGCCCGGAACGGCCCGGTGGAGAAGCTCCGCCGGGTGGCTCGGCGGAGACCCGTGAACTCGACCAGGAGGACTTGATGAAGCGTTATTCGGACCGGCGCGTGCTGGTGACCGGAGCGGCCTCGGGCATCGGCAGGTCCGTGGTGCTGCGGCTGCTCGCCGAGGGCGGCCGCGTGGTGGCGGTGGACGTCGCGAAGGAGGGGCTGGAGGAGACCGCGCGGCTGGCGACGGAGGCCGGGAACGGCGGACGGCTGGTCACCGACGTGATCGACATCTCCGACGAGACCGCGGTGAACGAGGGCGTCGCCACCGCCATCACCGGACTGGGCGGCCTGGACGTGCTGGTCAACGCCGCGGGGATGCTGCGCGGCGCACACACCCACGAGTGCGAGCTGGACCTGTGGAACCGGGTGATCGGGATCAACCTGACCGGGACGTTCCTGATGACCAGGGCGGTGCTGCCCGCGCTGCTGGAGTCCGGCAGGGGAGTGGTGGTGAACTTCAGCTCGACCTCCGCGCAGTTCGGCCACCCGTACATGGCGGCCTACTCGGCCAGCAAGGGCGGCATCCTGTCGTTCACCCACTCCATCGCGCAGGAGTACGCCAAGCAGGGCCTGCGGGCGGTGAACATCATGCCCGGCGGGGTGAGCAGCGGCATCACGAACAACATCGCCTCGCTGGTGCCCGAGGACGTGGACTGGAACCTCTTCCTCAAGCTCAACGCGGTGATCGGCCAGGGCTTCGGACAGCCGGAGGACATCGCGGGCGTGGTGGCGATGGTGGGCTCGGACGACGGGGCCTTCATCACCGGCACCGAGATCCGCGTCGACGGCGGCGCCCACCAGTGAACGGCACCCGTTCGCTGGAGGCCGGGGGCCTTCAGCGAACGGGGGCGGTCAGGCCGGCAGTGAGGAAGGCGGTGACGGTCTCGGACCGGACGGCGGGCTGGGAGGAGGAGGGGGCCGAGGCGTAGCCGTAGATCTCCAGGAGGAGGGTGAAGGTCAGCCGCCAGCGTTCGGAGATCTCGCGCACGGGCAGGCCGGGCATGGCGCGGCCGAGCATGACCTCGAACGGCGCCGAGCTGAACCAGGGGGAGGAGACGGGCATCCGCCACCAGGGTAGGGCGGTGCAGGCCAGCAGGTGGCAGAGCGTGCGGCCCTTCTCGGTGCGGATCAGCTCCTCGAACGGCTGGACGATCGCCGCCACCAGGTCCGCCACCGAGAACGGCTCGCCCTCCTCGGGGTGCTCCGACCGGTGGATCACCGGCGCCAGGCTGTCGGCCCAGACCGGGACGAGTTCGCGTTCCAGCAGGGCGGCGACCAGCCCTTCCTTCGACCCGAAGTGGTAGTGGACCGCTCCCGGGTTCAGCCCGGCCTCGGCGTTGATGGCGCGCACCGAGACCTGCTCGGGGTCCTTGCCCAGGAAGAGCCGCTCGGCGGCGGCCAGCAGGCGGTCGCGGGTCGAAGAATTCTCAGCGGACATCTGGTCATTGCACCACAACTTGCGCAATCATCTGTCAATCACTGATTGAATGATGATTGGCCCCTGGAGGGTCCAGGAGCCGGAGCGAGAGCGAGGTGGGAGATGGCGACCTTCGCCGTCACCGGATCGGCTTCGGGCATGGGCGCCGCGACCGCGGCCCTGCTCACCGCCGAAGGACACACCGTGATCGGCGTGGACCTGCGCGACGCGCAGGTGATCGCCGATCTGAGCACGCCTGAGGGCCGCGCCGCGGCGGCCGAGCGGATCCTCGAGCTCAGCGGCGGCGCCCTCGACGGCGTCGCGGCCGTGGCGGGCGTCGGCCCGGACATGCCGAACGCCGCCGGAGTCATGTCGATCAACTACTTCGGCGTCACGGCCCTGCTGGAGGCGCTGCGCCCCGCGCTGGCCGCCTCGGGCGCCGGACGCGCCGTGGTGATCGGCTCCAACTCGGCCTCCACCGTCCCGCTGGTGGACGACAAGCTGGTGGAACTCGCTCTCTCCGGGGACGAGGCGGCCACCCGCGAGCACGCCGACGCCGCCCAGGCCGCGATGCCGGCCGAGATCACCGCGATCGTGCCCTCGATCGGCGCCTACGCCTCCTCCAAGCTGGCGATCGCCCGCTGGGTGCGCCGCACCGCCGTCACCCCCGAGTGGGCGCGCGAGGGCGTGACGCTCAACGTGATCGCCCCCGGCGCGGTCCTCACCCCCCTCATGCTCGGCTCCACCGGCAAGGAGGAGGACCTGAACGCCGACGAGTTCCCCACTCCGATGCCGCTGGGGATCTTCGGCCGTCCCGAGGACATCGCCTTCTGGGTGCACCAGTTCCTCAAGCCCGAGGCCCGCTACACCACCGGAGCCGTCCTGTACGTCGACGGCGGCACCGACGCGGCCATGCGGACCGACGCCCAGCCCACCCCGATGACCTTCTGACACCCTGGAGGACGCATGCCCACCCCTGACGTCTTCGCCCCGGCCCAGCTGGGCCCGGTCACCCTGCGCAACCGGGTCATCAAGGCCGCGACCTTCGAGCACATGGCTCCGAAGGCGATGGTCAGCGACGACCTGATCGAGTTCCACCGCGCCCACGCCGCCGGCGGCGTGGGCATGACCACCGTGGCCTACTGCGCGGTGGCCCCCGAAGGCCGCACCGAGTACGACCAGATCCTCATGCGGCCCGAGGCGCTGCCCGGTCTGCGCCGCCTGACCGAGGCCGTGCACGCCGAGGGCGCCGCGATCTCCGCTCAGATCGGCCACGCCGGCCCGGTCGCCAACGGCAAGTCCAACCGCGTGCCGGCGCTGGCGCCCACCGCCACGTTCAGCCCGCTGTCCATGCAGAAGATCCACCGGGCGACCGCCGCCGACATCGAACGCATCACCAAGGCGCACGCGGACGCGGCCCTCCTGGCGATCGAGGCGGGCTTCGACGCGGTCGAGATCCACCTGGGCCACAACTACTTCGCCAGCTCGTTCCTCAGCCCGAAGGTCAACAAGCGCAAGGACGAGTACGGCGGCTCCCTGGCCAACCGCGCCAAGGTCGCCCTCGGTGCCGCCCGCGCCGTGCGCGAGGCCGTCGGCGACCGCATCGCGATCCTGGCCAAGCTCGGCATGGACGACGGCGTTCCCGGCGGCTTCTGGCTGGACGAGAGCCTGCAGGTCGCCCAGTGGCTGGAGCGCGACGGCTCCGTGGACGCCCTGGAACTGACCGCGGGCAGCTCCCTGCTCAACCCGATGTACCTGTTCCGCGGCGAGGCCCCGATCCGGGAGTTCGCCGAGACCTTCCCCCAGCCGATGAAGCTGGGCGTGCAGCTGGTCGGCAAGAAGTTCATCCGGGAGTACCCCTACCAGGAGGCGTTCCTCCTGGAGAGCGCCCGCCAGTTCCGCGCCGCGCTGAAGCTGCCGCTGGTCCTGCTGGGCGGTATCTCCCAGCGCGCCACGATGGACAAGGCGATGGAGGAGGGCTTCGAGTTCGTGGCGATGGCCCGCGCCCTGCTGCGCGAGCCCGACCTCCTCAACCGCATGCAGAAGGAGCCGGCCACCCCGTCCCTGTGCATCCACTGCAACAAGTGCATGCCGACGATCTTCACCAAGACCCACTGCGTCCTGGCCTGAGCCGGGAACCCCCCAGGAGGAACAACGAGCATGAGCGGACGACTCGCGGGCCGGGTGGCCCTGATCAGCGGAGCGGCCTCGGGCATGGGCGCCGCGCACGCGCGCGCCTTCGTCGCCGAGGGCGCCCAGGTCGTGCTGGGCGACATCACCGACGAGCCCGGCCTCAAGCTGGCCGCGGAACTGGGAGACGCGGCGGCCTACGTCCATCTGGACGTCACCGTCGCTGAAGAGTGGGACGCCGCCGTGAAGACGGCCGTGGAGCGCTTCGGCAAGCTGAACGTGCTGGTGAACAACGCCGGCATCCTCGACGGCGGCCCCCTGGGCGCCTACACCGAGCAGCAGTGGCGGCGCATCCTGGACATCAACCTGACGGGCGCGTTCCTCGGCCTGACCGCGGCCCGCGACGCCCTGGCGGAGTCCCGCCCGTCCTCGGTGATCAACGTCTCCTCGGCGGCGGGCATGGAGGGCGTGGCCGGGATGCACGGCTACACCGCCTCCAAGTGGGGCCTGCGCGGCCTCACCAAGTCCGCCGCGCTGGAGCTGGCCGAGCACGGCGTACGGGTGAACTCCCTGCACCCGGGCGCCGTCATGACCCCGATGATCGCCGGAGAGGCGGCCGAGGCAGGGGTGACCGAGATCGACCGGAACCAGAACTCGCTGAAGCGCCTGGCCGCGCCGGAGGAGATCTCCAACCTGATGGTCTTCCTCGCCAGCGAGGAGTCCAGCTTCTGCACGGGCTCGGAGTTCATCGCCGACGGCGGCCTCACCGCCGGCTCCATTCACATGTAGCGTCCGCCGCGGGCCGAAGCCCCCGCCGGGTCCCGGACCCGGCGGGGGCTTCGCCGTCGTGGAGGAGGCGAGGAGCCACGGGCTCACGGTGTGGCGTCGGCGGTCTCGTCGGTCTTGGTGAGGGAGAGCAGTGCCGCGGCGAGCTGGTCGGTGCGCTCCTTGCTGTCGACGAGCTGGCGGAGCAGCCACAGGCGGAGGACCTGGGCGAGGGCCGCGGCCAGGTAGAAGCCGACGCCGACGATCGCGACGACGCCGAAGGCGATCGCGAGGACCTGGCTCGACGCGATGTCGCGCAGGTCGCTCTGCGAGAGCGAGGCGCTGTAGGCGACGAACGCGCCGACGATGCCGGCGATCATCATCAGGACGCCGATGACGCGGACCGGCCGGTCGGTCTTGGCCGATCCGGTCTTGAGTCCGTGCGCCGCGGCGGAGTCGTGGAACTCGGCGCGGCGGGTGTCGGTGAGCATGTCAGCCTCCCAGGTAGGCGGTGGAGAGTTCTTCTTCGATTTCGGCCGGTGAACCGGTGCGGACGGCGTGTCCGTTCACCATCAGGACGGCCAGGTCCGCCAGCGGCAGGACGATGCGGGCGAACTGCTCGGCGAGGAGGATCGAGACGCCTTCGGCGGCCAGGCCCGCGACGACCTCGTACATCTCGGAGACCACCATGGGGGCGAGCCCCATCGAGAGCTCGTCCAGCAGGAGCACGGCGGGGTTCGTCCCCAGGGCGCGGGAGAGCGCCAGCATCTGCTGCTCGCCGCCCGACATCGAGCCGGCGAGCTGGTCGCGGCGCTCCTTCAGGCGCGGGAACCGCGCGTACGCCACCTCCTCCATGTCCTCGAGGGAGGCGCGCTCTCCGGCCGAGACCCAGAGGTTCTCCCGGACCGTCAGGTTGGCGAACACCCCCCGGCCCTCCGGGATCGAGCACACGCCGAGACCGGCGGCCTCCACGGCCGTGATGCCGGTGACGTCGCGCCCCGAGAAGCGCAGATGCCCCGCGGTGGGGCGGACGAGCCCGCTGACGATCTTCATCGTCGTCGTCTTCCCGGCGCCGTTCGGCCCGAGGAGGGCGACCACCGACCCGGCGGGCACGGTGAGGTCGATGCCGTGGAGGACCTCGATGTCGCCGTACGCCGCGTGGACGCCGCGCAGCTCGACGACCGGCGGTGCTTCCGGGGTCGTCATGCGACGGCCTCCGTTCCGATGTAGGCGGCGATGACCTCGGGGGAGCGCTGCACCTCGGCGGCGGTCCCGGAGGCGATGAGCGTCCCGTGGTCGAGGACGTGGATCGTGGAGCAGAGCGACATCACCAGCGGGAGGTCGTGCTCGACCAGGCAGACGGCGATGCCGTCGGCGGCCAGCTCGCGCAGCAGGTCGGCGAACCGCTCGCTCTCCTGCTCGGTCTGCCCCGATGCGGGCTCATCGAGCAGGAGGAGCTTCGGCCGCGTCATCAGTGCGCGGGCCACCTCGACGACCCGCGCGCGGCCCGTCGGGATCTCGGCGACGTTCTCGCCGGCGATGTCCGCGAGGCCGGCGAGTTCGAGGATCCGGTCGGTCTCGGCCTCGACGTCGATCCGGGTCCGCGTGTTCGCGCGGACGATGTCCCCGGCGACCCGGATGTTGTCGCGGACGCTCAGCGACAGGAACAGCTCCAGGCGCTGGAACGTGCGCGCCATCCCCAGCCGCGCGCGGCGGCCGGGCCCGAGGCCGGTGATGTCCCTGCCGTCGAGGACGACACGTCCGGACGCGACGGACTGCATGCCCGTGACGCAGTTGAACATGGTCGTCTTGCCCGCGCCGTTGGGGCCGATGAGCCCCGTCACCTGACCGGGCTCGATGGTGAGGCTGACGTCCCGCAGCGCGATGTTCCCGCCGAACCGGACGCTCACGCCCGTGGTCTCAAGCACCGGCATGGGACACTCCTTTCTCGTCTCGCAGGACGTTGACGCCGAGCTGCTCGTCCAGCCGGCGCGCGAGGCCGGGCGGGTAGTCCGCGTCGACCCCGATCAGCTCGGGTGGCACGGTTCGCGCGGAGGCGCCCGGGACCTTCTCCGGCCGCAGCGCCGCCCCGATCGACGGCAGGCTCAGCCACAGCACGAGGCTGAGGAGGAGGAACGTCCCCGTCCCCAGGACGTCGAACCAGGCCAGCGCGTAGAGCGCGCCCTGGACCGCGGCGGCGCCGTACCGGATCTCGGGCGCCTTCGCCAGCCGCCGATGGGCCGCGAAGACGTCGTGGAGGATGCCGCTGGGGTTCTGCGCGATGCCGATCCCGGCGAGCCCGGCGCCCACCAGGATGATGTGGGAGACGAGCCCGAGGGCTCCTTCGAACTGCGGGTGCGCGGTCGCGGTGTCGCTCAGCAGCGTCACGATCGCCGTCAGCCCGGCGCCGGCGATCAGCCCGCCGAACAGGGCTCCGCTGACGTACCCGATGCCGCCGATGACGGCGAGCATCACCAGCGACAGGCTCAGCGTGAAGACGAAGTGCTCCTTGGTGACCGACCGGAGGGCCATCGACATCAGGATGCCGCCGAGTCCGGCGATCGCGGTCGAGAGCGCGAAGACGGTCAGCTTGAGCCGGAGCAGCCGCTGGCCGAGCATCGCCGAGGCCGCGGGGCTGTCCTTCATCGCGGCGAGGCGGCGGCCGTAGCCGCTGTTGCGCAGCGCCACCAGCCCGACGCCGAGCACCGCGAACAGCACTGCGGTGACCATGAGGAAGACGTCGTCGTCGGCGAGGTCGACCGGCCCGATCGCCAGCCGCGGGAACAGCAGGTTGCCGTTCGGGAAGATCGCGAACGTCTTCCCGAAGAGGGTGTGCTCCTGGATGTCGCGCAGGATCATCGAGGAGACGAACACGCCGAAGGCCAGCGTCGCGAGCGCCAGGTACAGCCCGCGCAGGCGCAGCGCCGGGATCGCGACGACCGCCCCGGTCACCGCTGCCGCGACGACTCCGGCGACCAGGCCGCCGACGCTCATCCTGGCGTCGAGGCCCTCGCCCTGGATCCCCGCGTGGAAGGCCACGAGGGTGGCGATGGCGGAGAAGGCCAGCGGCGCCAGGTTCAGCTCTCCCGCGTACCCGGTGAGCAGGGTCTGGGAGAGCGCGATGACGGCGAAGGCGATGCCGAGCTGCAGGACGCCCACCGACGAGGGGTCGATGATCTGGCGGAAGGCCAGGACGGCGAGGACGAACACGCCGCCCCACACGACCGCCCGGCGGACCGTCGGCACCTCGTACCGCTCCCGTGAACGGGTCGCGGTGCCCCGCAGCCGCTCGTGCCTGAGCAGGATCAGGATCGCGAACAGGACGATCATGGCCAGCGACTGGCGCAGGTTGCCGACCCAGGTCCACTCGGACGGCGCGTAGGCCACGAGGTAGCTGTTCATGAGCCCGAGCACGATCGCGCCGAGGAAGGTGAGCGGGATGCTCTTGAGCCTTCCGAAGAGCGCCGCGGCGAACGCGTCGACGACCAGGAGGGTGAGCGCGTTCGCCTCCAGGGGGCCGCCGATGACCGGGGTGATGAGGACGCCCGCCAGGACCGCGAGGGTGGAGCCGAGCATCCACGCCCGGGCCGAGACCCGGTCGGGGTCGTGCCCGGTCAGGCTCAGGAGGTCCGGGTCGTCGACGGTGGCCCGCATGAGCACGCCGAGCCGCGACCTGTTGAACAGCACGCGCAGCCCGACGGCCAGGGCCACCGCGATGACGAGGCAGAGCACCTCGTGGTAGCGCAGCACGACCCCGAGGACGGTGACCGTCCGGTCGACGCCGAAGAGCATCCCGGGGACCCGGGCCTCCTGCGGATCCCACAGCCACTGCGCCAGCGCGACGAGGCCGAGCATGATCGCGACCGTCACCACGATCCGCGTGATCTGCTCGGTGTCGCGCAGCCCGCGCATGATGAGGGCGTGCTGGATCCAACCCATCGCGGGGCCGAGGACGCCCAGGACGACGACGAGGGCGACTCCCGCGGGAAGGTCCCACGCCACGTCGAGCTGGTAGTAGGTGAACGCGCCGATCATCGCCTGCGCGCCGTGGGCGAAGTTGAAGATCCCCGAGGTGTTGTAGGTCAGGACCAGGCCGGAGGCGGCGATGGCGTAGACCGCGCCGAGCACCAGGCCCAGGGCGGTGTAGGTGAGGAAGGTGGTCACAGGCACATCCCGATCGTTCGCGGCCCCGGTCCGTCGTGGACCGGGGCCGACCGCCGGCAGCGGATCAGTTCTTGAGGAACGCCGTCGACAACCGGTCGCCGTTCAGCTTCACGCCCGAGAGCTTGGGGTCGAGCTCGACGACCTTGCTCTTGTCGCAGGCGAACTCGCCCTGCGTCTCGGGGGAGACCTGCTTCCAGGTGCCTCCGTCGAGCCGGACGACCAGCGCGCAGCTGCTCGGCAGGTTGCCGCCCGGGTCGGTCGGGGCGTGGAGGCCGCCGCCCGTCCACTCGTGGACCTCTGACAGCGCCTTGGTCACGCAGTCGCGGGTGAGGCCGTCGCCGCAGCCCTTCGCCGCGGTCGCCCAGAGCAGGAACGCCGAAGCCGCGGACATGCCCAGCGTCGCCGGCTTGCCGCCGTCGGCGCGCACGAGGTCGAGGTACTGCTTGACCGCGGGGACCTTCTCGGCGTTCTCGAACGGCTGGAAGTACAGGGCGGTGATCAGCCCGTCGGCCGCGCCGGACTTGCTGTTCCACTGCGAGGCGACCTCGCTGTACCACTGGGACTCGACGACCTTCGGGGGCTTGGCGCCGACCCGGCCGAGCGCTTCGAACAGGCCCATCTGGCTGGGGATGGGGCCGTTGCTCGTCCAGAGGGCGGAGGCGCCGCAGTCCTTGAACTTCTGGGCGAACGGCACGTAGTTCGCCTCGCCGTTCTGGCTCATGCTGATGCCGCAGTCCTTGACCTTGACGCCGAGCTGCCCGAGGACCGTGGCGACCTTCGCGCTCGCCGCCTGGACCGGCGGGGAGTCCGAGAGCACCATCGTCGGGCTCTCCTTGAACTCGGGGACGAGCTCGAGCGCCTGGGCGAGGCCCGAGGCGTTGTAGCGGTCGACCGGGAACGGAACCGGCTCGAACTTGTCAGGCCCCATGTTGGCGTTCGGCCCGACGGTGTAGGACGGCACCGTCGGCAGGTCGCAGCCGACTCGGATGGGCTCGGAGGCCTCGTCGTAGGCGAAGCCCTGCCCGACCAGCATGAAGTCGGACGCGCAGGCCTTCTGCACCACCGAGGCGGCGTTGGTCAGCGCGGCGTCGTAACGCGTTCCGGTGATCTTGCGGCCGAGGATGCCGCCCTGCTCGTTGCACCACTTGATCATCGCGTCGATCGCGTCGCCGTTCTCCTCCCCCAGGCCGGGAGCGGCGGTGAAACCGCGGTCGTCGCCGTATCCGATCTTGATCTCGGTGTCGGTGACGCCCTGGCCGGTGGCGCCCTTGGCGGAACCGGGCCCGCACGGCGACGGCAGGTCGCCGAACGCCGAGGTGGAAGCGGAGGGCTTGTCGCCGTCCGTGCCGGTGACGGCGTCCCCCGATCTGCTGGAGCCGCATCCGGCGGCGGTCAGAGCGAGGGCGAGAACCGCTCCTCCGACCTTCGTGATCCTGTTCAGCCTCATGGCGAGGTGCTCTCCTTCGGTCCGCGTGATCCGCGTTACATGCAGAGAGAGACTGTTTGTGACCGCCGACACATGTATATGGCGCCTCCCGTTCAACGGGAGGCGCCTCGACCTGCGATCTTGTCCGTCGCCATCGCCTTCGGCAGGTCCGCATATGTCACAGCGTGTACAGCAGCGTTCCACATCGAGAAACGGGCACGGCCCCGGCGGGCGGCCGCTCGCCGACCAGGAGACTCTGTGACTCAGGTCTCCCAGTGAGCGGGAGAGGGGGAGGTCAGAGCCCTGACGGCGCACCTAGGTTCCGGATAAGCCACCCCTAGGAAGCCGAGGAGCCCCATGACAAGGGAGCCGACCTACGCGTCGACACTGCGCGAGCTCGCCACCGACCAGGGCGTGCTGCGCTACCACGAGGCCGGCGAGGGGCCGCCTTTGCTGTTCCTGCACGGCTCGGGGCCGGGGGTCACCGGCTGGCGCAACTTCCGCGGCAACCTCGCCCGGTTCGCCGAGCACTTCCGGTGCCTGATCCTGGAGTTCCCCGGATTCGGGGTGAGCGACCCGACGGACCAGCACCCGATGCTCGCGGCGCCCGGCGCCGTCGTCCGGTTCCTCGACGGGCTCGGGCTGACCCAGGTCGACGTGGTCGGCAACTCGATGGGCGGCATCGTCGGCGCCCAGGTGGCGCTGGCCCACCCCGACCGGGTGCGCCGCCTGGTCACCGTCGGAGGCCTGGGGCGCAGCGTCTTCAGCCCCGCTCCCGGCGAGGGCATCAAGCTGCTGATGGAGTTCACCGACGATCCCAGCCGCGAGAAGCTGGTCCGCTGGCTGAACGCGATGGTCTACGACCCCGCCCTGGTCACCGAGGAGCTGATCGAGGAGCGCTGGGCGCAGGCCACCGACCCCGAGACCCTGGCCGCAGCCCGCCGCATGTACGGCAGCGCCGCGATGACGGCGGCGATGAAGGCCGCCGAGGCGGCCGACACCCCGCCCTACTGGGCGATGCTGCACAGGCTCAGGGCCAGGACCCTGATCACCTGGGGCCGCGACGACAGGGTCAGCCCCGTCGACATGGCGCTGCTGCCCATGCGCACCATCCGCGACGTCGAGGTGCACGTCTTCCCCGACTGCGGCCACTGGGTGATGATCGAGCAGAAGGACGCCTGGGAGAGCGCCGTGCTCGCCTTCCTGACCCGCAAGGACACGGCCTGACGGCGGCCGCGCCCGCGGGGGACCGCCCCCGCCCCTCATCCGCCTGGTGCGGAACCACCCCGACACCGGCCGCGCGGCCGGAGAGACCCACGGAGACACGAGGATGACCGAACGCGTCCTGGACAGGATCATGGAGCGGGCCGAGGAGATCACCGCCCTCGGCCCGGTGAACGAGCGGCTGGGCCGGCTGGACGACGAGGCCGCCAAGGTGCTGCGCGACTCCGGCATGATCCGGATGCTGCAGCCGAAGGCGCACGGCGGCCTGGAGACCCACCCCCGGGAGTTCGCCGAGGCGGTGATGGCGATCGCGGCGAAGGACGGCTCCACCGGCTGGGTCGCCGGGATCGTCGGCGTGCACCCCTGGGAGATGGCGCTGGCCGACCCGAAGGTGCAGGAGGAGATCTGGGGCGAGGACCAGGACACCTGGATCGCCTCCCCCTACGCCCCGATGGGCGTGGCCCGCCCCGTCGACGGCGGCTACGTCTTCAACGGCCGCTGGCAGTTCTCGTCCGGCACCGACCACTGCGACTGGATCTTCCTGGGCGGCATGCTCGGCGACAGGGACGGCAACGTCGCCCAGCCGCCCACCGGCCTGCACCTGATCCTGCCGCGCTCCGACTACGAGATCGTCGAGGGCTCCTGGGAGGTCGCCGGGCTGAAGGGCACCGGCAGCAAGGACATCATCGTCAAGGACGCCTTCGTCCCCGATTACCGGGCCATCGAGTTCGGCAAGGTCATCGACGGGTCCGCGGTCGCCGCGTCGGGGCACACCAACCCGCTCTACCACCTGCCGTTCTCCTGCGCGTTCCCACTGGGCATCACCTCCGCGGTGATCGGCATGGCCGAGGGAGCGCTGGCCCTGGGCCTGGCCTACCAGCGCGAGCGGACGCAGATCACCGGCACGAAGGTCAAGGACGACCCGTACATGCTCACCGCGATCAGCGAGGCCGCCGAGGAGATCGCCACCTCCCGCAGCCGGTTCCTGGACAACGCGTGCCAGATGTACGACAAGGTCGCCGCCGGGAAGCAGATCACCTTCGGCGAGCGCGCCGCCGGCCGACGCGTCCAGGTCCGGGCGGCCTGGCGGGCCGCGCACGCGACGACCGAGATCGTCATGCGCTCGGGCGGCAACGCCCTGCGCCTGGACAACCCGATCCAGCGGGTCTGGCGCGACGTGCACATGGGCCTGGCCCACGCCATCCACGTGCCCGGCCCGGTCTACCACGTCTCCGCGCTGACCGACCTGGACATCGAGCCGCCGCTGGGACCGCTCCGCGCGATGATCTGACCCCGCCGGGCGGGAGAGATCCCCGAGGACGAAGAAGAAAGAGAAGAAGCGATGACGCACATCAAGGGACTCGGCTACCTGCGGGTCCAGGCGAGCGACCTCGCGCGCTGGCGCGAGCTGGCGCTGGAGGGCCTCGGCTTCGCCGAGGGCTCGGGCCCGGATCCCGACGGCCTCTACCTGCGCATGGACGAGCGCAGGTACCGGCTGGCGGTGCTGCCCGGGGATGCCGACCGGGTGCTGGCCGTCGGCTGGGAGGTCCGCGACCAGTACGCGCTGGCCGCCGTCCGCGAGGCCGTCGAGAAGGCCGGCGTCGAGGTCGCCGCGCTCTCCCCTGCGGAGGCCACCGCCCTGGACGTCGAGCAGGCCATCGCCTTCAAGGACCCGTCGGGCACCCCCGTGGAGGTGTTCTTCGGTCCGGTCCTGGACCACGGCCCGCTGCGGACGGGCCTCGCCCAGAAGTTCGTCACCGGCGAGCAGGGCATGGGCCACGTGGTCATCCCCGCCCTGCGGCAGGAGGAGACCCTCGCCTTCTACGCCGAGGTCCTCGGCTTCCTGCCGCGCGGCGCCATGAAGGTGGCCGAGGTCGCCCCGGGCCACCACGTGCGGGTCCGCTTCATGGGCGTCAACCGGCGCCACCACAGCCTGGCCGTCTGCCCCGCCCCGTTCACGGGCGATCCCGGCCTGGTGCACCTGATGGTGGAAGTCGACACCCTGGACGCGGTGGGCCGCGCCCTGGACAACGTGAACAAGCAGGGCTTCTCGCTCTCCTCCACGCTGGGCCGCCACACCAACGACAAGATGGTCTCCTTCTACGTCCGGGCCCCCGGCGGCTGGGACATCGAGTACGGCTGCGAGGGCATGCTCGTCGACGAGGCGCACTACACCGCCGAGGAGATCACCGCCGACAGCTACTGGGGCCACGACTGGTCCGGCTCCGAGCCGCTGGCCGCGTTCACCCCGCCGGAGGCATGACCTCCTGCTGACGACTCGGCCCCGGCCTGGGGGTCTCCCGTTGACCGGGAGGCCTCAAGACCGGGGCCGAGTCGTCGGGGGTTCAGTCCCCGGAGGGGTGCGCCGCGGCGTGCCGCATGGCGGTGTAGGCGAACGCCATCGCGGGGCCGATGGTGGCGCCCGCGCCGGCGTACTCGTTGCCCATCACCGAGGCCGAGGCGTTGCCGGTCGTGTAGAGCCCCTCGATCGCGCCGCCGTCGGGGCGCAGGACCCGACCGTGCTCGTCGCTGAGGAGGCCGCCCTTGGTGCCGAGGTCGCCCGCCTCGATCCGGATCGCGTAGTACGGTCCGCCGTCGATCTCGTCGAGGTTGGGGTTGGGCAGCGTGGGGTCGCCGTAGTAGTGGTCGTACCTGCTGTCCCCGCGGCCGAAGTCCTCGTCGCGGCCGTTGCGCGCGAAGACGTTGAACCGGTCGACAGTCGCCTGAAGGGCGTCGGCCGGGACCTTGATCCGCTCGGCGAGCTCGGAGAGGGTGTCGGCCCTGGTGACCAGACCGGAGGTGTAGTAGTCCTTCGGGAAGGGCTGACCGGGCATGATGCCCGCGAACTGGTACCGGGCGCGGGCCTTGGCGTCGAGGATCTCGTAGGCGGGCACGTGGCCGCCCTCGAGCTGGGCGTGGACGAAGTTGACGTAGGGTGCCGCCTCGTTGGTGAAGCGCTCGCCCTTCTGGTCCACGATGACCATGCGGGGGATGCACCGCTCGGTCACCAGGGGGAAGACGCTCCCGTCGGGCCGCTTGATGGACGGCATCCACCAGGCGTCGTCCATGAGGTCCAGGGCGGCTCCGGCCTTCTCGCCGATCCGGATGCCGTCGCCGACGTTGGCGGCGGCGCCTGCGCTGTGGTCGTCCCGGCCCAGCTCGGGCAGGTACCGCTCGCGCATCTCCGGGTCGTGGTCGAAGCCGCCGGTGGCGAGCATGACACCGCGCCGCGCCCGGACCCTGACCGGTCGGCCGTCGCGTTCGACGACCGCGCCGACGACCCGGCCGTCCTCGACGACCAGCTCGGTGATGGGGGCCTTCAGCCACAGCGGGATGCCCAGGTCCTTCATCGTCAGGCGCAGCCGGACGGCGAGCGAGGCGCCCAGCGTCTTCATGTGGCGGCGGCGGAACAGGTTGCTGACCACGCGCCAGGCCGCGACGCGGATCATCCACTTGCCCGACCAGGTGCGCCGGACGAGCATGAGCTTGCGCCCCTCCGAGCCGGTGAACCACAGGCCCATCGGCGAGGGGAGGCTGGCGGGGAGGAGGTGCTTCTCGTCCTCGCCCAGGAGCTTGGCGTCGATCGGGCCGGGCTCGATCGTGCGGCCGCGCGGGCGGCCGCCCGGCAGCTCGGGGTGGTAGTCGGAGTAGTCGGGGCACCAGGTGAAGTCCATGTGGCGGCTCACCCGGTACAGCATCTCCAGCGCCTTGGGCCCCTCCTCGACGTAGGCGTCCAGCCGGGCGGGGGAGACCCGGTCGCCCACGACCTCCTGGAGGTAGCGGCGGACGTCCGCGGGGTCGTCGCCGCGGCCTATGGCCTTGAGGGTGGGGTTGTTGGGCATCCAGATGCCGCCCCCGGACAGCGCGGTGGAGCCGCCGAAGAACGCGGCCTTCTCCACCAGCAGCGCCGAGAGGCCGGCGTCGTGGGCGGCGATGGCGCCGGTCATGCCGCCTGCGCCGCTGCCGGCGACGAGAACGTCGACCTCGTGGTCCCAGGCGGGAGGGCTGGACGTCATGAGTGCTCCTGTAGTGCTGATGTGCGGTTGGCGGCGGGCGCGGCGGCGTCTCACGGACGGCTGCCGCGCCCGCCGGAGGTCAGAACCAGTCGGTCAGGCGGGGCCAGGTGGCCCAGGCGTCCAGTGCTCCGGCGGGCCAATCGCCCGGTGCGGGGGCGTCGGCGACGCGCGGGGCGGGTTTGGGGGCGCCCAGCCCGACCGCGCGCCAGATGCGCAGCG
Organism: Actinocorallia libanotica; assembly: GCF_039525175.1. NCBI lineage: Bacteria > Bacillati > Actinomycetota > Actinomycetes > Streptosporangiales > Thermomonosporaceae > Actinocorallia > Actinocorallia libanotica. The sequence continues at coordinate 92,489 of NZ_BAAAHH010000018.1, forward strand.
CCCCCTGCTGGACGGCGGGCGCCAGCCGGGCGAAGTCGAGTTGGCGGACGGGTCCGCACACCGACAGCGCCGCGACCGCCTTGCCCGGCCCGCGCACGGCGGCGGCGACGCACCCGACGCCCCGCATCGCCTCCTCGCGGTCGAACGCCACGCCTCGCTCCCGGATCCGCCGCAGCTCGCGGACGAACTGGGCGGGATCGGTGATCGTGAAACGCGTGCGCGCCCGCAGCCCGCCGTCGAGCACCTCCTGCACGGCCTCCGCGTCGGCGTAGGCGAGGATCGCCTTGCCCACTCCGGTGCAGTACGCGGGTGCGCGCCCGCCGATCCGGGACGGCAGGTCCATGTTCGGCGGGTTGCCGATCTTCTCCAGGTAGACGATCTCCATGCCGTCGAGGACCGCGAGGTGGACGATCTGCTTGCTGGAGGCGTGCAGCTGGCGCATCACGGGCAGCGCCGCGTCGTGCAGGGTGTCCTGCTGGAGGGCCAGCGACCCCAGCTCCAGCATGCGGATGCCCAGCCGGTAGTCGTTGCCCTCGCGGGAGAGCCAGCGGACCGCGACGAGCTGGTCCAGAATGCGGTGCACTGAGGAGCGCGGCAGCCCGGTGCGCTGGACGACCTGGGCCAGGGAGAGCCGGGCGACCCCGTCGAAGGCGTCGAGGACGCGCACGACCCGCTCGATCATCGACACCGGAGCGCCGTCTGAGCCGGCAGCCATACGGTTCCGTCCTCTTGAAGGGGTGTGACTTGGGAGACATGTGACCAGACGGAGCACGGCGATGACCGGAGAGCTTCCCGCTCTGCGGGAGGGATTTTCTCCTCCTCTCCGGCCTCGCCGGGGTGGCTCAGAAGGACGCGCCGTTACTCCGCGCGACGGCCCCGAGCCAGCCGAGACTCGGTTTGGGGGTGCGCTCGAAGGTGACGCGGTCGACAGCGACGAGGCCGAACGTCATGGCATACCCCGAATGCCATTCGAAGTTGTCCAGCAGGCTCCAGTGCAGATAGCCGAGGACGTCCACGCCCTCCTTGAGGCACTCCTCCAAGCCGCGGAGGGCCTCGGCCGTGTACGCGACGCGCTGCGCGTCGTCGGCCGTGGCCATGCCGTTCTCGGTGACGAGCACCGGCACCCGCGCCACCCTGGCGGCCAGGCGGACCGAGTTGCCCAGGGCCTGCGGGTACACCTCCCATCCGGTCTGGAACCTGGGGGCGTCCTCGGGGAGCGGCACCCGGCCCTCGGGGCCGAGGACCTCGCGGGTGTAGGTCTGCACGCCCACGAAGTCGTCCTCCCTCGACACGAGCAGGAAGTTCTCCAGGGACTTCTCGCGCACCAGGCCGGCGATCTCCTCTCCGCCTGGAATCGTGTGGAAGTCCGGTATCGCGAGGGTCCAGCCGACCTTCGCCGAAGGGTCGACCCGCTTCACGGCGTCCCGGCCCCGGCGGTGCGCCTCCATGAGATGGGCGATCCCCTCCGCGGAGGGGACGGGGTTGCCGAGCAGCGCGATGCGCTCGTCGCCGCCGATCCGGGCGGCGAAAGCCCGGACGGCCTCGGGGTCGGGCCGCTCCACCACCCCCAGCTCCTCGAGGGAGGCCATGGGGATGGTGCCGCCCATGGAGAGCATCGCGCCGAGGTTGGGTTCGTTGAGCGTGCAGTACCACGGGACGGCACCCGCCATGTGGGTGGCGACGGCCTCGCAGTAGCGCGCGAACCTGCCGGGGGCCTCGGGGCTGTTCCAGGCGCCGTCCCGGGCGAGCCACGCGGGCACGGTGAAGTGGTTGAGCGTCACCACCGGGGTCACTCCCGCGTCGTGGCAGGCCTGGACCACGCGCAGGTAGTGGTCGAGCTCGGCACGGGAGAACATGCCGGGCTCGGGCTCGATCCGTGACCATTCCACGCTGAACCGGTAGGTGTTCAGACCGGCCTGCGCCAGCAGCGCGATGTCCTCGGTGAAGCGGTGGTAGCCGTCGCAGGCGTCTCCGGAGGGCTCGGTGAACGGTGAGCGGGGCACGTGCTCCATCGCCCAGTGGTCGCTGAGCGTGTTGCCGCCCTCGATCTGGTGTCCTGCGGTCGCGGCGCCCCAGAGGAAGCCTTCGGGGAAGTTCGTCATGAGCGTCCTTTCGTAGGGTTCACGTGGAAAAGGCCGGGCGGTCGGTGCCGCCCGGCTCGGTGGAAGGACCGATCAGACGACCGCCTGACCGGTCTCTGCCTCGTCGAGGCGCTTCACCCGGGGGATCAGCGCGATGGAGAGCAGTCCCGCCAGGAAGAAGCCGGCCGCCAGCAGGAAGGCGTGGGTGTAGCCGGCGTCGAGGTAGAACCGGGTGCCCTGCATGACCGTGCCGTTCTGCGCGAGGACCACGAAGATCAGCTGGGTGACCAGGGACAGGAGGACGCCCTGGAGCATCCCCTGCATGCCGTTCGCGCGGGCCTGCTCCTCGGGGGAGACGACCTCGATGACCAGGACGGGGACGAGGGCGGCGATCAGACCGATGCCGATCGCGCTGAGCAGGCCGACGATCATCAGCTGCGTCACGGTGTGGTGGAACCAGGAGAGGAGGGCGTGCCCGGCGGCGGAGCTCAGCGCTCCGGCGGCCAGCAGGATCCGGGTGTCGAAGCGCCGGGCGAGGGCGCCTGCCGCCACGGACACCACGACGATCAGAACGCTCGCGGGGGCGCCGATCAGAGCGAGCTTGGTGGCGGTGAAGCCCAGCCCGTCGGAGACGGTGGGGATCTTCGGCATCAGGCCGAGCAGCTGGTTGACCGTCCCGGCGGAGAAGGCGGTCCCGGCGAGGATCGCCGTGGTCAGGAACACCGTCCACACGGGGCGGCGCGTCAGCATCGACAGCTCGTACAGCGGGTGGGAGACCTTGCTCTCGACGATGACGAAGAGGACGAGCGCCAGGAGGCCGCCGCCGATGAAGGCGAAGGTCCGGCCGCTGGACCAGCCCCATTCCGTACCCTTGCCGATCCCGTAGAGGGCGGTGGTGAGGCCGCCTCCCAGCAGCAGGCCGCCGAGCCAGTCGACGGGCGTGCGCTCACCGCGGACGGGGCTCTCGGGCACGAAGACCAGGAGAAGGACCAGGCTCAGGGCGGTGGCCGCGACCAGGAACCACAGCACTCCGCGGAACCCGTGGCCGTCCAGCAGCCAGCCGGACAGGAACGGGCCGCCGAGCGCCACCAGGCCGATCCCGCCGCCGATGAACCCGCTGGCGGGCCCGACGAGGCGGGAGGGGAACACGTCGCGGGCGATGGCGTAGACGAGCGCCACGATCGGGGCGTAGAAGCCGGCCACCGCGCGGCCGACGAGGAGTGTCGAGTAGTCGGTGGCCAGCGCGGCGATCAGGTCTCCGGCGAGGCCGAGCACGGTGAGGGCCACCATGACGCGCTTCTTGCCGTACAGGTCGGCGGCCTTCAGGACGAAGGGGGTGATGAAGCTGCCGACCAGCGCTGTGACCAGGCTGAACCAGGCTATCTGCGTGGTCTGGAAGTGCACGGCTATCTCGGCCTGGGCGTTGCCCGCCAGCAGGCCGATGACCGACATGAGCTGGGCCGACCACAGCAGCGAGATCAGCATCAGGACCAGGCGCACGCCGAAGCCCGAGCCGCCCGCCCCGTGGCGGGGGGAGGCCGCGGTAGAGGTCATGGGGTCTCCTCGAGAGGGGGTCTGTGACCGGGGACACTAATCCTTAAAACCGAGTAAAGCTAGGCTTTTGGAAACGGCTTCTCGTGGAGTGCCGGAATCATCACCCTCGGTCGCATCGCCGAGTGGAACCTCCCGCTCAGCGGGAAGGTGGGCTTCCTGGGGGGCCGGTCTCCTCCCTACGCTGACCACCCCTGACGCTCGGGGGCGAGGCAGGGGCGGACGGGGAGAACGGCCATCGAGGAGAGGCGCCCATGACGAACGACCACGCCGAGACACCGCCATCCGGACTCCGGATTCCCGCCGAACCGGTGCCGCTCTCGGAGGTGGCGCGGTTCGACCACGAGACCGACGTCCTGGTCGTGGGGTTCGGATGCGCCGGCGCGGCCGCCGCCCGCGAGGCCGCGGCCGCCGGGGCGGACGTGCTGGTGCTGGAGCGGTTCTCCGGGCCGGGCGGATCCACCGCCCAGTCCGGCGGGGAGGTCTACCTGGGCGGCGGCACCCGGGTGCAGAAGGCGTGCGGCTTCGACGACACGCCCGAGGACATGTACGCCTACCTGCACGCCGCGCTCGGCCCCCACGTCGACGAGGAGAAGCTGCGGCTCTACTGCGAGGGCGGCGTCGAGCACTTCGAGTGGTTCCGCGCCTGCGGGGTGCCCTTCCAGGAGTCGTTGTACGGCGAGCCGGGCTGGATGGCACCGACGAAGGACGGACTGATGTGGCTGGGCGAGAACGCCTGGCCGTACGACACCCTCGCCCGCCCCGTCCCGCGGGGCCACCGCCCGCCGGTGGAAGGCTTCGCGGGCGGTCTCCTCATGGAGAGGCTGGCCGCCGCGGCGACCGCGGCCGGAGCACGGGCCCACACCGACACCCGGGCGTCCGCGCTCGTGGTCGACGCCTCAGGGCGCGTGGCGGGCGTGGTGGCCAGGCGGTTCGGCGAGGAGGTGCACTACCGGGCGCGCAAGGGCGTCGTCCTCACCACCGGCGGCTTCGTCGACGACGAGGAGATGGTCTCCCATCACGCGCCCCTGCTGTCGGGGCACGGCAAGGTCAGCGACGGCGGTGACGACGGCAGCGGGATCCGGATGGCATGCGCGCTCGGCGCCGCCACCCGGCGCATGGCGTCCGTGGAAGCGGCGCTGATCGTGATGCCGGAGGCGGCCTGCCGGGGCATGCTGGTCAACGCGCTCGGGCAGCGCTTCATCAACGAGGACGTCTACCCCGGCCTGTTCAGCCACGCCGCGCTGCACCAGCCCGCACCCTGGTGGGTGATCCTCGACGAGGAGGGCTTCGCTGCCTACTCCGCGCGGAACCCGACGGCCATGCCGCCGGACCACGTCGCCGAGACCCTGGCCGAGCTGGAGGAGGAGTTGGGCATTCCCGCGGGTGCGCTGGAGACGACCGTCACGACGTACAACCGGCACGCCGCTCTCGGAGAGGACGCCCTCTTCCACAAGAACCCCAAGTGGCTGCGCGAGCTGAAGGCCCCCTTCGCCGCCATCGACCCGCGCGTCCTGGCGAGGCTGGCGGAGAATCGCCGCGAGGCCACCGGGATCTCCGGCTTCACCCTCGGCGGCCTGCACACCACGGTGGACGGCGAGGTGCTGCACGTGACAGGCCGCCCGATCCCGGGCCTGTACGCGGCGGGACGCGCCTCCGCCGGCATCCACGGCGACGGCTACGTCAGCGGCACGTCGATCGGCGACGGCACGTTCTTCGGCCGCCGGGCCGGACGCGCCGCCGCCGGCTAGCCGCGCGGGGAACGGCGGGAAGACCCGCGGGCGCTCGGAGAGGGCGCTCCGGTCACCGCCCGGGCTCTGATTCCCGGTCGGGAGCGGCCTGGCAGAGGAGGTTGAAGGTCTCGACGATCGCCGCCATGTCGACGGACGGGTCCATCAGCCACTGGATCTGCAGACCGTCGGAGATGGCGAGCAGGAGGCGGGCCATGTGCTCCGCGTTCGCGTCGGCGCGGATCTCGCCGTTCTCCTGGCCGCTCTCCAGACCCTTCCGGATCGTCAGGACCAGGTCCCGGTACCGGTCGGTGAAGAAGCCGTGAGCGTGGTGCGCGGGCTCGGTGGCCGCCGCGGACAGCGCCACGAACAGCTTCACCAGGCCGGGTTGCTCCATGTTGTGCCTGACGGTGCGCACCACGGCCTCGCCCGGGCTGCGGACCTCGGCCTCCTCCTTCACCGTCCGGCTCTCGGTGTCCAGCACGTCGCGCCGTTCGATCACGGCGAGCAGCAGCTCCTCCCTGGACCCGAAGTAGTGCAGGAGCCCGGGCAGGGAGAGCCCCACGCGATCGGCGATCTCCTGCAGGGAGGAACCGCGGTCGCCGTGCCGGGAGAAGACCTCCAGGGCCGCGTCGAGGATCTGCTCCCGTCGCTGGATCCCCTTGCGGTAGGGGCCACGGGGCTTGCGCTGGGTGGTCACCCCCGCAACCTACTCCAGGGACGCGATGACCTGGAAACAGAGGCCGATCAGCCGGTGTCCGCACCCCCCGCGGGCGTCGCCTCCCGATCAGCGGGAGCGCCTCTCGTCGCGGCCGGAGACGTGTAGGGAAGCTCACACTCATGAGTCGGACATGGACCAACGAAGAGTTGGAAGACGCGTTCCACCTGCACGCCGGTACGGTCACGGCCGCGGCCGAGTCGGGAGACTGGGAGCCGTTCGTGCAACTGTTCCTGCCGGACGCCACCTACGTCGACCCGATGGTGGGCGAGATGAAGGGCCACGAGCAGATCCGGCCCTGGGTCATGAGCACGCTGAGCCCTTTCCCCGGCTCCGCCATGCACTACCCGGAGGCCTGGCACCTGGTGGACGTGGAGCGCGGCAGGGTCGTCTGCGAGCTGCGCAACGTCATGCGCGACCCGGGCGACGGCAGTTCCTTCGAGGAGAACAACATCACCATCCTGGACTACGCGGGCGACGGCCGGTTCCGGTGCGAGCGGGACGTCTACGACCCGGCCGCGATGATCAAGATGATCGAGTCCTGGGGCCGCCGCTCCTTCGAGCTCGGCACCCTCGACGAGGACGAGCTGGCCTGGTTCGGCGCGGCCTATCCCCACATTCTGAAGTGACCTGCCCCGCGTCCGGAGCGTGAGCGCATCCGCCGGCGACGACATCGCCGGACGCGGGGTCCCATCATCCTGGGATGCCGTCACCTCGGGAAGCGCGGCCCGTCCCGGTCGGGACGGGCGTCATGCGCCGAGGGCGTCCTCGATGAGGTTCGCGACGGCGGCCATGCCGTTGGCGTTGGGATGGGCGGGGCTGGTGGCGGAGCCCAGGGACGGCTCGGTCCAGCGGACGGCGGCGCTCTTGCAGGCGTCGTGTCCGGTGCTCGCCTGGAAGGGGTCGACGCCGACGGCGCCGTTGGCCTCGGCCCGGGACTTGATCATCTGGTTGAGGCTCCGCTGCTTGGCGGCCAGCCAGGGGACGTCGCCGGGGGCGAAGGGCAGGGCGGGCCAGCACCCGCCCGAGTCGGGAACGATGCGCAGGTAGCCGGTCACGACGATCTCCGCCTGCGGGGCGCGGGCGCGGATCGCCCGGATCGCGGAGTCGATCTTGGGCGCGGTGGCGGCGATCTTCGCCTCCATCTGGTCGGTGCCGCCGGCCGTGTAGCGCTTCTGGCAGGGGTTGCTCCACCACTCGCCGAAGGTGAGGAGGGCGCAGGAGGTGAAGATGTCGACGAAGCCGACGTCGTTGCCGCCGATGGTGAGGGTGACCAGGTCGGTGTCGGCGGTCACGGCGTCCAGCTGGGGCGGCACCCCCTCCTTCTGTGAGGTGGTGAGCGCCGCCGTGGTCGCTCCGCCGCAGGTGGCGTCGGTGAACTCGGCGGGCTCGAGCGCCTCGGCCAGGACGTGGGCGTAGTTGTGGTCCGAGCGCTCGCACCCGGGGACGACCTGGGTCGGGATGCCGGGGCCGGAGGCGTAGGAGTCGCCCAGGGCGACGTACTTCTGGAACGCGGTGTCGGCCTCGGCGGGAGCCTGGAGGGCCGCGGTGAGGGCGAGCGCCGCGAACACGGGCACAAGGGTTTTCGCACTTCTGGGGGTGTGCATGGGGGGTTTCTCCTTGAGGTGGGGGGTGTTTCCGTGATCAGTCCCGGATGGGCGCTTCCCGGTAGGGCAGGAGGCGGACGGGGCCGATCAGGCCGTAGCGCTGGCGGGGCTGCTGCGCCTGGAGGAGGAGGTCCGGGGTCACCCGGAGCCGGTTCCGCAGCGTGGTCGCCACGCGGATCGTGATGGTGTTCGTTCCGGGTTCGAGGTGGCCGGCGAGGTCGACGCGCCGGGTCACCTGGTCGGACGGGGGCAGCGCGCGTCCGTTGACGCTGATCTGGAAGGTGTCGGTGACCTCGCCGAGTTCGAGGTACGCGCCGTCCAGGTCGCCGAGCGTCACCGTCGTGCTGTAAGTGCCGATTCCCGAGGTGTCGGCCAGTTCAGGGATGTCCGACCACGGCTTCAGTGAAGGCAGGTCGAGCTCGTGCCGTACGGTCTCGCGCCGTCCGTCCGCTCCTCGCCGCCAGTCGTCGACGGTGAGCTTCCAGGAGTCGAGCCGCTGTTCGGGCGCGACCTCGGGAAGGGCGACTTGAGCCGTCGTCCCGTCGTTCAGGCGAGCCGTGTAGGTGCCGCCGGTGGTCGCGCGGAGGCGCAGACCGTCGTTCGCGACGACCTCGCCGCCGTCCACGGAGGTTACGTGGCGGCCTTCGCCGCCGCCGAGCGCGATGACGGTCGAAGCGCCCGGTGTGAGGGAGACCGGCACCACGGTCCGTGACTTCTCGGTCCGGTACCGTCCGAGCGGCGAGATCTCCCCGGTCCACGCGTCCAGGGAGAAGGGCCTGCCCTCGCCTTCGAGCGACGCCTCGGCGGAGACCGTCGCGGAAGTCGGGTTGTACAGGTAGTAGAGGTCCCCGCCCTTCACCGCGCGCCGCACGGTCAGCAGGCCGGGCGCCGAGGACTCCGCGGAGGCCCGCACCCCCAGGGCCGTGAGAGCGGAGCCCAGCTCGCCCGGGCCGGAGACCCGGCGGACCGACGGTTGCGCGAGCAGGCGCTGGACGAGCCGTCCGAGCTCCGCGTCCTGGTCGGCCGCGCGGTGGGCTCCTGGAGTGCGCGCCGGGGGGTCGCCGACGACGACGATGGGCAGCCCCTGCCGCGCGTGGGCCAGGAGGGTGCGGGCGGTGTCCACCCCGAGGGTCGGCTGCCGGTCCAGGACCAGTGCCCGGTAGGCGGGTCCGTCCGGAGCCAGGCGGCGTCCGCGCACGGACGTGCCGGCGAGCCGGTCGGGCCCGGTGAAGTCGAAGGTGAATCCGGGCACGCCTTCGGGTTCGCGGACGTCCGAGCCGTGGCTCTGCCGGTAGACGGCCAGGTCCACCGAGGGGCGGCCCTGCCGGAGGACGTACTGCATCCGCGCCGTCCAGGCGGTGATCTCGTCGGTGTCGTCCCAGGTCGGCTGGCGCGGGCCCCATGCCTCGGAGAAGCCGTTGCCGCCCTGCATGGTGAAGGGGGAGAAGCCCGGCCAGGGGATGCCCAGGGCGTTCTCGGTGGGCACGCCGTGGAAGACGATCTGGTTGACGTCGTGCGCGAAGGCCGTGTTGAAGTGCCGGAGCATCTGCGGCCAGGTTTGGGCGTAGGCGCTGTTGAAGACGGCGCAGCACTCCAGCGAGTAGACGTCCTTGCCGGACAGGTGCACCGCCCCGTCTGCGACCCACCGGAACGGTTCGTCCACGTGCCCGTCGTAGACGCCGAGGGACTCGGTCTCGGGCACGTCGATGGCGGCGTCGACGCGCGGCGTGTCGATGGTGGTGCCGTAGGGCTGGGCGCGGAACCGGAGGCCCAGCGAGTGCGCCCATTTCTTCAGCGGCTCGACGTGCCGGTCGACGTACAGGTCGGTGAGGGTTCGGTAGTAGTCGTCGCGGACACGGCCTCCGCTGCCGTCGGTGAACGCGAAGTCCGGGGTGTCCGTCGGCTTCGCGGAGGTGTACTGGCGGTGGATCTTGTCGATGAACAGGACCGGCAGGTTCTCGCGCAGGGAGTATCCGCGCAGGTCCCGGAAGCGGTCGGGCAGGTCCGCGGTCCAGTGCTGGGCCGAGTCCAGTTCCAGGGAGTCCTCGAACAGGTCGCCGCCCGTGCTCTTGAGGAGGTCGCGCAGCCTCGGCGACAGGACGTGCGCGTCCAGGTAGCCGGTGGCGGCCCGGGCGCCCGCGTCGCTGAAGTGGTCCACCACGTAGGCGGGCCGCCCCGAGACGGACTGCCCGGAGACCGGCGCCTGGCCGGTGCCGCGCCGCCAGTGGCCGAGCAGCAGCCACTGCCCTCCGGTCGGCGCGGTCCAGGAGACCCGGCCGTCGCGGACCTTCGCGGTGAGGTCGACCAGGGACTCCTTGTCCAGCTTCACGGGCTTGGCCGTGGTGCAGCCGTCAGGGCATCTGACCGCTTGGACGGCGACGAGCGTCTGCTCGGTCACCCCCTCCTTGGGCGCCGGGGCCGCGGGTACGGGGCCGTCGTAAGCGCTCCCGCCCTCGACGACCGCTCTGCCGTAGGCGAGTTCCTGCGCGGCCTGCGGACTGTCGGGCGTGAGGCCGGGGACGACCAGGGGCCAGGACGGACCGACGGTGAGGTCGACGTCGAGGCCGTGCTTGCGGCCTGCGGCGGCCGCCTTCTCCAGCCGGTCGGTGAACTCGGGACCGCCCCAGCCGTACTTCGCGGGGTCGGTGGTGAACATGCACTGGATCTCCACGGAGCCGAAGCCCCGATCCGCGATCTGCTTCATCTCCGTGTCGATCGAAGCGGGGTCGACCTGGCCGCACGGCCACCAGTAGCGGGTCTTCGGCCTGGCGTCGGAGGGCGGTGCGGCGAACAGGCGGGCGAACGTGGAACCGAAGGGGCCGGGGGCGGCCGAGGCGGCTGAGGGCACCGAGAGCAGGGAAGCGGTGACGGCCAGCGCTGCGAGGCCGCCCCACCTCCCGGGGGCGGGGAACATGGGGCTCCTGGGGGAGTCGAGTGCGGGGGGACGCGGCCGGGGCGGCCGCGGCGTGCTCGGCAGGAGTATTAAAACGTTTTAATATCTGCGTACAAGCTGGACGATAAATACGAAACGGAATGCTCGTCAAGCAAAAGCAGAGATGTACTCGGTTTTTGGGCCCCCCAGGGAAGGGGCGCCTCTCACGCCGGGAACGAGGAGCGGAGGGAGTGGGCGAAGCGGCCGAGCAGGCCGCCCAGGCGGGCGACGTCGTCTTCGGGCCAGTCCTTCAGCAGCTCGCCGAGCATTTCCACGCTCGTCCTGTCGATCAGATCGGCGGCGCGGCGGCCCTCGCCGGTCAGGACGATGGAGACGGCCCGCAGGTCGTCCGGTTCGGCCACGCGCTCGACGAGGCCGGCGCGCGTCATCCGCGCCAGCACCTTGCTGACGTTGGAGGCGCCGGTGCGCGTCGCCCGGGCCAGACGGGAGGGGCGGGCCGCCCCTCCCGTGCGCCGCAGTTCGAGGAGCAGGGTCATCGAAGCGGCGTCGGCGTCGATCCCCGCGCGCTCCAGGATGCGGTCGGCCATGCCCACGGCCGTCCATCTGCCGATGATCAGGCTGAAGGCCTCGAGCACCTGGCCGAGGCTCTGATCCTGGTCATTTTCCGAAGTCATCCGCGTCGGGTTCTTCCCTTGGGCCGTTCTGCGTGCTTATGCTGTCGCACTGACATTGTTTCCCATGGACAGTATCCATGACCGGGCGCCGGGGACGCGCCTCGGAAACGAGATGTCGCGCACGGGCTGCCGCCCCGTGGACCTCGCGTCCGCGCCGGGCCGCCGCCCGCAGGTCACCCTCCGCCCGGTGCGCTCGCCTTCACGGCGTCCGCCGGTTCCCGCCCGCCTTTCCTCTGACGGATCACGCTCAGGGAAGCGGTCGGGCACTGACCAAACAAGCATTTGATGAGGAGCCCATGGAGACGTTCACCGCCGAGCGCCTGGCGCAGGGATTCAGCTGGACCGAGTGCCCCCGCTGGCACGCCGGCCGCTTCTACTTCTCCGACATGTACAACCGCCGGATCGTCTCTTTGAGCGAGACCGGCGAGGCCGAGACCATCGTCGACCTCAACGACCGGGAGGGCCTGGACGGAGCCGACGTCATCACGGTCGGCACGGGGTACCTCCCGGACGGTCGTCTGCTGGTGAGCTCGATGTTCGAGAAGGTCGTGCTGGCCGTCGAGAACGGCAAGGCCGAGGTCTACGCGGACCTGCGGGACCTGGCGGCCGGTCCGATCAACGACATGGTCGTCACCGCCTCGGGACGCGCCTACGTCACGCAGTTGGGCTTCGACCTGTGGAAGGGCGAGGCGCCCGCGCCGTCCCCGATCATCATCGTCGAGCCGGGCGGCGAGGCCCGCATCGCGGCGGGGACCGAGCACCTCATGGGCGCCAACGGCATCGCGGTGAGCGAGGACGGCTCCACCCTGGTCACCGCGGAGGCGTTCGCCGACAAGGTCTCGGCCTTCGACATCGGCGCGGACGGCGGGCTGGCGAACTACCGGCTCTTCGCGCAGCTCGACGAGCTGCCCGACGGGCTCTGCCTGGACGCCGAGGGCGCCGCCTGGGTCGCCTTCCCGATCAGCGGCAGGGTGACCCGGTTCGCCGACGGCGGGGAGGTCCTCGCCCAGGTGAGCGTCCCCCAGGCCGAGGCGGGCTCCACCACCGCGTGCGGGCTGGGCGGAGAGGACCGGCGGACCCTGTACGTGGCCTGCGGGTTCGAGGTCCAGGACCACGAGAAGTCCAGGCAGGGCGGCCAGGGGTCGATCTGGCGGGCCCGCGTGAGCGTCTCCGGCGGCGAGACGCGGCCCTGACCTCAGCTCCGACACCCCACTTCGCAACTCAACGAGGAGCCCTCATGCTCGACTTCACCGGCCGCGTCGTCATCGTGACCGGCGCGGGCCGCGGCATCGGCCGCGCCTACGCCCTCCTGCTCGGCGCTCGCGGCGCCTCGGTCGTCGTCAACGACCTCGGCGGCGACACCGACGGCCGCAACCCCTCGGACGGACCGGCCTCCGCCGTCGCCGCCGAGATCGAGGCGGCCGGCGGGACCGCCGCCGCCAACGCCGGATCCATCGCCGACCCCAAGGACGTCGAAGCCCTCGTCGCCCAGGCCATTGAGCGCTTCGGCCGGATCGACGCGGTCATCAACAACGCCGGGAACTACCGCCTCGGCAGGTTCGAGGACCTGGAGCCCGAGGTCTACCAGTCCTTCCTCGACGTGCACTACCACGGCAGCCTGCTGCTGACCCGGGCCGCCTGGCCGCACCTGATCGCCTCCGGCAGCGGGCGCGTCGTCAACACCGTGTCGGCCGCGCTGACCGGCCAGCCGGACATGGTGCACTACGGGTCGGCCAAGGGCGCCGTCTACGGGCTGACCCGCGCCCTGGCGGTCGCCGGCGCCGCGCACGGCATCAAGGTCAACGCCGTCGCCCCCGGAGCCGGCACCCGGATGATGGACATCGCGGCCCCCGCCCTGCCGCCCGGCACCGCCGAGTACATGCAGGAGCAGATGCCGCCGGAGAAGGTCGCCCCGGTCGGCGCCTACCTGGCCCACGCCGACTGCGCGATCACCGGCGAGGTCCTCAACGCGGCGGGCGGCTACGTCTCGCGCATGGTCATGGTCGGCACCCCCGGCATCCACGACCCGGAGCTGTCCCCCGAGACCGTCGCCGCGCGCATCGACGAGATCACCGACACCGCGAACGCCCAGGTCGCCGAGCTCGCCTTCCCGTCCTGACCGGAACCTTCCAGAAAGCACCAGGAGAATCATGAAAGCCGAATATCCTTTCGGGCCGGTCAGCGCGGCGGAAGCGCAGGAGATCATGCGCGCCATCCGGAACGACCGGCCGATGACCAAGGTGGCCTTCCCGGTCGGCGGCGAGGCCTGGCTGGTCCACCGGCACGACGCCTGCAAGGAGCTGCTGGAGAACCGCACCTTCGTCCGCAAGCCCTTCGCGGACGGCCGGCCCGTGCCCTACGGGTTCGAGTTCCCCGCGTTCCTCACCAAGACGCTCCAGTTCATGGACCCGCCGGACCACACCCGGATGCGCAGGCTGGTCGCCAAGGCCTTCACCCAGCGCCGGGTGGAGAAGCTGCGCGAGTCCACCACGGGGATCGCCAACGAGCTCATCGACCGGATGACCGCGGACGGCGCCAAGAGCGCCAACCTCGTCGACGCCTACATGCTGCCGCTGCCCATCCGCGTCCTCGGCGACCTCATCGGTGTGCCCGAGGAGGGCCGCGCCAACTTCGTGGAGTGGAGCCACGCCCTGCTGGCGACCTCCGGCCTGGACGAGGCCAAGGTCATGGAGCACACCACGGCGCTCTACATCTACCTGTCGGAGCTCATGGCCGCCCGGCGCGCCGAGCCGCAGGACGACCTGCTGAGCGCCCTTGCGGCGGCCAAGGAGGCAGACGACCAGCTGACCGACGGCGAGATCCTCGAGATCGCGATGCTCCTGGTGGTGGGCGGCTTCGACAACACCGCCAACTTCATCGGTCAGGGCACCCTGTCGCTGCTGCTCAACCCCGGGCAGCGGGCCGTGCTCACCGAGGACGTCGACGGCAGGATCGGGGCCGCGGTCGACGAGATCCTGCGGCACAGCTCCATGGAGATGGGACGGCCGATCACCGCCCGGCCCGGCCTGGTGCCATTCGTGGCGAGCGAGGACACCGAGATAGCGGGTCAGCCCATCAAGCAGGGCGAGGCCGTCATGGTGGACCTCGACTCGGCCAACCACGACGACGGCGCCTTCGAGGGGCCCGAGGAGTTCGACCTGCGCCGCCTCCACAACCAGCACCTGACCTTCAGCCACGGGCTGCACCGGTGCCTGGGCGCCTCCCTGGCGCAGATGGAGCTGCAGGTCGGGATCGGCACCCTGTTCAAGCGGCTGCCGGGCCTCACCCTGGCGAACGACCCCGTCTACCTGCAGGGCGTGCTCACCGGGGGGATGCTGGACTTCCCGGTCAGCTGGTGACCGGCTGATCCCGGAACCGGCCGTACGCGGCGAGGGCCGTCCGCTCGATCGAGCGGACGGCCCTCGTCATCTTTCTTCCGGCGGTTTCCGGCGGCACTCCGCGCAGCCGGAACCGCGGTCAGGAGGAGGGTTCGGCGAGCACCGGGAAGACCTCCCGGGGATCCACCGGCTCACCCTGGGCGGTGAGGTGCTCGGCGCGCGAGCGCAGCGCCGCGGTGCCGCGCTCGTCGTCGGAGAAGATCCAGAACCCGCCGGCCGCGATCTGGGCGACCATGTGCTCGGCGGCCTCCACCGGGTCGAGCCCGGAGGCGACGTTGGCCTCCTGCATCGAGGAGAAGAGGCGGTCGGCGAGCGGGTCGCCGCTCGGCGCCGCGGCCTGCGCGTCGAGGAAGATCCGGCTGCGCACCGAGTGCGGCAGCACGGCGCAGACCTGGATCGGCGCGCCGGTGAGGCTGATCTCCTGGTGCAGGCACTCGGTCAGGGCCAGGACGGCGTGCTTGGTGACGATGTAGGGGGTCTGGAGCGGCACGGTCCGCACGCCGCCGACCGAGGACAGGTTCGCCACGACGGCCGGCCGCCCCGCCTCGATCATGCGCGGGACGAACGAGCGTACGCAGTGGAACACCCCGTCGACGTTGATGGACATCACCTGCCGCCACCGGGTGACGGGGATCTCCCACAGCCAGCCGGAGCTCTCGATGCCCGCGTTGTTGACGAGCAGGTCCACGCCGCCGTACGTGTCGAAGACGTGCGCGGCCATCCGGTCGACGGCGTCCGCGTCGGTGACGTCGACCTCGTACGGCTCCGCGAGGCCGCCGCCCGCCCTGATGTCACCGGCGACCGCCTCGGCACGGGTGCCGTCGACGTCCGCGACGACGACCCGCATGCCCAGCGCGGCCAGATGACGGACGAACCCCTCCCCGATGCCCGCGGCTCCGCCGGTCACCAGCGCGGTCCCTCCCGCGAATCGCTCGGCCGCGCTCGTCACATGCCCTCCCGCGGTCTTCTCGGAATCCCGGTTCATGCCGCTCCCGTGTTCCCGGTGGCGGACGTCCCGCTGACCGGGCGGCCGGCGAGAACGGTCTCACCGCCTTCGGGGAAGCGCGGGAGGGCGTCCATGAAGTCGATGACGACCTCGAGTGAACGGAGGACGGGGCGGCGGGGGCCGGCGACCACGCTTCCCGAGACGATCCCCGAGGTGAGGTTCTTCGGCGCCCCGTTCACGTTCTTCGTCACGAGCATGTACGAGGAGAAGCGCGTCTCCCCGCCTTCGACGCCGGTGACGTGGACGTTGGTCGCGAAGTGCCGGATCGGGAAGGGGCTGACCATGCGGTGGCTGGACTGCCACGACACCACCGCTTCGGCGCCGGTCAGCTCGCAGCGGATGCTCTCCTCGTAGGGGGCGTCGCCGGTGTCGCTGCGGGAGGAGAAGTGCACCTCCTCGTGCAGCAGTTCGCGCAGCGTGGCGAAGTCGCCCTGGTCGTAGGCGAACCACCAGAGCGAGACCAGCTCGGTGACGTCGGCGACCGGGATGGCTGGGGTGGGCACGAGGCATCTCCCATCGTGGTGCGGGGGAACACGGACCCGGCCACGGTAGGAAGGGCCGCCACCTGCTCAGAAGGGGGTTTCCCGGTCATCGGCCAAAACGGGAGAACGGTTCTGTACGCCCCGGCAGACTGGTCGAAACAGCACTTTCGGCAGTCGGTTCGGTACTCGCCGTGAGGGTCGATCTCCGGCCGGGTCACGGCCCGCCCCTCCCTCCCGATCAGCGGGAGACCTCCTGGTGAGGGGCTCGGGCGCCGCCTTAGCTTCGAAGCGGAGGGAGACCTGCCTCACATCCGTTCGGCGGCCCGCCGTCTGCGTCCCCGGCAGACGGCGGGCCGCCCCGGACCGACATCGAATCCCGACTCTGGAGCTTTTCGTGACCACCCCACAGACCGCCGACGGCGACGGAGTCCGTGTGATCGAGGCGGCGGCGCCTCCCGCGCGTTATGCGCGGGGGTGGCACTGCCTCGGCCTGATCGAGCATTTCAACGACGGAAAGCCGCACGCGGTGCAGGCGTTCGGCACCAAGCTGGTGGTGTTCGCCGACAGCAGCGGCAAGCTGAACATCCTCGACGGCTACTGCCGGCACATGGGCGGAGACCTGTCCCAGGGCCAGGTGAAGGGCGACGAGGTCGCCTGCCCCTTCCACGACTGGCGCTGGGGCGGCAACGGCCGGTGCGCGAGCATCCCGTACGCCCGGCGCGTGCCGCCGCGGGCGCGGACGAAGTCGTGGCCGGTGCTGGAGCGCAACGGCCAGCTCTACGTCTGGCACGACCCGCAGGGCAACCCGCCTCCGCCGGAGGTGACGATCCCCGAGATCGAGCAGTACGGCACTCCCGAATGGACGTCGTTCACCTGGAACCAGGTGCTGATCGAGGGGTCGCACTGCCGGGAGATCGTCGACAACGTCGTGGACATGGCCCACTTCTTCTACATCCACTACTCGTTCCCGACGTTCTTCAAGAACGTCTTCGAGGGTCACGTCGCCTGGCAGTACATGAACAGCAAGGCGCGCCCGGATGTGGACCTGGGCACCGGCAACTCCGACGACAAGATGACCATCTCCGAGGCCGCCTACTACGGCCCGTCCTACATGATCAACCCTTTGAAGAGCATCATGGGGGAGCGGACGATGGAGAGCATCCTCATCAACTGCCACTACCCGGTGTCGCCGACCAGTTTCGTGCTCCAGTGGGGCGTGATGGTCAAGAAGGCCGAGGGCATGAGCGACCAGGAGGCGGAGCAGTACTGCGCCGCGGTCGCCAAGAGCGTGGGGGCGGGCTTCCTTCAGGACGTGGAGATCTGGCGGAACAAGGCCAAGATCGACAATCCGCTGCTGTGCGAGGAGGACGGCCCGGTCTACCAGCTGCGCCGCTGGTACGAGCAGTTCTACGTCGATGTCGAGGACGTCGCGCCCGAGATGGTCAACCGGTTCGAGTTCGAGATCGACACCGACCGGGCCAGGGAGTTCTGGAAGAGGGAAGTCGACGAGAACCTCGCCGAGGGGCGCCTCGTCACGGTGGCGCCCTCCCAGGCGGGGACCGACAGCTGAACGTGCCCGGGGGCGGAGCACCCCCGGCCGCCTTTCGAAGAACCAAGTCGAGGAGATGTCCGTGTACCCGGTGTCCTGCCACCGCTGTGGGACCTGCGTCCTGGTGAAGAAGAACAGTCTCGCTCACACCGAGATCCAGTGGACCACCGAGACGGACCGGTGCGCGGAACTGGGAAAGACCGTCCGGCCGGACGTCCTGCACAGCGTCACGCCGACCTGCGAGGCGCTGCGCGACAGCGTCGAGGCGTCCGTGCGCGGCGGGCTGCTCCCGGTTCCGGATGTTGAGGAGCGAGTCCTTTGAGCGAGACCAGCGCCTGCACGCTGACGGTCCTCGACGTCGTCGAGGAGACCGCGGACGCCCGATCACTGATCCTGGGCGTCCCCGAGGAGCTGGGGGACCGGTTCGACTACCGGCCCGGCCAGTTCCTCACCCTGCGCATCCCCGGCGCCGAGGGGCGGGGGAGCGCCCGCTGCTACTCGCTGGCCAGCGCGCCCGGCGTCGACCCCGACCTGAAGGTCACGGTCAAACGGGTGGACGGCGGCGTGGGATCCAACTGGATCTGCGACAACGTCCGCCCGGGGCAGACGATCGAGGTGCTGCCCCCGGCCGGGGTGTTCACGCCCGAACGGCTGAACGGCGACCTGCTGCTCTTCGCCGGCGGCAGCGGCATCACACCGGTGATCTCCATCGTCAAGGCGGTGCTCGCCCAGCCGGAGGGCACGGTGGTGCTGTGCTACGCCAACCGCGACGAGTCCTCGGTGATCTTCTCGGCCGAGCTGCGCGAACTGGCGGCCCGCGCCCCCGGCCGGCTCCAGGTGATCCACCTGCTGGAGAGCGTCCAGGGCCTGCCGACGGCCGATGCCCTGGCCGCCCTCGCCGCGCCCTTCGCCGGACGCGACGCGGCGTTCGTCTGCGGCCCGGCCCCGTTCATGGAGGCCGTCGCCGAGGCGCTCGGCCGGGCCGGGATGCCCAAGCAGAAGATCGTCCTGGAGAGGTTCCACTCCCTGAGCGGAGACCCGTTCGCCGAACGGGAACCGGTGCCCGAGGCCGATGGCGACACCGGGGCCGCGAAGCTCTCGGTGACGCTGAACGGCAACGTGCACGAGTTCCGCTGGCCCGCCGAGACCAAGCTGCTGGACCTGCTGCTGGCCCGGGGGCTCAAGGCGCCCTACTCCTGCGGGGAGGGCAACTGCGCGGCGTGCTCCTGCAGGGTGGTCAGCGGGGAGGTCAAGATGCTGGTCAACGACATCCTCGAGGAGGAGGACCTGGAGGAGGGCTGGGTGCTGGGCTGCCAGAGCGTCCCGGTCACCGGCGAGGTCGAGATCAGCTTCGACTGAGCGGACGGCCGGGGCGGTCTGCGCGCGGGCACGGCGGCCCCGGCTGGCGGCCTCGGCGTCAGAGCCAGTCGGTCATCCTGGGCCACGTGGCCCAGGAGTCGAGCGTCCCGGTCGGCCAGTCGCCGACCGGAGCGCCCTCGGAGCCGCGCAGCGGCAGGGACGGGCGTGCCTGCGTGGCGGACCAGATCCGCAGCGCCGCCTGCTGGACGGCGGGCGAGAGGCGGGTGAAGTCGAGCTGCCGGGCCGGCCCGCACACCGACAGGGCCGCCACGGCGGGTCCCGGACCCCGGACCGCCGCGGCGACGCACGCGATGCCGCGCACCGCCTCCTCGCGTTCGAACGCCACACCGTGCTCGCGCACCCGCTGCAGTTCGCGGACGAACTGGGCGGGGTCGGTGATCGTGAACCGGGTCCGCGCCTTGAGCCCGCTCCGGAGCACCTCCCGGACCGCGTCGTCGCCGGCGTAGGCCAGGAGCGCCTTGCCCACCGCGGTGCAGTAGGCCGGGGCGCGCCCGCCGACCCGCGCGGGTGCCCCGTTCTCCACGGGGCCCTCGATCCTCTCCAGGTAGACGACCTCGGCGCCGTCCAGCACGGCGAGGCGCACGCCGTGGCGGCCTGAGGCGCTCAGCCCGCGCATGAGGGGCAGTGCGGCCTCGCGGAGCGCGTTCTGCTGCAGGGCGAGGGAGCCGAGTTCGAGCATCCGCAGGCCGAGCTGGTAGTTCCTGCCCTCCCGGGCGAGCCAGCGGACGGCCACGAGCCGCTCGAGGATGCGGTGCACCGAGGAGCGCGGCAGCCCGCTGCGGCGGACCACCTGGGAGAGGGAAAGCGGGGCAGAGCCGTCGAAGGTGTCGAGGACGCGAACGACCCGGTCGATCATCGAGGTGGGTGCGGGGTCGTCGCCTTCCATGCTTTCTTCCTACTCAACGGGAGACTCTTCGGTGGGAAATGTGGCCTAGCATACACAGACCGCTTCGACAGGAAGGAAAGGCCATGACGGGCGAGGGAACGCGCGAGGCCGTGGCTGGAATTCTTCCCGATCTGCGGGAGAGGGCGCCTCGGGCGGATCGCGACCGGGCCATCCCGCGCGCGTCCATCGAAGAGCTCGCCTCGGCGGGCGTGTTCCGGATGCTGGCGCCGCGGCGGTTCGGCGGCGCGGAGGCCGGGATGATCCCGTTCTTCGAGGTGGTCCGCGACGTCTCGTCGGCCTGCGGGTCGACCGGCTGGCTGACGAGCTGGTTCGGGGTGCACACGTGGCACCTCGCCCTCTTCCCCGCCGGGGCGCAGGAGGACGTGTGGGGCTCCGGGCCGGACGCGCTCCTGACCGCCGCCTACGCGGCGACCGGTCACATCGTCGAGGTCCCGGGCGGATACCGGATCCAGGGGCGGTGGAGCTGGGCGGTCGGATGCGAGCACGCGGACTGGGCGCTGCTGGGGGGCATGCTCGCCGCGTCGGACGGTTCGCCCGCCGACCTCGTGACCTTCCTCGTCCCCATGGCGGACCTGCGGATAGAGCACAACTGGGACACCGTCGGGCTGCGCGCGACGGCCAGCCACGACCTCGTGGCCGCGGACGTCTTCGTGCCCGCCCACCGGACGCTGAGCTTCGCGCCCTGCCTGCGGTGCAGCGCCCCGGGGCAGGCGGTGAACCAGGGGCCGCTCTACCGGCTGCCGCTCCCGTCGATGTTCGCCGCCGCGACCGCCGTGCCCGTCATCGGCATGGCGGAGGGGGCGTACGCCATGCTGGTCGGATGGCTGCGCACCCGCCTCGGCATGGCCTGGGCGGGGCTCGCGACGATCAGCGACGACTTCAACAACGCGCGCCTGGCCGCGGCGGGCGCCGATCTCGACGCCTCATGGCTGCAGCTCCTGCGCGACATGCGCGAGCTCGTCCGGCACACCGAGGCCGACGAGCCCATCCCGGCGGTGCTGCGCAGACGGGTCCGGCGCGACCAGGTGGTGGCGACGCAGCGCGCCGCCGCGGCGGTGGACCAGCTGTTCGAGCACTCGGGCGGCGAGGTGGTACGGACGGGCAACCCCATCGAGCAGGCGTGGCGCAACATCCACACCACCCAGGCCTACGCCCTCAACGACCTCGACCGCACCCTGGCCATGTACGGGGCGGGGGAGCTGGCGATCGAGACCCAGCCGCCCATGGTGTGAGTCCGCGCCGCCGGCTCCCCCGGTCCCGCGTCAGCCGCCGAACCCCGCGCGGCCGGAGCCCAGGACGGTCCGCCCGTCCTTGCCCACCTCGAAGGCCGCCGAACGGCCTTCCACGTGCGCCGCGAGCGAGAGCACGTCGCCCGGGAGGACCGGGGAGGTGAAGCGGACCTCGGCCTCCCGCAGGTCGGCCGGGTGCTCGCCCAGGGCGCGGGCCAGGCCGACCAGGCTCGTGGCCATCGTGCACAGGCCGTGCAGGATGGGCCGCTCCTGGCCGATCGCCCGGGAGGCGGCGGGGTCGATGTGGATGGCGTGCCGGTCGCCGCAGAGCCGGTAGAGCGCCGCCTGCTCGGCGAACGTCGCCACCGGTGCCGTCAAGCCGGGGGGTCCGCCGCCGGCGGCCGCCCTGCCGCCCGGACCGCGCTCGCCGCCGAATCCGCCCTGGCCGGGAGCGAAGATCGACCAGCGGGCGACGAAGCAGGGGCTGTCCACCCGCACCTCGAAGACGGCCGCCGAACCCTTGTCCCACACCGCTTCCACCCGGGCGGACATCGTCAGCTCGCCCCGGGGAGGCAGGTCGGCGAGCACCTCCAGCCGCTGCGCGCCGTGCAGGGCGCGTCCCGCGTCGAAGGCGCCCAGGCCGCCGAGCGCGTCCGGTGCCCACTGCGCGAGCGTCAGCCCGAAGGTGGGGAGGGTCCGGAGGCGGTCCTCGAAGACCAGGTCGAGCTCGTCGGCCCTGGCTCCCACGGCCAGCGCGTAGAGGATCGCGTCGCGCTCCGTCCACGAGACGGTCCGCTCTCCGAGGTCGTGGCCGATCCACGCACTGGCGGGCCGGTCGTCCATCATGGTTCTCCCTTCCCCGCTCAGGACAGGCGCTCGAGGATGAGCGCCATGCCCTGGCCGCCCGCCGCGCACATGGTGACCGCGCCGAGCCGCCCGTCGCGGTGCCGCAGCCCGTTGACGAGGGTGGTGGTCAGGCGGGCGCCCGTCATGCCGAAGGGGTGGCCGAGGGCGATCGCGCCGCCGTGGACGTTGACCCGGTCGAGGTCCAGGCCGAGGTCGTCGCACACGGGCAGCACCTGGGCGGCGAACGCCTCGTTGATCTCGACGAGGTCGAGGTCGCGGGCGGTCAGTCCCGCGTGCTCCAGGGCGCGGCCCATGGCCTCGGTCGGGCCCAGCCCCATGATCTCCGGGGAGAGCGCCGAGACGCCGGTGGCGAGGATCCGCGCCAGCGGCGTCAGGCCGAGGTCGCGGGCACGCACGTCCGACATGACGACCAGGGCCGCCGCGCCGTCGTTCAGCGGGCAGCAGTTCGCCGCCGTGACGGTGCCGTCGGGCCGGAAGACGGGCTTGAGGGAGGAGACCGACTCGAGGGCCACCCCGGCGCGCGGGCAGTCGTCACGGGTGACGACGCCGCCGTCGGGCAGCGTGACCGGGGTGATGTCGAGGTCGAAGAAGCCGTCGGCGACGGCCTTCTCCGCGAGGTTCTGGCTGCGGACGCCGAACTCGTCCTGCCGCTGTCGGCTCACCCCTTTGAGCTGCGCGACGTTCTCGGCGGTCTGGCCCATGGCGATGTAGGGGTCGGGCAGCTCCCCGGCGGCGCGCGGGTCCGTCCAGGCCGCGGTTCCGGCGGCGGTCCTGGACTGTGACCTGGCCTCGGCCTCGGCGTAGCGCGGGTTGCGGGTGTTCTCCAGCCCGTCGGACTTGCCGAAGCCGTAACGCGAGACGCACTCGACTCCGGCCGAGACGAAGGCGTGGCCCTCGCCGGCCTTGATGGCGTGCAGCGCCATCCGCGTGGTCTGGACGCTGGAGGCGCAGTAGCGCTGCACGACGGTGCCGGGGACGTTGTCGAGGCCCACGCCGATGGCGGTCTGCCGGGCGAGGTTGTATCCCTGCTCCCCGGCGGGCTGCGCGCAGCCCACCATGATGTCGTCGAGGGAGGCGGGATCCAGCGCGGGGACCTGGTCGAGCGCGGCGGTGACCATCTGGACCAGCAGGTCGTCGGCGCGCATGTCCTTCAACGAGCCCTTGTAGGCCCGGCCGATGGGGGAGCGGGCCATCGCGACGATGACTGCCTCGGGCATGTCCACCTCCAGAACGATGCGGAATTCCGGTCTTCTACCGGAGTTCCAGGGGGTGTTACGCTACCTAACAAACATTTGGTAGACAACCTCCGCCGTGGGCTGAGGGGGAGGAGCCGAAATGGCGCTGGAGATCGATCTGTCGGGCCGCGTCGTCCTGGTGACGGGCGGCGCGCGCGGGGTCGGAGCCGGAATCGTGCGGACCTTCCAGGAGGCCGGCGCGGTCGTCGAGATCTGCGGGCGCACCTCGCCGGGTCCGGGAGGAGAAGGCCCCGAGCCGCGGTTCAGCCAGGTGGACGTGCGGGAGGAGGAGCAGGTCCGGCGCTGGGTGGACGAGGTGGCACAGCGGCACGGCCGCATCGACGTGGCGGTGAACAACGCCGGGGGAGGGCCCTTCGCCGGCTTCGCCTCCGCCTCGCCGCGCTTCCACCGGAGGATCACCGACCTCAACTTCCTCTCGGCGGTGTTCGTCTCCCAGTTCGTCTTCCCGGTCATGAACGCCCGGGAAGAGGGGGGATCCGTCGTGAACATCACGTCGATCAGCGCCCGCCGCCCCAGCCCCGGGACGGCGGTGTACGGCGCGGCCAAGGCGGCGCTGGAGAGCCTCACCAGGAGCCTTGCCGTCGAGTGGGCGCCCCGGGTGAGGGTCAATGCCGTCAGCTGCGGGCTCGTGGAGACCGAGGGGTCCGCCGACCATTACGGCGACTCCGAGCAGCAGGCGAGGGTGGCCGCGACCATCCCGCGCGGGGTGTTCGCCAAACCGCAGGAGGTCGGAGCCGCCTGCGTCCTGCTCGCCTCGCCGCTCGCCTCGCACATCAGCGGCGCCGTGCTCAACGTGGACGGCGGCGGGGAGTGGCCCGCGTTCCTGCAGCACGCGCCGGGCACCGAGAGGCTGCCGGGACAGGCCTCCGCCGGGTGATCGGTGTGGCCGCGCCCTGAGGCGCGGCCACACCGCCTCAGCGGGCCGAAGGCCGCGCACCC
Source organism: Actinocorallia libanotica (assembly GCF_039525175.1). NCBI lineage: Bacteria > Bacillati > Actinomycetota > Actinomycetes > Streptosporangiales > Thermomonosporaceae > Actinocorallia > Actinocorallia libanotica. Next base: position 116,756 of record NZ_BAAAHH010000018.1, read on the forward strand.
AGCTCCGCCTTGAGGATCTTGCCGCTCGCGTTGCGCGGCAGCGCGTCCACGAAGACGACCTCGCGGGGCACCTTGAAGTTCGCCAGCCGGTCCCGGCAGTGGGCGATGACGGCGCCGGGGTCGGGCGCGGCGCCGGGCCGGGAGACGACGTAGGCCACCGCGACCGACCCCAGCCGCGCGTCCGGCCCGGCCACGACGGCGGCTTCGGAGACGTCCGGATGGGCGGTCAGGGCACCCTCCACCTCGGCGGGGTAGACGTTGAACCCGCCGACGGTGAACATCTCCTTGAGCCGGCCCGTGAGCTTCAGGCAGCCGTGCTCGTCGAGGCGGCCGATGTCGCCGGTGCGGAACCAGCCGTCCTCGTCGATCGCGGCGCGGGTGGCCTCCTCGTCCTCGAAGTAGCCGAGCATCACGTTGCGGCTCCGCACGAGGATCTCCCCGTCCGATCCGACGGGTACCTCCGAGCCGTCGGCGAGGTCGACGAGGCGGAGCTCGACGCCGTCGACCGCCGGGCCCGTCGTCTCCTCCACGTGCGCGGGGTCCTCGTTAGGCCGGGAGCGGCTCACCATGACGCATTCGGTGAGCCCGTACGCCTGGGCGACCTCGGCGAATCCGAGTTCCTCGCGCATCCTGTGGAACAGCGCGTCGGGCACCGTGGCCGCTCCCGCGGTGGCGAAACGCAGCGAGGAGAGGTCGTAGTCGCCCAGGCGCGGGTGGTCGAGGAGCGTGGTGAAGATGGTGGGGGCGCCCGGAAGCACGGAGATGCGCTCGTTCTGGACGAGCTCCATGAGCCGTTCGGCGTCGAAGGCGGCGACGGGATAGATCGCCGAGCCGGAGCCCAGGGCGGCGAGGATGCCGGCCTTGTAGCCGAAGGTGTGGAAGAACGGGTTGACCAGCGCGTACCTGTCCTGCGGGGTCAGGCCCGCGCCGGAGGCCCAGATCCGCGCCACGTCGACCGTCTGGCGGTGGGCGCTCATGACGCCCTTGGGGAGGCCGGTCGTGCCGGAGGTGAAGAGGATGTCGCACACGTCGTCGGGCCGCACCTTCTCGGCGGCGGCCCGGGCGGCTTCGGCGGGGACCTCCTCGGCCAGGGCCAGGAAGTCCGTCCAGCCGATCGCTCCCTCCGGCGCGCCCCTCCCGGGCTCACCGGAGGGCGGCACGTCCACCACGGCGCCCAGGTGGGGCAGGCCGGGCACGGGGCCGGTGGCGTCCCCGCCTTCGTGCCCGGCCGCCGCGGCCCGTAGCATGCCGAGGAAGTCATTGCCGAGGAAGCCGTTCGAGGTGATCAGTACGGAGGCGCGGGACCTGGCCAGGATGGCGGCCGCCTCGTGCCCGCGGTACCGGGTGTTGAGCGGCACGACGCAGGCGCCGGCCGACAGCGAGCCGAGCAGGGCGGCGACGAACTCCGCCCGGTTGGGCGTCCAGATCGCCACGCGGTCTCCGGGCCCCAGGCCGAGGGCCAGGTGGGAGCGCGCGACCCGTTCGGCGAGTTCCGCGAGTTCCCGGTAGTCCAGCCGGACGTCCCCGTCGACGACGGCGGGGCGGGAGCCGAACCGCAGGGCGGCGCCGCGCAGCAGCGCCGGTACGGTCGTGCCGGGTTCGAAGGTGTGCATGATCTTCCTTCATTGACCAAATGTTTGTTAGGTATGATGGTCGGAGGGGCGTGCGCACGGCACGGTCCCCCAGCGGAAAGGGAGGCCCTCATGGGGGTGGCGAGGTCGCGTGGAACGGCCGTGAAAGAGGAGGCGGCCGACGCCAGGCGCAACCGGCGCGAGCACCTCCTGGAGGCCGCGGTCGAGCTCTTCGCGACCAAGGGCTACGCCGCGACGACGATGCGCGACATCGCCGACGCCTCGGGCATCCTGGCGGGGAGCATCTACCACCACTTCGCCTCCAAGGAGGCGATGCTCGACGAGGCGCTCCGCGATTTCCTCGTGCGCCTGTACGAGCGCTTCGCGGCCGCCGAGAGGGCGGGCGACGATCCGCGCGAGACGCTCAGCCGGCTGGTCAGGATCTCCTTCCTCAGCATCCACGAGTCCCCGCACGCGGTCGCGGTGTACCAGAACGAGACCGGCAGCGACGTCCTGCGCAAGGAGGCGTTCGCCTACGTCACCGACTACGGCAACCGCATCGAGCAGGTCTGGCTCCGCGTGCTCACCACGGGACAGATGTCCGGGATGGTCCGGCCGGACTTCGACGTGAAGGTGGGCTACCTCTTCATCCGCGACGCCATCTGGTCGGCGGTGCGCTGGTACCGGCCCGGCGGCCAGATGACCCCGGAGAACCTCGCCGAGCAGTACCTCGGCCTGCTCTACAAAGGCCTGGACTGAAAGAGCGGCCGCCCGCGGGACGGCCGCCCTCGGGCGGCGCCCCGCGCTCAGGCCGGGACCTCGCGGGAACGCAGGGACTTCGGATCGAGGACCTCGCGGATCAGCCGCAGCTCCTCGGAGGTCGGTGCGCGGGTCTCCGCGGCGTCCGCCCCGTCCAGCTCGAAGCCGGTGTTGCGCTGCACCTCCTCGACGGTGACGCCGGGGTGCACGGACCTGATCCGCAGCCGACCGTCGGGCCCGTAGTCCAGGACGGCGAGGTCGGTGATGACGACTCCGAGGTCGTGGAACCGCAGGGCCGCGCCCCCGTTCGCCCGAGCCCGGTCGTTGCCGACGCCCGAGACGACGTCGACCCGCTCGACGAAGACCCTGGCCGAGTGCCGGGAGACCCAGTAGTTCGTCCGGTGGTTCACGGTGTTGCCCGGCGCGCCGCGGACGCCGATCAGCTGCCGCTTGGGCCGCCGCCAGTCGCCGATGCAGGAGATGTTCTGGTTGCCGTACCGGTCGAGCTGGCTCGCCCCCATCATGCTCTGGCGGCGGCCCGACTGCAGGATGTCGAAGATGCTGCTGAAGGGCGCCCAGGCCTCGACCACCCCTCCGTCGGCGGCCGTCTTGCCCAGAGGCGCGGGCTCGCTCATGAAGAACGCCTCGCCGTCGGACAGCACGAGGTCGGGGGAGTGGGTGAGCCGCGCCAGGCGCGCGCTGAGCGCCGGGACGGTCCCCACGGCGTGCGCCAGCACCTCTCCGGCGTCGCGCCAGGAATCGGAGGCGGCGACGACGCAGACTTCCGCTCGGGTGAACTCCATGGTCAGGCACTCCTCGTTCCGGTGCTGGCGAAGTCGGCGACGGCGGCCTGGTACCGGCTCTCGTCCCCGCGCAGGTAGGCCTCCTCGAAGCGGCTCCAGGACTCGGCGTCCTTGGCCGCGGCGGCGTACTCCCGCTGGAACGCCTCGTCGCGGTCGTAGTCGGGGACGCAGGAGGTGAAGTGGGCGCCGCGCGGCGTCTCGATCACGCCGTTGACGTACATCCGCCGGACGAGCAGGGACTGGAAGGGCGCCTCGCGCAGCCGCTCGGTCGGGACGACCTCCTCGCAGCTGAGGTAGCAGCGGTCGGCCGCCATGGAGTACAGGTCGTCGAAGTACGGGTCGGGGCCGAGGTACTGGCCGTTGCCCGCGGCGTCGGCGCGGTTGAGGTGGATCAGTGCGACGTCCATGCGCAGCGCCGGCATCGCCACGTACTCCTCCCCGTCGGCGTAGGGGGAGGTGACGGTGCGCAGCTCCGGGTTCATGGTGAGGACGTCGGAGGCCAGGCCCGCCCGCGTGGGCAGGAACGACAGCCGCTGGGCCGCCGCCTTCAGGCCGGCCACGAACATGCCCTCGTCGTACTCGGCGATCTCCACCGTCCCGCTCTCCCTGGCCGCCCGGAAGTGGGGGTCGAGCGGGATGCTGTCCAGGGAGACGAAGCCGTAGGCCACCTTGCGCACCTTTCCGGCGGCGCAGAGCAGCCCGACGTCGGGCCCTCCCAGGCTCACGACCGTCAGGTCGGTGACGTCGGTGCGCAGCAGCGCGCGGACGAGCGCCATGGGCTTGCGCCGGGAACCCCAGCCGCCTATGCCCACGGTCATCCCCGACTCGATCGTGGAGGCGAACTCCTCCACGGACATCGTCTTGTCACTCAACGAGGTGACTCCTCTCCCCGGCACGGGGTCCGCGCCGGACGCGGAAGCGTTCCGACGGACACTTGCGTGAAAAGATCGCTTCGGCATCCCGAACCGACAGTATGCACCAAACGGTCATTTGTTTGAATAAGGATGGTCGGTCCGCCTTCTGGTGGACTTTCCCGCCCCCTCATGCGGTCGCGGTGGTGATGGCGGCGAGCACCCTGCCGCGGTGGAAGGCCGGGGTGCCCCAGGCCGTGACCAGGGCGCGGATCTTGTTGATCCACAGGCCGAGGTCGTACTCCTCGGTGTAGCCGATCGCCCCGTGCGTCTGGAGCGCGACGCGGGAGGCGAGGTAGGCGGCCTCGGCGGAGGCGACCTTGGCGGCCGAGACGTCGCGCGGGGCGTCGGCGCTCTTGGTGGCGAGCGAGACGGCGGCGCCGTGGATCAGCGGGCGGGCGAAGTCGAGGGCGACCCGGACGTCGGCGAGCATGTGCTTGAGCGCCTGGTACTCGCCGATGACCCGGCCGAACTGCCTGCGGGACTTGGTGTACTCCACGGAGGTGGCCAGCGCCCGCTCCCCGGCGCCCAGCAGCTGTGCGGAGCAGGCCAGCGCGGCGGTGTCCAGAGCCTCCGCCACGACGGCGTCATCGAGCCGAGCGAGGTCCTCCCCGGGCAGGACCTCGAACAGCCGCCGCGAACGGTCAACGGACACGCGCAGGTCACCCGCCGTCGCGATGGACAGCGCCGTTCCGTCGAGGTGGAGCACCATTTGGGCGGCGTCGGCGTCGAGGGCGAACGGTGTCGCAGGGGGAGCCGCGACGGTGACGATCGCCGTGCCGTCCGCCAGGCCCTCCAGCGCGGGCAGGGCGGGAGAGGCGTCGCCGGCCGCGGTGAGCAGCGCGGGGGCGAGGACCACCGACTCGACGTACGGGCCGGGCGCGAGGTGGCGGCCCAGCGCCTCGAAGGCGACCACCACGTCGATGGGCTCGGCGGAGAGCCCGCCGTGCTCCTCAGGGATGCGGAGCGCGGTCACGCCGACGTCCGCCAGCCGCCGCCACAGGTCGAGCCCGCCGGAGAGGTCGCCGTTCGCCCAGCTCCGCGAGACGGAGGGCACCTCGGCCTTTCCCAGCAGGTCGTCGAGCGCTTCGGCGAAGCCGCGGTGCTCGTCGGTCAGAGCGAATCTCATCGCTTCCCCCTCGGCAGGCCCAGCAGGCGCTCGGCCACGATGTTGCGCTGGATCTCGTTCGTTCCGGCGTAGATGGGTCCGGAGAGGGCGAACAGGTAGCCGTCCATCCAGGCGCCGCCGGCCGCCGCGCCCTCGTCGCGCAGTTCGGCCTCCGGGCCGAGCAGGTCGAGCGCCGTCTCGTGCAGCCGCACGTCGAGCTCCGACCAGAAGATCTTGTTGACGCTGCCGTCGGCGCCGATGTCGCCGCCGCCGGTGAGCCGGGCGACGGTCCCGAAGGTGTAGAGGCGGTAGGCCTGCGCGGCGATCCAGGCGTCGGCGACGCGCTCTCCCAGCGAGGCGGGGGCCTCCCGGCCGCGCTCCTTCCACAGCGCGGCCAGCCGGTCCGCCGCCGCGCAGAAGCGGCCGGGGGAGCGCAGGGACAGGCCGCGCTCGTTCCCGGCGGTGCTCATCGCGACACGCCAGCCGTCGCCGGGGGTGCCGAGGACGTCGGCGTCGGGCACGAAGACGTCCTCGAAGAAGATCTCCGCGAAGCCGGGGTGCCCGTCGAGCTTGCCGATCGGGCGGACGGTGATCCCCTCGGCGTCCAGCGGGAACAGGAAGTAGGTCAGGCCCCGGTGCCGCTCCTGCGAGGGGTCGGACCGGAAGAGCCCGAAGCCGCGGTGCGCGAACGCCGCGCGGGAGCTCCAGGTCTTCTGGCCGTTCAGCACCCAGCCGCCGCGGGCGTCGTCGCGGACCGCGGTGCTCCGCAGCGCCGCGAGGTCGCTTCCCGCCTCGGGCTCGGACCACGCCTGCGCCCAGACCTCGGAGCCGTCGGCCATCGGGCGCAGGTAGCGCTCCTTCTGCCCGGCGGTCCCGTATTCGAAGATGATCGGGGCGAGCAGGGAGATGCCGTTCTGGGCGACGCGCGAGGGCGCGCCCGCGCGGTAGTACTCCTCCTCGAACAGGACCCACTCCAGGAGGGAGGCGTCGCGGCCGCCGTAGGCGGCGGGCCAGGAGACGACGGACCAGCCGCCTTCCGCGAGGGTCCGCTCCCACTCGCGGTGCGCGGTGAATCCCTCGGGGGTGTCCATGTTCGCCAGGGGCTCGGCGGGCACGTGCTCGCGCAGCCAGGCCCGCGCCTCCTCCCGGAAGGCGTTCTCGCGTTCATCGAGGTCGAGGTTCATCGGGCTCCCTCGGCGCGCTTGTTGGCCTCGGCCATGCCGCGTGCGTCCAGACCCGCCAGCGAGTCGGCGCTCACCTCGGCGTTGTGGGCGTGCGCGGCGTGGTGCAGGCCGAAGACCGAGTCCATGCCGGACCGCATGCCCTGGAGGTCCTCGGCCTGGTTGATCGCCTTCTTCGTCAGCGCGAGGCCGAAGCTCGGCATGTCGCTGATGCGCTCGGCGAGCTCCACGACCTCGGACTCCAGCCGCTCCCTCGGCACCACGTGGTTGACCATGCCGAGGTCGTGGGCGCGCTGCGCGCTGAAGCGGCCTCCGGTGTAGAGGAACTCCTTGGCCGCGCGCGGGTTCATCACCCACGGGTGGGCGAAGTACTCCACCCCGGGGATGCCCATGCGCACGACGGGGTCGGAGAAGAAGGCGTCCTCGGACGCGACGATGAAGTCGCAGGACCAGGCGAGCATCAGGCCGCCCGCGATGCAGGCGCCCTGGACCATGGCGATCATCGGCTTGGGGATCTCCCGCCAGCGGCGGCACATGCCCAGGTAGACCTCGGCCTCGCGGGCGAGCCTGCGGTCGACGCCCTGCTTGCGGGTGTGGTCCCACCAGATGACGGCCTTGCGCTCGAAGGACTCGTCGATGTCGCGGCCAGGGGTGCCGATGTCGTGTCCGGCGCAGAAGTGGTCGCCGTTCCCGGCGAGCACGATGACCTTGACGTCGTCGTCGTCGACGGCCCGGACGAACGCGGCGTCGAGCGCGTAGGTGACCTTGGAGTTCTGCGCGTTGCGGTACTCGGGCCGGTTCAGCGTCACGAAGGCGACCGGACCGCGGCGCTCGTAGAGGACGACCTGCTCCTCGGACGCGGGCTGTTCACTGCTCATCGAATCTCGTCTCCCTCTGAGCGGTCATGGGGGTTGCGTGCCGCCCCATAGAACGTATACCAAACAAATGTTTGATTTAGTATGGTCGCTCCCGACTTCGGCCGCCACCCCCACGGCCGAACGGAGCCAGGAGACGGAGAAACGCACGTGGACCTGACGAGAACCGAGCAGCCGGCACCCGACTACGTGCCCGGACACGGGCTGCTGGCAGGACGCACCGTCGTGGTCACCGCCGCGGCGGGGGCCGGCATCGGCTCGGCCGCCGTCCGGCGCTGCCTGGAGGAGGGCGCCCGCGCGGTCGTCCTCGGCGACACCCACGAGCGCCGGCTCGAGGAGGCGGTCGGCGCGCTCGGTGAGGAGTTCGGCGCCGACCGGGTCGCCGCGGTGCCCTGCGACGTGACGAAGGAAGAGCAGGTCGCGGCGCTGCTGGACGCGGCGGAGCCGTTCGGCGGCGTCGACGTGATGATCAACAACGCCGGGCTCGGCGGCACCGCCTCCCTGCTGGAGATGACCGACGAGCAGTGGCAGAAGGTCCTGGACATCACCCTCACCGGCACCTTCCGCTGCGTCCGCGCCGCGGGAAGGCGCATGGCCGGGGCGGGGCGCAAGGGCGTGATCGTCAACAACGCCTCGGTCGTCGGCTGGCGCGCCCAGGAGGGTCAGGCCCACTACGCGGCGGCCAAGGCCGGGGTCATGGCCCTGACCAGGTCCGCCGCGATGGACCTCGCCCCGCACGGCATCCGGGTCAACGCCGTCTCGCCGAGCCTGGCCATGCACCCGTTCCTGGAGAAGGTCACCACCCCGGAGTTCCTCGCCGAGCTCAAAACCAAAGAAGCGTTTGGTAGAGCAGCGCAGCCCTGGGAGATCGCCAACGTCATGGTGTTCCTCGCCAGCGGCTACTCCTCCTACCTCACGGGCGAGGTCGTGTCCGTGAGCAGCCAGCACCCCTGAGAGGAGACACCCCATGGCCGAGGCCTACATCATCGACGCGGTCAGGACGCCCGTCGGCCGCCGCGGCGGCGCCCTCGCCGCCGTCCACTCCGCCGATCTCGGCGCCCACGTGCTGTCCGCCCTGGTGGACCGCGGCGGGTTCGACCCGGCCCGGGTCGACGACGTGATCTTCGGATGCAACGACACCGTCGGCTCGCAGGCCGGGGACATCGCCCGCACCGCCTGGCTGGCCGCGGGCCTGCCCGACCACGTGCCCGGCGTGACCATCGACCGGCAGTGCGGCTCCAGCCAGCAGGCCGTGCACTTCGCCGCGCAGGGCGTCATGTCGGGCACCGCCGACCTCATCGTGGCGGGCGGCGTGCAGAACATGTCGGCCATCCCCATCTCCACCTCGATGACCGTCGGCGAGCAGTTCGGCTTCACCACCCCCTTCGCCGAGTCCGAAGGCTGGACCGCGCGGTACGGAGACCAGGAGGTCTCCCAGTTCCGCTCCGCCGAGATGATCGCCGAGAAGTGGGGGATCACCCGCGAGGAGATGGAGGCGTACGCGCTGGAGAGCCACCGCCGCGCCGTCACCGCGACTGACAAAGGCCGCTTCGCCAAGGAGATCGCCCCGCTCAGAGGGCTCTCCGCCGACGAGGGGCCGCGCCGCGACACCAGCCTGGAGAAGATGGCCGGGCTCAAGGCCCTCCGCGAAGGAGGACGGCTCACCGCCGCCGTCGCCAGCCAGATCAGCGACGCCGCGTCGGCGCTCCTGGTCGCCTCCGAACGCGCCGTCGCCGAGCTCGGCCTCACCCCCCGGGCCCGGATCCACCACATCTCGGTACTGGCCGACGACCCGATCTGGATGCTGACCGGACCGATCCCCGCCACCAGGCGCGCCCTGGAGCGGACCGGCCTGTCGATCGGCGACATCGACCTCTTCGAGGTCAACGAGGCCTTCGCCTCGGTCGTGCTCGCCTGGCTCAAGGAGACCGGCGCCGACCCGGAGCGGGTCAACGCCAACGGCGGGGCCATCGCCCTCGGCCACCCGATCGGGGCCACCGGCACCCGGCTGATGACGACCATGCTGCACGAGCTGGAGCGGCGGGGCGGGCGCTACGCGCTCCAGACGATGTGCGAGGGCGGCGGCCAGGCCAACGTGACGATCATCGAGCGGCTCTGACCGGCGTCCCCTTCCCCGATCACCACAAGCAGACGTCCACGCAGGGAGAGAACATGAGTGACAACGGTCGCCAGATGCACCTGGCGGTCTTCGCCCAGGGGCTGGGAGCCGCGCAGTCGGTGTGGCGGTCTCCACGGACGGAGCCCGGCAAGGTCCACACGCTGGAGCACTGGACGAAGGTCGCCCAGGTGGCCGAGGCCGGCAAGCTCGACGCCGTCTTCATCGCCGACGCGCTCAACCTCAGCACCTCGATCGGCACCGACGCCAGCGAACGCCCCGACCCGATCGTCATCCTGTCCGCGCTGGCGGCGGTGACCTCGCGCATCGGCCTCATCGGCACCAGCTCCACGACCTACGGCGCGCCCTTCACCGTGGCCCGCCAGTTCGCGACCCTCGACCACATGAGCGGCGGCCGCGCCGGGTGGAACATCGTGACCACCGCCATCGGCACCGCCGCGGGCAACTTCGGCAGCGCCGAGCTGCCCGCGCACGCCGACCGCTACGAGCGGGGCGAGGAGTTCGTGGAGGTCGTCACCCGGCTGTGGGACGCCTGGCGGGACGACGCCGTCGTCCTGGACCGGGAGTCCGGGGTCTACGCCGACCTGGGGCGGATCCGGCAGATCGACCACCAGGGCAAGCACTTCACCGTCCGGGGACCGCTGACCATCCCGCGCTCCCCGCAGGGGTGGCCGCTGCTCGTCCAGGCCGGCTCGTCCCCGGCGGGCATGAACCTGGCCTCGCAGTTCGCGGACATGGTGTTCACCACCCAGTTCGACATCGAGGACTCCAGGGCGTTCGTCTCCCAGATGCACGAGCTGGCGTCCGCCAAGGGCCGCGGCCCGCACGCGGTCGCCGTCATGCCCGGCATCACCCCGATCATCGGCCGGACCAAGGAGGAGGCGCGCGAACTCGCCCGCGAGCTCGGCGAGCTGGTCCGCCCCGAGGCGACCCTGGCCTTCATGCAGCAGATGTTCGGCGGCGTCGACTTCACCGTCTTCGACCTCGACGAGCCCTTCCCCGACGTGCGCGGCCTCATGCCCGCCCACGCGAGCGTCTCGCGCCCCGCGCTGTTCATGGCGATGGCAGAGGAGGAGGGGCTGACGCTGCGGCAGGTCGCGCAGCGCATCGGGCTCAGCACCGGGCACCGCTCCCTCGTCGGCACGCCCGACGAGATCGCCGACGACCTGGTCCGCTGGTTCGAGGCCGGGGCCGCGGACGGGTTCAACCTCATGCCCGCCGACCTGCCCCGGGGCCTGGAGGACTTCGTCGAGGCGGTCGTGCCGCGGCTCCAGGACCGCGGCGTCTTCCGCAAGGAGTACACCGGGAGCACCCTGCGCGAGCACCTCGGAGCCCCGGCGCCGACCCCCGTCCAGGGCGGCGGCACGCTCATGGCGGACGCCCGATGACCGGCACGCGGGCGCCCTTCGACGCCAAGCGCTTCCGCGAGGTCCTCGGCCACTTCCCGACCGGCGTGGTGGTCATCACCGGCATCGCCGAGGACGGCGAGCCGGTGGGGATGGTGGTCGGCTCGTTCACCTCGGTCTCCCTGGAACCGCCGCTCGTCGCGTTCCTGCCGAGCAGGACTTCGAGCAGCTACGCGAAGCTGCGCACGGCTTCGTCCTTCTGCGTCAACGTGCTCGCCGCAGACCAGGAGGACCTGTGCCGGCGGTTCGCCTCCAAGACGGGCGACAAGTTCGCCGGTGTCGACTGGCGCGCCGCCTCTTCGGGAGCACCGGTGCTGGAGGAGGCCGTCGCCTGGATCGACTGCGACTTCTCCGAGACCATCGAAGCGGGGGACCACGACATCGTCCTGGGCGCGGTCCGCGACCTCGGGGTGCTGAACTCCGTCCCGCCGCTGCTGTTCTTCCAGGGCGGATACGGCGCGTTCTCCCCGGGCGCCCTGGTCGCCCCGTACGAGAGCGACCTCCTCGGCCAGATCAAGATCGCCGATCTGGCCCGGGAGCACATGGAGAGGCTGTCGGCCGACCTGCAGCTGGAGTGCTACGCGCAGTCCATCGTCGCCGACGAGCTCGTCATCGTCGCGGGCTCGGGAACGGCGAAGAGCACCGTCCACGGCCACATCGGCCGCCGGATGCCCTTCGCCCCGCCGTACGGCGCGCTGTTCGTCGCCGACCGCGGGGACGAGGCGGTCGACGCCTGGCTGGCCAGACGCAACCTCCCCCTGACCGACACCGACCGGGCGTTCTACCGGGACATGCTCGCCCGGGTCCGGGAGCGCCGCTGGTCGCTGGCCCTGCGGGCGCCCGACCACGACGAGGTCTGGGAGGAGATCGACCGCTTCTCCACCGCACCGCGCACGCCCGAACTGGAGCGCCTGACGGGCGCGCTCCTCGAGCGGATCAAGGGCTCCTACGAGCCCGGCGACCTCGAGCCCGGACGGCTGTACGACGTCCGGCTCCTGGGCGCCCCGGTATACGGGCCCGACGGCTCGGTGGCGCAGGTCCTCGCGCTCTTCGGCATGCCGCCGCAGGCCGACGTGGAGCAGATCACCGCCTGGCTGAAGAGGCTGACCGGCGCGGCCGAGGCCGTCACCGAGGCCATCGGCGGACGCGCGCCGCAGGCGGGCTGACCGGTCGCCCGCTCCCGCCGCGCGGCGGGA
>NZ_BAAAHH010000018.1:128712-158563 GCF_039525175.1 Actinocorallia libanotica
GGTGGGGGGCGCAGACGATGCCGTCGCGGGAGCGGGCGACGACGACTAGTGAGGGAGGAACATCCATGCTCGCAGAACACGCGATCGTCACGGGCGGCAGCAGCGGAATCGGTCTGGCGGTGGTACGGCGCCTGCTGGCCCGGGGAGCCGCCGTGACCGTTCTGGACCTCCAGGCCCCTCCGGACCCGTTCGGGCAGGACGGCGTGCTCCAGTTCTTCAAGGTGGACGTCACCGACGAGGACGAGGTGCGCGCCGCCTTCGCGGAAGCCGCGAAGAAGGCGGGAGTCCCGTCCCGTCTGGTGACCTGCCACGGAGTGCGGGGAGAGTTCAAGCCCGCCCTGGAGCTGGACCTGAAGAACTACCGGCGGATCCTCGACATCCACCTGGTCGGAACCCTGGTGACCGCCCGCGCGCTCGCCGCGGGGCTGGCCGGGGAAGGCCCCGCCCCCGCCGGCGGCGGGCCGACCGAAGGACGTGCGGAGCGGGGCGCGATCGTCACCATCTCCTCGACGACCGCCTACCGCGGCTGGGCGAACCAGGCGGACTACGGAGTCGCCAAGGCCGCCATCGGGCAGCTCACCCAGAACCTGGCCATCGAATGGGCGCCGCTGGGCATCAGGGTCAACTCCGTCGCGCCGGGCCACACCCTGACCCCCATGGTCCAGGAGATGGTCGACCAGGGCTACGACGTGTCGGCCACCAAGGCGCGCATCCCGATGAGCCGCCTCGCCACGCCCGACGAGATGGCCGCGGCCATCGAACACCTGCTGCTCGACGCGTCGTACACCACGGGCGTCTGCACGCCGGTCGACGGAGGCTGGACGGTGGTCGGCAAATGAGCGCGGCCCGCGCCCGGACCCGGAAGCTCGGCGACCTGGAGGTCACCGCGATCGGGCTGGGTTCGATGACCCTGACCCAGGTGCCCGGCTACGACGAGGAGCGCGGGCTCCGGACCGTGCACGCCGCCCTCGACGCGGGCGTGAACCTGCTCGACACCGCCGACGTCTACGGCCCGGCCGGCGGCGGATACGGCGTCAACGAGCGGTTCGTCGCCCGCGCGCTGAAGCTCTACTCCGGCTCCACCGACCACGTGGTGGTGGCGACCAAGGGCGGCCACCTGCGGTACGCCGAACACGACACCTGGTGGATCGACGGCAGCCCCGCGCACCTGCGGCGGGCCTGCCAGGCGTCCCTGGACCGCCTGGGCCTGGAGGCGCTCCCCCTCTACCTGCACCACCGCCCCGACCCCCGCACCCCTTTCGAGGAGAGCATGGGCGGGCTGAAGGACCTGTACGACGAGGGCCTGATCCGGCGCGTGGGCATCTCCAACGTCGACACCGGCCAGATCCGCACCGCGCGCCGCGTCCTCGGCGAGGCCCTGGTCGCGGTCCAGAACGAGTACTCGCCCCGGGCGCGCGGGAGCGAACCCGAGATCGCCCTGTGCGAGGAGCTCGGGCTGGCCTTCCTCTCCTGGGGTCCGTTGGGCGGCATGCGCGAGGCCAAGGCCCTCGGCTCGACGTACTCGTCCTTCAACGAGGTGGCGGCCGCCCGGGGAGTGAGCCCGCAACGGGTGTCCCTCGCCTGGCAGCTCCACCGCTCTCCCTCGGTCATCCCGATCCCCGGCGCGAGCCGCCCCGAGTCGGTCCTCGACTCGCTCGCCGCGGTGGACCTCGAGCTGACACCCGAAGAACTCGCACTGCTGAAATAAGAGGAGACCCAGATGAACGCGGTACAGGACGGCTTCGACGAGACCGCGGACGTGGTCGTCGTCGGCTCCGGCGGGGCGGCTCTGGCGGCCGCCTACACGGCTGCGTCCGGCGGGCTGAGCACCATCGTGCTGGAGAAGACGGAGTACTTCGGCGGAACCAGCGCCTACTCGGGCGCCAGCATCTGGCTGCCCGGCAACCAGGCGCTCGAGCGCGCCGGGCTGGCGGACAGCGTGGAACTCGGCAAGGAGTACTTCAGGACCGTCGTCGGTAACCGAACGCCGGGCTTTTTGCAAGAGGCCTTCCTGTCCACCGGTCCGGAACTCGTGGAGTTCCTGGAGAACGACCCCCTCCTCCGCTTCGAGTACCGGCCGTTCCCCGACTACTTCGAGGCGCCCGGCCGCATCACGGGCGGCCGGAGCATCTGCCCCCTGCCGCTCCCGTCCGCCGAGCTCGGCACCTGGCTCGACCGGCTCCGCCCGCCCATCGCCACGGACCAGTTCGGCGTCGACCAGGACCGCGCGACCCTCATCGGCGGCCAGGCGCTCATCGGACGCTTCCTGCTGGCGCTGGACGCGACGGGCAACGCGAGCCTGCGCACCCGCACCCGCATGACCTCCCTGATCATTGAGGACGGTCGGGTGACCGGAGTCGTGGTCGAGACGGAGAACGGGACGCGACGCATCTGCGCCGAACGCGGCGTGGTGCTCGCCGCGGGCGGCTTCGAATGCGACGACGAACTGCGCATCCGCCACCACGGCCTCCCCGGCGGCCGGTGGACCTCGGCCGCGCCCGGCTCCAACACCGGTGACGCCCTCGCAGCCCTGCGCGAGGCCGGTGCCGCCGTCGACCTGATGGACGAGGCCTGGTGGTGTCCGGCCACCCTCTTCCCCAACGGCCGGGCCGCCTTCACCCTCGGCCTGCGCGGCGGCATCCTCGTCAACGCCGCGGGGGAGCGGTTCGCCAACGAGTCCCTGCCCTACGACCGCATGGGCCACGAGATCCTCCGTGGCCAGGCCACCGGCGTCTCCCACATCCCCGTCTGGTTCGTCTTCGACGACCGCTTCGACACCATCCCGGCGATCAGCCAGCCCGCCCCGGACGCCGCCGCCTTCCGCGAAGCGGGCCTGTGGCGCACCGCGGGCACCCTGGCCGGTCTCGCCGGGCTGATCGACGTCCCCGCCGACGCCCTCGAGAAGACGGTCGAGCGCTTCAACGGGTTCGCCGCGTCCGGTGTCGATGAGGACTTCCACCGGGGAGAGGACCCCTTCGACCGGTTCTTCGCGGCGGGCGAGGGACCGAACCCCTGCCTGACGCCCCTGGAGCGGGGGCCGTTCCACGCCGTCCAGATCGTGCTCGGCGACCTCGGCACCAAGGGCGGCGCCCGGACCGACGAGGACGGCCGGGTCCTGAACGAGTCGGGCACCCCCGTCCCCGGCCTGTACGCCGCGGGCAACTCGGCGGCGTCCGTGGCCGGCCACGTCTACCCGGGCCCCGGCACCCCCCTCGGCTCGGGCATGGTCTTCGGCTACCGGGCCGCCAGGCGGATGGCCTCACCGGAGCACGC
This sequence comes from Actinocorallia libanotica, assembly GCF_039525175.1. Lineage (NCBI taxonomy): Bacteria > Bacillati > Actinomycetota > Actinomycetes > Streptosporangiales > Thermomonosporaceae > Actinocorallia > Actinocorallia libanotica. The sequence continues at coordinate 131,986 of NZ_BAAAHH010000018.1, forward strand.
GGCACAGCCCCGGTGACACGTCCCCACGCTCATGGAGTCCTTCATGCCCGCCTCTCAACGCGCTCCGATGTCGCACAAACGCGCCCGGCAGCACTCGATTCGTTATCGGACCACCCTGCTGCTGATCCTGCCGCTGGCCTCTCTGCTGGTCCTGTGGGCTTTCGCCGCGAGCCTCTCCCTCGGCGAGGCGCTGAAGAAGATCGAGTTCGCGCGGATGGTCGACGAGGTCGCCCTGCCCGTCGGATCCGTCGGGGTCGCCCTGCAGCAGGAGAGGGCCGCCGCCGCGGTGGTGCTCGGATCGCACGGGCGGCGAGGGGCACGGCAGCTGCAGACGGCCGAAGCGGCGACGGACGCGGCGCTCAAGGCGTTCCGGGACAACGCCCTTCCCGCGGCCCAGGACATGCTCGAAGGCGAGACCGGCCGGAGCCTGCGCGAGCTCGATCAGCGCTACGGCGGCATCGCGGGACTGCGGGACGAGGTCCGGGCGGCGGGCATCCCCCCGGTGGAGGCGATCGTCCGGTACGGCGCGCTCTTCGACGACACGACCGAGGCGCTCGGCGGCATCGCCGCGGCCGGCGACGTGGGCGTCTACCAGACCACGATCGCCATGATCGACCTGAACAGGGCGGGTGACCATCTGCTGCGCGAGGACGCGCTGCTGTCCCTCCTGGAGACCCGCAAGGGGCCGATGACGGCCGATGAGCACCGGCAGTTCACCAGAGCGGCGACCCTCCGCGGAGAGGCCGCCGACGCGGCGCTGTCCAGTCCGAGCACGGGGGTGCGCGGGGTCTTCGAAGGCGTGGTCCGGACCTCCGAATACTCCCGGTACCAGGAGCTGGAGCAGGGCATCGCGGGCTCCGACCGCGCCGTCACCTCCAGGGTGCTCCAGGAGTGGCGGGCCACGATCCCGAAGGTGACGGATCCCTGGCAGCAGGCGCAGCTGGAGGCCATCACCGTCCTGACCGATCAGACCGAAGCGGCCGGGCGCTCCACGTTGCGGCAACTCCTCGTGGTCGGCGGCGCGGGACTGCTGGTGGTGGTGGCCTCCCTTCTGCTGTCGGTCCGGTTCGCCCGGAGCCTGTCAGGCGAGCTGCGCGGACTGCAGGGAGCGGCGCAGGAACTGGCGAACGAACGGCTGCCCGAGGTCATCGCCCGGTTGAGGCGGGAGGACGAGGTGGACCTTCCCGCCGAGGCGCCTCTCTTCACGACGGGAAGGATCCTGGAGGTGGCCAGGGTGGCCGACGCCTTCACCAAGGTGCAGCGCACCGCGATCGAGGCGGCAGTGGGCGAGGCCCGGGTGCGCAGGGGCATCAGCAGGGTCTTCGTCAACCTCGCGTGGCGGAGCCAGTCGCTGCTGCAGCGGCAGCTGCGGATGCTCGACGCGATGGAGCGCAAGGCGTCCAGCCCGCAGGAACTCGAGGAGCTCTTCCACCTGGACCATCTCACCACCCGCATGCGTCGCCACGCCGAGGGCCTGGTCATCCTGTCCGGGTCGCGGACCATGCGGAGCTGGAACAGGCCGGTCCCCGTGGAGGACCTGCTCCGCGCGGCCCTGGAGGAGGTGGAGGACTACACCCGTGTCGAGGTGTCGGCGGCCGTGCCCGTCGCGGTGCCCGGAAACGTGGCGGCCGACATCATCCACCTCCTGGCCGAGCTGATCGAGAACGCGACGACGTTCTCGCCGCCGCACACCGAGGTCCACGTCCAGGCCGTGCCCGCCGGCAACGGGCTGACCGTGGAGGTGGTGGACCGCGGAGTCGGCATGGACGCCGAGGACCTGGCCGTCGTCAACCGGCGGCTGGCCGAAGCGCCGGAGTTCGACCTGGCGGAGAGCGAGAGGCTCGGGCTGTTCGTGGTCGCCAGGCTCGCCGCACGCCACGGCATCAAGGTCACGCTGCTCCCCTCCGTCTACGGAGGCACCACGGCGGTCGTGCTCCTTCCCGCCTCACTGGTGATCTCCGAAGACGAGCGGCCTCCCTCAGCACCCGCGACGGACGGCAGGCAGGAGCCGGTCGCGCGCAAGCCCGGAATCCGGCCTCCAGAGGAGAGCGCCTCTTCTGCTCCGGAGGCGCCGCCGAGGACACCCACGGCCCAGCGGCGAGAAGAAACCGGCCCCCTTCCCCGCCGTACACGACGGGAGCACCTGGCCCCCCAACTGCGGTCCTCACCCCCGTCGGCTCCCGGAGACGATCCGTTCGAGACGGCTCACGAGGACTTCGACGAGCACCGCCCGGAAGCCAACCGCCGCCTGCTCTCGTCGCTGCAGGAGGGCTGGACCGCCGGACGTGCCGCCGACGGCGACGGACCACCCGCCTTCGGAGGCGGCCCCACCCAGGGAGAGACGTGAGACAACGGAGTGCACCCAACGACCTGAGCTGGCTTCTCGACGATCTGGTCGACCGTGTCGGCGAGATCCGGCAGGCCGTGCTCCTGTCCCGCGACGGCCTCGTGATGAGCGCCTCCAGAACGGTCGGCCACGAGGAGGCGGAGCACCTCGCGGCCCTCTCCTCCGGCCTCCACAGCCTGGCCAACGGAGTGCGGGAGCACTTCGGCAGGAGGGAGACGAAGCAGTCCATCGTCGAGCTGGAAGACGCCCTCTTTTTTGTGTCCTCCGCCGGTTCCGGAAGCTGTCTCGCCGTCCTCAGCGATTCCGACGGGAACATCGGTCTGGTCGGCTACGAGATGGCGATGCTCACCACCCGCCTCCACAAACAACTGTCGGCCGCCGCGAGAACCCCACCCAGGACCTCGCGAAGCTGAGCGCCACCCACGGCCGACCCCAACGCAACACCCGAGAAGAAAAGGAGTCACGATGCCGCCGACAGGTGAGTACGAACCGAGCCCCTACGCCCCGGTCGCCGACCAGGTGGAACTCTACGAACGTACCGGTGGTGCGGAGGGCGGCACCCTGCAGGGGAAGCCCGTCATCATCCTCACGACCAGGGGCGCGAAGTCAGGAAAGATCAGGAAGACACCGCTGATGAGGGTCACCGACGGCACCCGCTACGCCGTCGTAGCCTCCCAGGGAGGGGCTCCCACCAACCCCTTCTGGTACCACAACATCGTGGCCGACCCCCACGTCTCGCTGCAGGACGGCGCGACCGTCCTCGACTACACCGCGCGTCTCGCCGAAGGCGAGGAGCGCAGAAAGTGGTGGGCCCTGGCCGTGGCGGTCTGGCCCGACTACGAGGAGTACCGGACGAAGACCGACCGCGAGATCCCGGTCTTCATCCTCGAGCCGTCCGCCTGACCTCCGTCGCCAGCGGGCCCCGTTCCTTTCGGAACGGGGCCCGCTGCCGCGTCACCGCGCTGCGAGGAGCTCGTGGTGACGCCGTTGAGATCAACGGTCTGGCCGGTCGGCTTGGGGTCCTTGACGTTGCGAAGGTTCATGCCGAGTTCGCTGGACGACTCGTCCTGAGATCACGCAGCCGACGTGTGGCTGTCAGAGGACGAGGCATCAGGGCCGGGGCCCTGATGCGGAGTGAAGACGAAGGTGGAGTCGCTGTCGTCCAGCCGGATGGTGAGAGAGGCGTCCAGAGCTCCGGCGAGTCTGGTGAGCAGGGGCAGAGTCGGCACCGAATCACCGCCCTCGATGTTGGAGATCTGCGGTTGGGTCATGCCCGCGCGGCGAGCCAGTTCGGCCTGGGAGATCCCCAGCGCGGTGCGGCGGTCGTAGACGGCCTGCCCGAGCGCCAGAGCATGCCCGGCCTCGATGTAGGCAGGGGATTCTTCGACCGTTTCGCCGAGAAGTCTCCTGGTGCGGCGGGTCTTCCACTGGGAGTGGTTCACGGTGTCTCCTCCTTGCTCCGGTCGTAGATGTGCGCGGCGGATCCGTGCTCGGCTTCGCACACTTTCTGTGCCTGGCGGGCCCTTTCGATCTCCGCCTCCTCACGTTGTCGAGTCTTACGAAACACCGTGAGCAGTACGATCCGTTGCTTTGGGGCGAGCCAGTAGGTGATCCGGACGGCGTTCCCGTCCAGGACGAAGCGTAGTTCGCGGACTTTGCCGCCGAGGTGGCGCGAGTACGGTTCGCCGAGCGTGGTCGGCTGGGACGCGAGCATGTCGGCAGCCCGTTCGGCTTTGTCGTAATGCCGGTCGGTGAGGAGCTCCAGCCACTGCCTGACCTCGGGCTCGATCTCGATCTGCCACCATGTGATCACGTTCTGATTATACATAAATCTATATGGTCTGAAGTGGTGATCGGGGGTCACCTTTCATCTTGGTGGGGGGAGCGGTGTTGCGGAGGGTGGTCAGCCAGGTCAGGCCTGAGAGGGACATCGCGGTGCCGAGGAGGGCGGGGAGGAGGCGGTGGCCGGCGGTGTCGAGGAGGGCGCCGCTCAGGGCGGAGGAGAGGGCGAGGCTCGTGGTGGCCACGGTGCTCCACAGGGACATGATCCGGCCGCGGAGTTCGTCGGGGGCGGCGGACAGGAGCGCGGCGACGGCGGTGGGGCCGTAGACGACGTCGGCCGCGGCGGCCGCGCCCCACAGCAGGAGGGCGACCGCGGGGAGTGAGGGCAGGCCGAGCATCATCGTGAACAGGCCCTCGAAGAGGCAGGAGAGGCCGACGATCGTCAGCCGGGTGCGGGGGGCCGCCCGCTGGAGGCGGGCCGAGCACGTCAGGAGCACCAGGGCGCCGACGGTGCCCTGGACGGCGTAGAACCAGCCGGTCCCGCCGTCGCCGAGGTCGTGGACGTGCAGGGCCAGGTGGGTCATCGCGGTGATGGCGCCGCCCAGTCCCAGGCAGAAGGCGGCCTCGAGCCAGAGCAGGGAGGCGATCAGCCGGTCGCGGCGGGCGGCGCGCAGGCCCTCCCAGAGGGAGGCGAGCCAGGGGGCGCGGGTTCCGCCGCCGCGCCGGTGTCCGGTGGTGGCCTTGGCGGTCAGCAGCAAAGAGACGACGAACGACAGGGCGTTGACGGCGAACGCCCAGCGCCAGCCCGCGAAGGCGATGACGGCGGCGCCGGCCAGCCCGCCCACGGCCTGGAAGAGCATGCCGTTGACCTGGACGGCCGCCGAGTAGAGCACGTACTCGTCCTCGCGCACCAGTGAGGGCGCCCATGCCGAGCGGGCGGCCTGGAAGACGAAGCCCGCGGACGCCGAGGCGAAGGTCAGCGGATAGACCAGCCACAGGGTGCCGGGACTGTCAGCGAGTAGGAAGAACAGCGCCAGCACCGCGAGCACGCCGTCGCAGACGAGCATCACCGTTCGCCGGTCGGCGCGGTCGGCGAGCACCCCCGCCCAGGGGCCGACGAGCAGTCCGGGCAGGTAGCGCAGCGCGAGCGTGACGCCGGTGGCGAGCGCTCCGCCGCCGTGGGCGTGGACCATCGCGAACACGGCGACGGCGCTGAACCAGCCGCCGCAGGCGCTCACGAGGCCGCCCAGCCAGAGCAGGCGGAAGTCCCGGTTGGCCGACAGCAGCGAGAGGAGCCCGGGGGCGGGCGCGGGGGTGGCCGTCTCCATGTCCGACACTTTAACGACATTGACAACCATTTTCATTTCCGCTCTCATATGGAGGGCAGTTCGCCGGATTTCCGACATCGGTGCGCACCGAGAACTGCCGGAACGGCGCGACCCCGTCCCCTCGCGGTGGCGGAGACCGCCGTCCGATGTCCGGATCGAGTTCCCGGAAGGAGGTGAGCAGAGATGAAGGTTTCGAAGCCGGCGGTGTCCAAGAGCCGCGGTCAGGTCCACTCCTCCAACCACGCCACGGCGCGGTCCTCGGCCATCGCCTGGCGATGACCCGAGGTGAGTGAACACCGATGAGAAGGCCGGGTGCGGGCGCGGTGGTAGCGCACCCGCACCCGGTCCTCGCAGAGTAGGGAGCGCGAGAGGACGATGGACGAGTTTTCGCGGTGGGCCGGCGGCGTGTCGCTGATCCCGCAGGGCGAGGGATGGCTGGTCCACACCCCGGCCGAGGAGTTCCTGGTCGTCGAGCCCGAACCGGGACACCCCGCGGACCTGCGGGCTCCCGAACTGTTCGAGGTGTTCACCGAGGAGGGCGTGCTCGCGTCCGCCGGAGAGCCCCGCCCCGGACCGGTCGGCGTCAGCGGAGACGGCCCGCTGGCCGCGCAGTTGACGGACCTGCTGGAGCGGCTCGGTCTGGAAGTGCTGCGCGGCGCGGAAGAAGACCTGCTGGAACGGAAGCCGCTCGCGCTGGTGTCGGCCGCGGCCTGGCTGCCCGACCGGCGCTGGTCGGAGCTGGAGCCGCAGGTCGTCGCGGCGGGCGTGCCCTGGCACCGGGGATACGCCGAGGGCCGCCGCTGGTACGTCGGCCCCTTCTGGACGCAGCCGGGCGACAGCGGACACGCCGACGTCCGGATCCGGCGCCTGGCCGCCAGCGCCTGGCCGGAGCAGCTCGCGGCCCACTGGCGCTGGCTCGACGAGGGCGGCAGACCGGAGCCGGACCCGGCCGGAGCCGTCGGGGCCGCCGCGGCCGCCGCCTTCCTGGCCGCGGACCTGTGGACCTGGCGGGCCGGAGGGCGGCCGACCGGAAGGAACGTCCAGGTCGGCATCGACCTGGCCGACGGCGCCGTACGCCGCCACCCCGTCCTGCCGGTTCCGGCGGGCCTGATGCGCGAGGTGCCCGCGTGAACCCTCGGATCGAACCGGACGTGACGATCCGGGTGGAGGACGGCACCGCGCTCGTCGGCGATCTGTTCCTGCCCGCCGGGACACCGGCCCCCTGCGCGGTGGTCCGCACCCCTTACGGGACGCCCGGCCTGTGGCCTGAGGCAGCGGCGCTGGCCGAGGCGGGAGTGGCCGTCCTGGTCCAGGACGTGCGCGGCAGGCACCGGTCCGGCGGGGCGTTCCGGCCCGGCGCCGACGAGGGCCCGGACGGCGCGGCCACCCTCGACTGGGTGGCCGCCCGCTCCTGGAGCGACGGACGGGTACTGCTCGGCGGCACCGGCTACGAGGCGTTCGCCGCCTGGTGCACGGCCGCCCACCCCTCGGTCCGCGCCGTCGCCTCACGCCAGCCCTGGCCGATGGACGGGGTACCGGCCCTGGACGACGAGCTGTGGTGGCGCATCGAGTTCGGCACCGGGCGCACCGTCCGTCCCGGCCTGTACGACCTGGTCACCGCCTTCTCCGGCGGCCTCGACGCCGACCCGGCCTCTCCCGGGTTCGCCGAGCGCTGGCCGGTACCGCTCGGCCCCTGGCCGCCCACCCCGGACACCTGGCGAGAGGCGAGCCGCCTGGTGACCCGGGCGGTCCGCGCCGCGACCGCTCCCACGCTGCACCTGGGCAGCTGGTACTGCCGCTCCGCCCGCACCACCCTCCGGCACGCCCGCCTGGCCGCCGAACCCACCGTGATCATGGGCGGCTGGGCGTCCCCGCTCACCCACCGCCTCCAGCCGGAATGCGCGCTGGACGTCCCGGACGGCCCCGACGCGGCCGACCTCATGCTGAACTGGCTGGCGGCACGGGCACACGGTGAGAAAGGGAATGTGCCGGAGCGCTGCCTGGTCCTCGGCGAGGGCTGGACCGGACGCGATCCGCTGCCGTCCTCCCGCCCGGTACACCGCTCCCACACGTTCCCGGCCCCGCACGCGGTCCTGCGCCATGACCCGGCGCGCCCGTTCGGCTCGCTGCCACACTCGGCCGACCTCGGCGCCCCGGCGGACCGCCCGGACGTGGTGAGGCTGACCGTCCCCGGGCCGCTGGCCTGGCACGGCTCCGCCCGCCTGGCCGCCGACGTCACGGCGAAGGAACCCGTCGAACTCGTCGCGACGTTCGTGCACGCCCGCCCGGACGGCGTCCGGACCCGGATCACCGACGCCTCCGCGCCCGTCCCGGCCGGCGGCGGCCGGGTCGACCTGCAGGCGGAACCGACGGCGGTGAGCCTGCCCGAAGGGCACGCCCTGCACGTCGAGGTGACCGCCGGACGCCCCCCGCGCCGCCCCGCCCCGCCCGTTCCCGTCGAGCTCGGCATCGAGTTCGGGCCGTTGCTGCTTCCCCGGCCGGAGGACCAGCCGTGAACCACGACCAGCTCATCGACGCGCGCACCGGCGTCATCGCCCATTTCATCGAGGCCGACCCGGAACCGTGGTGGCCGCCGGGCCTGTCGGTCTGCGCCACCCACGTGGGCGACCTGGCCTCGCTGCTGCCCTGGCCGGCCGACCGGGTCTCCACCGGCACCGCCTTCGGGGACCCCGCGCGGGCCAGGATGTCGGCGATCGGCGAGGCCGTCGAAAGGTACTGCGGGAACTTCGTCCCCGACACCCTGATCAGGGCCTCCCACCGGGAGCTGACCGGGGCGGGGCACCGCGCCGTCGACCCGGCGGAGCTGGCGCTGTACTCGCCCGCCCAGTACGCCGAGCCCGGCTGCCCGTTCACCCCGTTCACCCCGGACCTGCCGGTGCTGTGGACCACCGGGGCCACGCTCCCGTCAGAGGAGCCCGTGCACGTCCCGGCGTCGCTGGTCTACATCAACTACCACCAGCCTCCCCGCACCGCCGAGCCCGTCACCAACTTCGTCATGCTCGCCGGGATCGCCGCCGGACCCGACGACAGGGCGGCCCGCACCGCCGCCCTGGAGGAGGTCGTCGAACGGGACGCCACCGTGGTCTGGTGGGCGAACCGGCTGCCCGCCCGGCCCGTCGACGTCGCCCACCCGAGGCTCGCCCCGTACCTGGCCCCGGCGCCCGGGGCGGGACCGGGCTGGGCCACGGCCACCGGGGTCCGAAGCCCGATCCGCTACCGTGTCGTCGCGCTGCCCACGGTCTTCGACGTCGCCGTGCTCGGCGTGCTGCTGGACGACCCCGGGCACCGGGTCAGCGTGCTGGGCGTCGCCGCCCGGCCCGATCCGGCCGACGCCGTCCTCAAGGCGCTCGCCGAAGCCGTCACGCTGCGCCGCTACGCGCTCGGCCTGCTGGATCCCGACGGCGACATCTGGGTCTCGGCACGCGAGGGCACCATCCCGATCGAGTTCTTCCACGCCCACCGCGCCGACCGCCGCTACACCGACTCCTACCGCCCGGACTTCCGCGACGTCGTGGACCTGTCCTGCCACAGCCAGATCTGGCTCGACCCCCGCCTGCGGCCCCATCTGGCGCCCATCACCGGCTCCGACCGGGTGATCGGCCTGGACGAACTGCCGCGCATCGAGGGCGACCCCTACGAGGCCTACCTCGAGCGGCTGGCACGCGCCGGGCTGACCGCCCACGCGGTCGACGTCACCACCTCCGACATCGCCGCCCTCGGGCTGCGCGCCACCCGCGTCGTGGTGCCCGGCGCCTACTCCAACGCCCCGGCGGCGTTCCCGTTCCTGGGCGGCGACCGGCTGCGCACCGATCCGGTGCGGCTCGGCCTGCGCACCGCCCCGACCCGCGACGACGAGTTCAACCTCGTCCCGCTCCCGCACACGTGATCGGCGCCGACGAGCGCTGCGGGATCGTGACCCGGATCGGGCACGGAAGGTCCCACGGCGTCCTGCACACGGCCACCGCCGACCTCGCCGCCACCGACGCCTACGCGCTCCCCCTGGGGAACTCCGTCGTCGGCGGGACCTCCTGGCACTCTCCCGACCGCGCCGCCCGGCGGGCTCTCGGCGAGGCCGTCGAACGGTACGCCGGACACCTCGTCGATCCGGCCCGGCTGCGCTGGGCCACCGCGGAGGAACTCGGAGAGCAGGCGCTCGACCTCGGCGCCCTGGCGCTCTACCGGGGCGACCAGCACGCCCGGCGGGGCTTCCCGTTCCGCGGCCTTCGCCCCGGAACCGAGCTCGCCTGGGTGGAGGGCCGCACCAGCGACGGACGGGCAAGCTGGGTCCCGGCCTCCCTGGTCTGGCTCGCCCCCGGCCGCCACGCCGAGGAGCGCACCGGCGCGGGCCGTGCGACGCCCCACCTGCCCGTCGCGGCGGGCATCGCGGCAGGGGACTCTCCCGGACGGGCGCGGGCGGCGGCGTTGGCCGAGGTCGTGGAACGGCACGCGCTGGCCACCGCCTGGTACTCCGGCGACCGCTTTCCGGAACTGCCGCCGCAGCCGGTCCCCCTCCCGCACGGCGCGGAGCTGACCTGGCGGGCCGTCCCGAACCTGCTGGCCGCGCCCGTCGTGGCCTGCATCGCGCGCTCGGGGGACCGGATCACGCTGGGCTGCGCGCTCGTCCCCGACGCCGCCGACCCGGTGGCCGCGGCGGGCCGCAAGGCGGCGGCCGAGGCCCTGGTCTCCCTCGACGCCCTGGACGCCGTGATCGAGGGCATGCCCGACTGGTCGGCGGTGCTCAAGCCCGTCCGGGCCGACCGCCGCTACGCCGACTCCTACCGTCCGGACCTCGCCGACGCCACGGACCTGGTGTGCACCCTCCAGCTCCTGGCCGATCCGCGCGTCGCCCGCTCCGTCGCCGCACGCCTGGCCGGGGGAGCGCCCCGGGGCGCGTGGCGGCCGGAGCCGCTCGCACTCGGACCGCGTCTGCGCGAGCACGGCCTCGCTCCGGTGACGGTCGATCTCACCCCGCCCGGCCTCGCCGCGTCCGGCTGGTCCGTGGCCCGCGTGCTCGTTCCGGGCCTGCGTTCGGTCGGGCCCGCCGCCTTCCCCTATCTGGGCGACGGCGCCGAAGCACTGCCTCGCGAACCGGAACGCCTGCCCCTGCCCCATGTCTGACCTTCCGCCCTTTCGTGATGCCCTCCGTAGAGACAGAGAAAAGGAAGACCTGTGAACAGAACGGCCGCCTTCGTCTCGGCCCTGGCGCTGTGCCTGTCCCTCGCCGCCTGCGGCGGATCCGACGAGGGGACCGCGGACGCCGCGGAGACCGCCGAACCGGTGAAGATCGAGAACTGCGGCGCCGCCTACACCTTCGCCAAGGCGCCCGAGCGGGTCGTCACCTCCAGCACCGTCGCCACGGAGGTGATCCTCGCCCTCGGCCTGAAGGACCGGCTGGCGGGCACCGTCGCGGCCAAGGACATCGTGCCCGAACACGCCTCCGGGCTGGAGGGCGTCAAGGTCATCGCGGAGAGCGCGTTCCCGCCGCCGTCCAAGGAGGTCGTCTACTCCGCGAATCCCGACTTGGTCGTCAGCGGCTACCCCGACGACTACGGCGACAAGGCCATGGGCGACCGAGCCACCCTGCGGGAGGAAGGCGTCAACACCTATCTGCTGTCGGCCAACTGCCCCGGCCACAAGGCGAAGGTCGACGACGTGTACGCCGACATCACCGCCCTCGGGAAGGTCTTCGGCGTGGAGCAGGCCGCCGAAGACCTCGTCGCCGGGCTGAAGGGCGACACCGACGCGGTCGAACCGGTCGGTGGCAGGCCGAAGGTCTTCGACTACGCGGGCGGCCGGGACAAACCCGCCACCGCCGGGTCCAACGCGCTCATCGACGACCTCATCGCCCGCGCCGGAGGCGAGAACATCTTCCCCGACGTCACCTCGTACAAGCAGGTGAGCTGGGAGGAGGTCGTCAAGCGCGACCCCGACGTCATCGTCGTGGAGGACCAGGCGTTCGAGCCCGCCGACGAGGCCATCGCGTTCATGAAGTCCTTCGGGCCGCTCAAGGGCGTCACCGCGGTCAAGGAGAACCGGTTCGTCGCCGTCCCCGTCAACGACACCCAGCCAGGCATCCGCGGTCCCCGCGCGCTGAAGACCCTGGTCGCGGGGTTCGGCGGGTGACGAAGGCGTTCGCCGCGGGGCGGCTCCACCGCCCCGCGGCCCTCGGCGCGGCCGGCGGGCTCGCCCTGCTCCTGGCCGGCTCGATGGTGGCGGCGGTGGGCCTGGGGCCGGTGGCGATCCCGTTCGGCGACGTGTCCCGCATCATCGGCCACCACTACGCGCCCGCGCTCGTGGAGGCCGGGCCCCAGGGCCCGCAGGCGGTCATCGTGCTGGACCTCAGGCTGCCCCGGGTGCTGCTCGGCGCCGCCGTGGGGGCCGGGCTGGCGGTGGTCGGGGCGGTCATGCAGGCGGTCCTGCGCAACCCCCTGGCCGACCCCTACCTCCTCGGCGCCAGCTCCGGCGCCTCGTTCGGCGCGGTCTGCGTGCTCATCGCCGGCTTCAGCCCCCTGGGCGCGCTCTCCCTGCCCGTCGCGGCGTTCCTCGGCGCGATCGGCGCGTTCGCCCTGGTGCTCCTGCTGGCCGGGGGGAGAGGGCGGCTCGCACCGACCCGGCTCATCCTGGCCGGGGTGGCGGTGTCGGCGTTCACCGAGGCCATCACCCACTACCTGGTGCTCACCTCGCCGGACAAGGAGGTGCGTTCGGCCATGTTCTGGACCCTCGGGGGCCTCGGCGGCACCCAGTGGCGCGACATCGGCGTGCCGATCCTCGTCGTCGCGTGCGGAACCGCCTGGTTCTGGGCCGGTGCGGCGCGGCTGAACGGCCTCGTGCTCGGCGACGAGGGCGCCACCAGCCTCGGCCTGGAGGTCGACCGGCTCCGGCGGCGCCTGGTCGTCGGCTGCGCCCTGGTCGTCGGCGCGGTCGTGGCGGTCAGCGGAGGCATCGGATTCGTCGCGCTCATGGTCCCGCACGCCGTGCGCATGGCGATCGGCGGCGACAACCGGCGCGTCCTGCCCGTCAGCGCCCTGACCGGGGCGGTCCTCCTCGTCTGGGTCGACGTCGCCGCCCGCATGCTCCAGCGGCCCGACGAGATCCCCGTCGGGGTCATCACCGCGATCATCGGGGTCCCGTTCTTCCTCGCGCTGCTGCGCAGGACCGACCGGCAGGAGCACGCGTGAAGCCCGCGGCCCTGCGGATCGACGACCTGAGCTGGGCCCCGGCCCGGCTGGCGGGGATCACGCTGCGCGTCGCGCCGGGCGAGACCGTCGGGCTGCTCGGCCCCAACGGAAGCGGCAAGTCCAGCCTGCTGCGCTGCGTCTACCGGCGGATCCGCCCCGACGCCGGCACCGTCCTGCTCGACGGAGCCGACATCTGGCGGACCTCCGCCCGGCAGGTCGCGCGGAGCGTCGCGGCCGTCACCCAGGACCTCCCCGGAGACCTCGACAACACCGTCGAACAGGTCGTCGCGCTCGGCCGCCTGCCCTACCTGGGGACCCTGGGGCGGCTCGACCGCGACGACCTCCGCCTGGTGCACGAGGCCATGGCGCGCTGCGACGTGGCGGGCCTTGCCCGCAGGCGCGTGGCCACCCTGTCCGGCGGGGAGCGCCAGCGCGTCCAGGTCGCCCGCGCCCTCGTCCAGCAGCCCCGCCTGCTGGTCCTGGACGAGCCGACCAACCACCTCGACCTGCACCACCAGGTGGAGCTGTTCCGGTTGCTGGCCGGCCTCGAGACGACCATCCTGGTCGCCCTGCACGACCTGCAGCTCGCCGCGTCGGCCTGCGACCGCCTCGTCGTCCTGCACGACGGCCGCCTCGTCGCCGACGGCATCCCGCAGGACGTCGTCACCCCCGAACTGCTCACCGACGTCTACCGCGTCGACGCCGACGTCACCGCGGGCCCCGACGGCCATCCCAGGGTCAGCCTGCGGATCCCGCCCGTCAGGAGGTCGTGGTCCCTCCGTTGAGGCCGAGCGTCTGGCCGGTCATCCAGGAGGCCTCCTCGGAGGCGAGGTAGACGGCCAGGGCACCGGCGTCCTCGGGGGTGCCCAGGCGCTTGACGGGGATGGGGTCGGACCACTTCTTGACCAGTTCGGGGTCTTTGACGTTGCGCAGGACCATGCCGAGGGCGACGGTGTTGGCGGTGATGCCGTAGGGGGCGTTCTCCATGGCGAGGTGGCGCATGAAGCCGATCGCGCCAGCCTTGGCGGCGCCGTAGGTCGAGACGCCCATGTCCAGGCCGACGTTCCCTGCGCCGGAGGCGATGGTGATGAGCCTTCCCCAGCCCTTCTCGACCATCGGGTCCAGTGCGGCCTTGCAGCAGTTCAGGACGCCGAAGAGGTTCACGTCGATGATGCCGCGCCAGTAGTCGACGGGCATCTCGCGGAAGGGGGAGACCTTCATGGTCTCGTTGGGTCCCGCGGTGCCGGCGTTGTTCACCAGGATGTCGACGGTGCCGACGCGCTCGGCGACCTCGGCGAAGGCCTTGGTGACGGCGTCGAGGTCGGTGACGTCGAAGGGGACGGCGACGGCCTTGCCGCCCTGGGCGGTGATCTCGTCGGCCACCTTCTGCGCGCGGTCGGCGTGGTAGTCGTTGACCACCACCGTCGCGCCCCGTCCGGCGAGGGCGTGGGCGATGCCCTCGCCGACGTTCTGTCCCGCGCCGGTCACCAGCGCGATCTTGCCGTTGAGGTCGAACAACTCTTTCTCCTGCTCTCGTTCTCTGTTCGGGCCGCCGGGCTCAGGCGGTGGTGACGACGACTTTGCGGCGGCTGATCCGCCAGCCGTCCGGGGTGCGCCGCAGCGTGTCGTGGTACTCGCCGACCATGCGGCACGCGGTGGTGTCGCCTCCGGCGACCAGCAGCCAGTAGCTGCGGGCGGTCGCCGCGTCCTCCCCGGTGGGCGTGACCTCCAAGGTGGTGATGAGGTGGCGGGTGCCCGAGCCGGGTCCGGCCACGCCCGCGGCCCGGCTGCGGCCCAGGCGCTCGCCGATCGCGGCGCGTCCGGTCGTGGCGGCGTCGCCGACGACCCATTCGGCGTCCTCGGTGAGCAGTTCCAGCAGGGGGCCGAGGTCCGGCGCGCCGTCGGCGAGGAAGGCGAACCGGGCCATGAGGTTGCGGATCTCGTCGGCGGGGGAGAGGGCGGTCACGAGGACGCTCCCTTGCGTTCGGCCGCCAGGCGGCGGACCGCCGTGACGATGGGGGCGAAGGGGTCGTCGGCGGGGGCAGGGGGAGGGCCGGAGTGCATCCGGTTGTGGCAGATGGCCACCGCCAGACCGGTGTCCAGCTCGGCCCAGCCGATGGAGCCGCCCGCGCCGGGGTGGTGCAGGGTCTGAGCCCCCTCGCCCAGGAGCGGGTACGCGGTGGGGCCGGTTCCGGCGAGCCAGTAGCCGTAGGCGCTGACATGGTTGACCTTGCCCAGGTACCGGTCGGTCTCGTCGTCGCCGTCACGCGGGGTGGTGAAGGACCGCACGAGCTCGGCGGGCAGCAGGCGCACGCCGTCGAGCTCCCCGTGGCAGGCGAGCATTGCGAACAGCCGGGCGTAGGAGCGGGCGGTGCCGATCGAGCCCGCGCCCGGGTTCACCGTGGTGCGCGCCAGCGGTTCGTTGTAGACGCGCGCCGACGGGTAGACGGCCCGGGGCATGCCCTTCAGCAGCAGCTCCGGGGCCTCGGCCGGAGCGTCGCCGCCGACCAGGGTGGCGACGCGGGCGAACTCCGACTCCGGAAGCCCGAAGTACAGGTCGTGGATCGCGAGGGGTTCGAGCACCTCCTCCCGGACGAACGCGGCGACGCCGCGGCCCTTCACGTCGGTGCGGCGGACCAGCTCTCCGGCGATCCAGCCCCAGACCAGGGCGTGGTAGGAGTTGGTGGTCCCGGGCGCGAACTCCGGCTCCATCTCCTCGATCCGGCGGATCATCCAGTCCCAGTCGGCCTGCAGCTGCGGGGTGATCCCCTCGGGCATCCACGGGATTCCCGCGCGGTGGCTCAGGACGTCCCGGACGGTGGTGGCCTCCTTGCCGTTCGCGCCGAACTCCGGCCAGTACGCGGTGACCGGCGCGGCGTAGTCGATCAGCCCGCGTGCGGCCTGGACGTGCAGCGCCGTGGCGGTGACCGCCTTGGTGACGGAGAAGGGGTTGAAGAGGGTCGCGGTCGTGACGGGACCGCCCGAAGGCCCGTCCAGGCCCGCCGCGGTGTCGACGATGAGCTCGCCGTCGAGGTAGGCGGCGACCTGCAGGCCGATCTCGCCCCGCGCGAGGGATTCCTCGAGGGCGCGGGTGACCTCGGGGGTGGTCAGGTTCGTCATCGTGGGGTTCGGCCTTCCTGCGTCTCGCCCGTCTCGGAGAGGGCGGCGGTGAACTTGGCACGGGTGAGCGCCCCGATCTCGGCGAAGGCGGTACCGGCGCGGCGCAGACGGGATCCTCGGGAGAGGAAGCCGTGGCAGACGCCGGGGTAGCGCAGCAGCGCCGTCGGCACCCCCGCCTCGCGGAGCCGCCGCCCGTAGTCCTCGACGCCGTCGCGCAGCGGGTCGGCCTCGGCCGTCACGACGACGGCGTCGGGCAACTCGGAGAGGTCCTCGGCCAGGGCGGGAGTGCCGTAGACGGTGTCGGCCGCCTGATCGGGCCCCAGATACAGCTCCTTCATCCACACCACGTCCGCGCGGGTGAGGAGCGGCCCGTCGGCGAACTCGACCATGGACGGCCGGTCGACGGCCCGCTCCAGCCCCGCGTAGAAGAGCAGTTGCGCGACGAGCGAGGGCCCGCCCTCGTCCCGGATGCGCAGGGCCGTGGCGGCGGCCAGCGACCCGCCGGCGCTGTCTCCGGCGACCGCGATCCGGGAGGCGTCGACGCCCAGCTCACCGGCGTGGTCGTGGACCCATCGGACCGCCTCGTACGCCTCGTCGTTGGCCACCGGGTACCGGTGCTCGGGGGCCAGCCGGTACTCCACGCTCACCACCACGGCGTCGCAGGCGGCGGCCAGGTTCCGGGAGAGCCCGTCGAACGAGTCGAGCGTGCCCATGATCATGCCTCCGCCGTGGAAGTAGACGATCACGGGTGCGCCGGGTCCGGGGCGCGGACGGTAGAGCCGGAGCGGAACGGTGCCGTGCGGGCCGGGGAACGCCAGGTCTCGCACCTCGGCCATCTCGGGCGCGGGAGCCTGCGGCGCGGATTCCATCAGCTTGCGCGTCGCCTCGATGCCGAGCTCGTGGTACGGCCTGATCCCGGCGGCCTTCATCGCCTCCAGTGAGGCGACGACCTCGGGGTCGAACAGGACCATGGGAACTCCTGTCGTGTCGGCGCGGTCAGCGGATGATGAACTTGGACTCGTCGGGGGTGCGCGACATGCGCCAGTAGTCGACCATCCGCCAGGGGTTGGGCAGCATGACGCGACCGGACGCGTTGCGGTAGTAGGTGTGGGCGTTGGCGGAGTTCCGCCAGATCGAGCCCTCCATCTGGGCGTCGACCGCCGCGACGAACTCGTCCTGGGCCTCCCGCGTGACCTCGATCGAGCGCGCGCCGCGCACGGCCAGCAGCCGCAGGCACTCGGTGATGTAGTGCACCACGACCTCGGTCATGTAGTTGTGGCCGCCGCCGTGTCCGCTGCTGCTGTTGGGGCCGGAGGTGACGAACAGGTTGGGGAAGTTCGGCACCGTCCCGCCCAGGTAGGAGCGGGGGTCGGTGCCGCCGGCCCACTGGTCGTCCAGGCGGACGCCGCCGCGCCCGACGATCTCCACGGGGCTGAGGAACTCCAGGGTGAAGCCGGTGGCGTAGATGATGACGTCGAGTTCGACGAGGGTGCCGTCGGCGGTCTCGATGCCCTGCGGGACGACCCGGGCGAGCCGGTCGGTGACGACGTCGGCCTTGTCGCTCGCCAGGGCCGCGTAGTAGCCGCCGGGGTCGCGGACGATGCGCTTGCCGTGCACGGGGAAGTCCGGGGTCATCTTCCGCAGCAGTTCGGGGTCGTGCCCGAAGGACGCCTCCAGGTGGCCCAGGCAGATCTGCAGGACGCGGTCGTTGGCCTCGGAGATGGACAGGGGATGGGCGGCCATCCACTCCTCGTCGGCGCGGACGTTCGGGTAGAGGACGTCGCTCACGAACCAGTAGTTCTTGGCCCGCAGCCAGCGGCCGTAGAACGGCAGGTGCTCCTTGAGCCAGCGCTCCCGCTCGGGGACCAGGCCCTCGCCGAGGGTGTTGGGCAGCACCCAGTGCGGCTGGCGCTGGAACAGCGTCAGGTGCGCGACGTCCCCGATGATCGCGTCGACGACCTGCACCGAGGTCGCGCCGGCGCCGATGACGCCCACGCGCTTGCCGGCCAGGTCGAGGGAGTGGTCCCAGGCCGCGGTGTGGACGCTCGGGCCGGCGAAGGCCTCGCGGCCGGGGAGGTCCGGGTACTTGGGGGAGTTGAGGAAGCCGGTGGCCGTGATGACGGCGTTCGCCCGCGAGGCGACCGTCCCGCCGTCGGCGGTCGAGCAGGTGATCTCCCATTCCTGGGCGGCGTCGTCCCACGCCAGGGACCTGATCTCGGTGCCGAACCGGATGTTCGGCCGCAGCCCGTACTTGTCGACGACCCGCTGCAGGTAGTCCTGGTACTCGCCGCCCACCGGGTACTGGCGCGACCAGTTCGCCTCCTGCTCGAACGAGAAGGAGTAGTAGATGCTGGGGGTGTCGACGGCGAGGCCGGGATAGGTGTTGATCCGCCAGGTGCCGCCGATGTCGTCGCCGCGCTCGAAGATCTCGTAGGGGAACCCGTTGTCGGCGCAGGCGATCGCCGCGGCGATCCCGGTCATGCCCGCTCCCAGGACGGCGACCTTGAAGCCGGCCGGCGGGTCCGCGGGAAGCCCGACGATGTGCCTGCTCGGCTCGAAGCCCGCCTGCTCCCTGATGATGCCGACGAACTCCTCGCCGACGTCGGCGCCGGTGGCCATGCGGATCATCCGGTGGAACAGGGCGTCGTCGGGGACCTGGAGGTACTCGCCGTCCGGCTCGCGGGTGAGGGCCTCGATGAGGAGCTTCCTCAGCTCGGCGAGGTCCTCCTCGGGGAGGCGGCCCACGGGGTGCGCCCGGCTGTCGCCCTTCCTGCCGGTCTGCTCGTAGCGCAGACGCGGACCGAAGCGGTCCAGGAGGGAGACGTCGCCGGTCACCTGCACCAGGCACAGGAGCAGCAGGGGCGTGTCCGCGGCGTCGAGGGCGCGTTCGAGCTCGTCGGCGGGCAGACGCCGCGGCGCGACGCGCAGATCGATCAGGCGGTGGGGGTTGGAGGTCATCTTCACGGCTCCCGGAGGGCTGGGTCGGCGGGCACGGAGGGGGCCTCCGTGATCCGGGTCACCCATTGAAACCGCACGCAGAAAGTTTTGTCAACGATATTGCTTTCCAGGATTGGATCCAACTATGAATAACCATGGCACTGTCGGATCGGGAGGAAGAACGCTGACGTGGCACTGACCCTCAGGGCGGTCGAACGGCCGCCCGCCGCACTGGACGGGCTCCGGCTCGAGGTGCGCGAGTTCCTCGAGCACGAGCTCGCCACCGGTGGATTCACCCCCGAGGCGGACGCGTGGATGTCCGGGATCGACGTCGCGTTCAGCCGGAGGCTGGCCGAGCGGGGCTGGGTGGGGATGACCGTCCCCGTCCCGTACGGAGGGCACGGCCGCTCGGCGCTGGAGCGCTACGTGGTGACCGAGGAGCTCCTGGCGTACGGGGCGCCGGTCGCCGCGCACTGGATCGCCGACCGCCAGATGGCGCCCGGCATCCTGCGCAACGGCACCGAGGAGCAGAAGCACCGGTACCTGCCCGGCATCGCACGCGCCGAGCAGTTCATCGCCATCGGCATGTCCGAGCCCGACTCCGGCTCCGACCTCGCCTCCGTCCGCACCCGGGCGGTCGAGACCGGGGACGGCTGGCGGATCACCGGCACCAAGGTCTGGACCAGCGCCGCGCACATCGCCACCGCGATCGTCGTCCTGGCCCGCACCGACGACGCCGGCGACCGGCACGGCGGGCTCTCGCAGTTCCTCGTCGACCTGCCCCACCCGGCGGTCGCGATCTCGCCGATCATCACCATCGACGGCGCCCACCACTTCAACGAGGTCGTCTTCGACGACGCCCTGGTCCCGCGCACCGCGCTGCTGGGCGAGCGGGGCGAAGGCTGGCGCCAGGTCACCGCGGAGCTGGGCAACGAGCGGTCCGGCCCGGAGCGGTTCCTGAGCGTGATGCCGCTGCTGAGGGCGTGGGCGGCCACCGGGTGCTTCGCCGAGGACCCGCTCGCCCGGGCCGAGCTCGGACGGCTCGTCACGCGGCTGGCAGTCCTGCGCCAGATGTCCCTCGCGGTCGCCGGGCGCCTGGCCGCCGGAGAGAACCCCGCCGTGGAGGCCGCCCTGGTGAAGGACCTGGGCACCGGGTTCGAGGGGGAGATGGTCGAGGCGATCCGGCGCCATGTCGACCCGGAGGCCGGTGGGGTGCCCGAGGACCTGGCGGCGATGCTCGCCAAGGCCGTCCTGCACGTGCCCGCCTTCACCCTCCGCGGAGGGACCAACGAAGTCCTGCGCTCCATCGTCGCGAAGGGGTTGAGCCGCCGATGAGCGAGCACCTCGAAGAACTGGCCGCCGCGGTCCGCGGAGTGCTGGCGTCCCGGTCGCCCGAGGACGCCGCCGCTCCGGGAGGCGTCGACACGGCGCTGTGGGAGGAGCTCGAAGAGCTCGGGTTCACCTCCCTTTCCCTGCCCGAGGAACTGGAGGGAGGCGGCGGCACGCTCCAGGACGCGGCCGTGGTGGTGCGCGAGAGCGCCGAGGCCTGCGCCGCCGTGCCCGTCGCCGAAGCGCTGCTCGTGGCGGCCCCGCTGCTGGCGGCCGCCGAGGCGCCCCTGCCCGCCGGGCGGCTGACCGTGGGGGCGGGCGACCTGTTCGCCGAGCCGACGGCCGAGGGCGAGTGGCAGATCACGGGCTCCCTGCCCCGCGTGCCGTGGCTGCGGTCGGTGGAGCACATCGTCGCGCTCGTCGTCACGGCGGACGGCCCCGCCGTCGCCGTGGTCCCCGCCGCCGACCCCCGGCTGCTGGTGAACGAGGGAACGAACCCGGCCGGCGAGCAGCGTGACGACGCCATGCTGGACGGGGTGGTGACCGACAGGGTGTACCGGCTGCCCGAGCGGGCGTGGCTCCGCGAGATCGAGATGCTCGGCGCCGTCGCCCGCACGGTGCAGATGGCCGGAGCGGCTCGCGGGGTGCTCAAGGCGACCCTTCGCCACGTGCAGGAACGGGAGCAGTTCGGTCGGCCGCTTCTGGGATTCCAGGCGGTCCAGCACCGGCTGGCCTCGCTGGCGGCCGACGTGGCGACGGTGGAGGTGGCGGCGGACGCCGCCGTCCTCGCCCTGATGGACCCCGGCTCCGGCCGGGAGCTCGCGGTGGCCTCAGCGAAGGCGCAGGCGTCCGCGCTCGCCCGGCCGATCGCGGCCGCGGGGCACCAGCTCCACGGAGCGATCGGATTCACCATGGAGCACCGCCTCGGCGCCTACACCCGCCGCCTGTGGTCGTGGCGCGACGAGTACGGCAACGAGCTCCTCTGGCAGGAGAGGGCCGCCCAGCTGGTCATGGACCGCGGCGGCGACGTCTGGGGGCTGCTGACCGGGACCGGCCCGGACCCGCAGGCGGAACCGGAGACCGGAGAGCGACGGGCACCGGCCCCGGACGCCCGCATCGAGAGCATCTGAGGAGCTCGTATGGAATCGCAGGAACACGTGCGCGTCGCCTTCGCCGACGGCGTCGCCCGGCTCACCCTGAACAGCCCGAAGCGCAAGAACGCCATCAGCCTCGACATGGCGGCCCTGATCGAGGGCTTCTGCGACCGGGTCCACGCCGACGCCTCGATCGGCGCCGTGATCGTGGACGCCGAAGGCGGATACTTCTGCAGCGGCGCGGACACCCGGGACCTGGCCGCGTCCTCGGCCGACCCCGCCTCACCGGAGGCGGTCGCGCGGACCTCGGCGGTCTACAACGCCTTCGTGCGCGTCGGCTCCCTGCCCGTGCCGAGCGTCTCGCTCGTCGCCGGGGGAGCGGTCGGGGCCGGGCTCAACCTCGCCTTGGCCACGGACCTGATGCTCGTCACCCCGGACGCGGTGATCGACAGCGGCTTCCTGGCGCGCGGCATCCACCCCGGCGGAGGACACCTCGCACTCCTCGGCCGCGCCGCCGGATACCGGCAGGCCATCGCCCTCGGCGTGCTCGGCGTCCCGCTGTCGGGAGCCGAGGCCGTCCAGCGCGGGCTGGCCTGGTCCGCCGCCGCTCCGGAGGAGCTGCTCGAAACGGCGATGAAGCTGGTCGCCGCGGCCGCGGCGGACCCGGAGCTGGCCCGCCGGGTCAAGAACAGCGCCGTCCTGGAACTCGGCCCGCCCGGACTGCCTTGGGCCGCGGCCGTCGAGGCCGAGCGGGGAGTGCAGATGTGGTCGCTGGGACGCAAGGGGAAGGCAGGCTGGGACCGCAAGCCCGCCAAGCCGCAGGTCGACGGCGGGAAGTCATGACGGGCCAGGGACCGCTGGCCGGAATCCGCGTCCTCGACTTCAGCACCACCTTCTCCGGGCCCTACTGCACCCACCAGCTGGCCGACCTCGGCGCCGACGTGATCAAGGTGGAGGCGCCGGGCGGCGACATCACCCGCGGGCTCGGCACCTCCCGGTCCCCGGGCATGGCCAGCGTCCACGTGGCCACCAACCGCAACAAGGCCAGCCTCGAACTCGACCTGAAGCGGCCGGAGTCGCAGGAACTGGTGCGTTCGCTCCTGGAGCGCACCGACTGCCTCGTCCACAACATGCGCCTCGACGCGGCACGGCGCCTCGGCCTCGATCCGGAGACGGCATTGGCGGTGAACCCGAGACTGGTGCACGTCGCCATCACGGGATACGGAAGCGACGGGCCGTATGCGGGCAGGCCCGCCTACGACGACATCATCCAGGCGATGTCGGGGCTGGCGTGGCTGCAGAGCCCGAAGGACGACACCGGTCCCGCGGCGTACGTCGCGACCGCGGTCGCCGACAAGGTGGCGGGCATGGCGGCGGTGCAGGCGGCGCTGGCCGCACTGCTCCGGCGCGAACGCACCGGCCGGGGCCAGGCCGTCGAGGTGCCGATGTACGAGACGCTCGTCGGCTTCGCGCTCATGGAGCAGTGGGGCGGTCGTGCCTTCGTCCCGCCGCTCGGCCCGACCGGCTACCGGCGGCTGCGCTCGATCCACCGCCGCCCGTACCGCACGGCCGACGGCCTGGTCTCCGTGGTCGTCTACCACGAGGGCCACTGGCGCCGGTTCCTGGAGTTCGCCGGACGTGCGTCCCTCCTGGAGGACGAGAGGTTCCGCACGGTCGAGGCGCGCAACGACAACATCGACGAGCTCTACGCCATCCTGGCCGGCATCCTCGAGGGCCGGACGACGCGGGAGTGGCTGAAGATCTTCGAGGAGATCGACGTGCCCGCCATGCCCGTGCTCTCCCTCGACGACCTCTTCGAGGACGAGCACCTGCGGGCGGTGGACTTCTTCCACGAGATCACCCACCCGGAGGAGGGGAGCTTCCTCGTCGCCCGCCACCCCGCCAGGTACGGCGAGTCGCCCACGGCGCCGCCTTCGGAGCAGGGACCGCCCGACCGGCTGGGCGCCGGCGCCTCCGCGGCCGCCCGGTGGCTCGGCACCTGACGGAGCCTCCGCCCGAGAGGTGGATCCCTTATCGTTGTCGCATTCGTCGCAGGAGAGGAAGGGTTCGTTGCCAGCCGAGAAGACCGCCACCGGCGGACGGGCGCAGGCTGCCGAGCGGGTGGAGCGGGAACTCCGAAAGATGATCATGTCCGGGGAGCTGCTCCCCGGACAGCAGATCCGCCAGGAGTCCATGGCCGAGCGGCTGGGCGTCAGCCGGCTGCCCGTCCGCGAGGCGCTGCGCCAGCTGACGGCCGACGGCCTGGTCAGCCACGTCCCCAACGTCGGTTTCGCGGTCGCCCGGCTCAGCCAGGCCGAGTTCGACCAGATCTACCTGATGCGCCGCCTCCTGGAGACCGAGCTCATCCTCCGCCTGCCCCGCCCCTCCCAGGAGCAGCTCCAGCACCTGGCCGCCCTGGGCGACGAGGTCGCGGCCGCCGCCGAACGGCTCGACCTCGTCGAGATGCGGCTGCGCAACCACGCCTTCCACTTCGAGATCTTCCGGCTGAGCGGCCTCGGCCTGGTCATCGACGAGCTGGAGAAGCTGTGGAACTGGGCGGCCCCCTACCACACCATCTACCTGTACTCGGCCGACAGCCGCCGCACGATCCTCGAAGAGCACGAAGCGATGATCCAGGCCCTGCGTGACGGCGACAACACCCGCCTCGCCGAACTCATGCACCAGCACCGCCACGGCTCGGAGACCCAACTCGGCGCCATGCTGAGCGGCGGCCCCGCCGTCCGCCCCGTCTGAAACCGAAGGGGGAGATGACGGTCGGGCTTCGGAGCAGAAACGCCGGCGTTCCGATCGCGGCCTCCTCCCGGCACGCCCTCGCCTCGGCTTCCGCCTAGATGGCGATCTTGTACCTGCCGACGAGGAGCTGGAGGAGTTCATCCGCGATCTGCTCTCTGGTGGCGTCGACCCAGCCGACGACCCAGTCGTGCATGAGTCCGTTGACGGCTCCGATGTAGGCGGCGCTGGCGATCGCGTAGTCGGCGGGGGGCATCTCGCCGCGGGCGACGGCGTCGTCGGTGATGGCGGTGAAGAAGCTGATCCAGGTGGATCGGCGTTCGAGGCGCTGGAGGTCCATGCGGGAACTGACGCCGATGACCTCGACGAAGACGATGCGGGCGTGCCTGAGGTCGGCGGCGGCGCCTTCGACATAGGCGCGCAGCATGTGCTCGAGACGCTCGGCGAGGGGAAGGTCCTGGATATCGGGAAGGATCTCGAAGACCGATCGCTGGGCGAGCCCGTGAACCATCAGGTGCAGTTCGGCCAGGAGGTCTTCGAGGGCGTGGAACTGCTCGTAGAACTGCCGGCTGGACAGGCCGGCCGTCTTGCACAGCTCGGCCAGGGTGGTGCCCCGGTAGCCGGGCTCGCGACCGAACAGGTCGAGGCCCGCCTCGATGAACCGGGCGCGCCGCTCAGCCTGCCGCTGGGCGGCGTCCTTGCCCCCGTACCGGCCTTCCGCCGGAGTGATTTTGCCCGCCACCGCGCCCTCCGCTGCCTACAGGGACATTTTCCAGCATCCAGGGTTGTGGCGGACGCCACCGCGCCCTACTATCCAGTAACACAATCTGAACTTAGACAGTATCAAAGTTCAAATTGAGCATGGCGAAAGCCGCGAAGCCGAGCCGTGCTCACCCGACCGGTTCCTGCTCGACCCGTCTTCGCCCGGCTCCGAACGGCGCCGCGTACGTCTCGACGAGCGGCGGCGTCATGAAGGCGACATGCCCCGCCTTCACCGGGCGCCCACCCCCCTGTGGAGCACCCATGCCCAACTTCATCCGTTCCCTGCGGTCCAGAACCCTGCTCGCCGCCGGAGCCGCCGCCGCGGTCGCCGCCACGGGATTCTCCATCCCCGCCCAGGCCGCCCCCGAGCTGCAGGAGGTGATGTTCGTCGGCAACAACTGGAGCGGCACCGCCACCGTCATCAAGTCCCGCGGCGACTTCGCCAAGATCGGCCAGATCAACGTCATCCCCGACAAGAACCAGCGGCTGGCCGAGATCTACCTCAACCCCGTCAAACTGGCGTTCTTCCTCGGCATCCGCTACACCGTCGGCGAAGGCCACGACCAGTTCGTCGACGACATGTACGCCACCCCCGACGGCACCGCCCTGGTCGCCTCACGGCCGAGCTTCGCCGACGTCGTCTCCATCGACGTGACCACCGGCAAACTCAAGTGGCGCTTCCCCGTCTCCGGCTTCCGCTCCGACCACATGGCCGTCTCTCCCGACGGCACGAAGGTCGCGGTCTCGGCGTCCACCTCCAACACCGTGCACGTCCTGGACATCAACACCGGTAAACAGCTGGGCAAGTTCGCCACCGGCGACAAGCCGCACGAGAACATCTTCACCAAGGACGGCAAGTACATCTGGAACAGCTCGATCGGCGAGGTCAACAACGACGCCGACGCGCCCGAACAAGACGGGCGGAAGGGCGACCGGAAGATCGTCGTCGCCGACGCCTCCACCTACAAGGTCGTCAAGACCATCGACATGCGGCCCCGCCTCGACGCGGCCGGCCGCTCCGACCTGTCCGACTCGGTCCGCCCGGCCGTCTTCACCCCCGACGAGTCCAAGCTCTACTTCCAGGTCTCCTTCTTCAACGGCATCGTCGAATACGACATCGCGACCGACAAGATCACCCGCGTGAAGACCCTGCCGAAGAACCCCGACACCAGCGACGACCGCACCACCTACGTCAACGACTCCCGCCACCACGGCCTGTCCATCAGTCCCGACGGCTCCAAGCTGTGCGTCGCGGGGACCATGGACGAATACGTCACCATCGTCGACCGGGCCGGCCTCGACCAGGGCCCCCTGATCCCCGCGGGCAAGCCCTACTGGGCCACCGTCAGCGGCGACGGCTCCGCCTGCGTCATCTCCGAGAGCGACACCGACGTCGTCACCGCGGTCGACTTCGCCACCGGCCAGAAGATCACCTCCGTCCCGGTCGGCGACCACCCCCAGCGCGTCCGCCTCGCCCACATCCCCGTCGGCTGGCAGAGCCCCACCGGCTGACCACCCCAGGGGGCGCAGCCGACCAAAGCCCCGCACACCCCGCATCCCCCGGTCCCGGCCCTGGCACACACCCCAGGCCCGGGACCGCCGATTTTCTGACCACCCGATTCAGCGAACCCTGCACTTTGAGCTGTCGTGCCCGCACCGCTTGCCCGACGACAGTGCAGGCACCTCGCCGACCGCAACCAGGTTGTTGCCCTCGACCACCGGCGCGCCCAGAGGGGGCCACCGGCCCCGGCTGAGGACCTCACAGATCAAGCAACATGATCGGCTGCCGGTAGACCGTCGCGAACGCTGGTGACTCTTCACCCGCATACGCGGAAATTTTGTAGGGGATCACTGAGCCTCTTTCATCCTCGGCGAAGGGCTTTGATCACGGCATGATCGCGAGTTGAGGATTCGCCCCCGGACACAGAG
>NZ_BAAAHH010000019.1:0-154420 GCF_039525175.1 Actinocorallia libanotica
GCGCCGCCGCCGCGGCCGACGCCGCGCGGCCGGGCCCGCGGAGCCCGAGACGCCCGAGGCCGCTCCCGAAACCCCCGAGTCCGCGGAGCTTCCGGCATGAACGACGACGACTGGCGCGACATCGAGTTCGGCAGGCCCCTCCCGCCGCCGAGGCCGTCCGCCGACCCCGACCCCGACCCCGACCCGCTGACCAGGTCCTGGCCCGCACCGTCCGGCACGGGGGCGTGGGCGCGTCCGCCCGTCGGCGAGCCCGCGCCCTTCGGCGGGCCGGGCACGGAACGGCCCCCGGTGGAGCCTCCCGCCGACGGCGGGACCGTGACCTTCGGCGCCGTCGACATGACGCGCGCCCCGGCGGAGTCCCCGTACGCCGGAGGGCCCGCGGATCCCGCCGAGCCGGATCCCGCCGTGCCGGGGCACGGCCCGTTCCCGGAGGCCTCCGGCGAGGGTCCGGCCGCGGAGGTTCCCGCGCCGGGCCGCCGCTCCCGCCGGGCCGCGCGGCGCAAGGAGCCGGCGCTCGGCGGGGCGCTGCAGGCCTTCGGCAGGTTCGCCGGGCACCGCTACGGGGCGGCCGCGCTGATCCTGCTGGCGGCCGCCGCCCTCTACGGCGTCGCCGAGGTCTCCCGGCCGGGCCCCGCGCCCGCGCACCTGGGCGAGAACGTCCCGGTGGACGCGGCGGTGGCGGTCTGCCCGGACGCGGCGAAGGCGGAGATCACCGTGGCCTCCACCGGCCGGGGCGAGGGCGAGGCGGTCGTGCGCGACACGGTGGGCAAGGTCATGACGACCCTCGACGCCCCCGGCACGGTCTGGACCACCACCAAGGCGCAGACGGCCAAGCGCACCGGCCCCCTGGTCGTCGAGGCGTCCGGGGCGCACGCCGCCGGGCTCGCGGCCGTCCAGACCGGGCAGGAGAAGAAGGGCCTGACCGGGGCGCGCTGCTCCGCCCCCGGCACCGACCACTGGTTCGTCACGCCCGGTCCCGGCGAGGGCACCGTCGACCTGCACCTGGCCAACGCCGACGACATCCCCGCGACCGTGGACATCCACGCGATCTCCGACGAGGGCGGGCTGGCCACCACGGACGGCAAGTCCCTGGAGGTGCCCGGCGGCGCCTCGCGGGTGGTGCGGATCGGCCGCAGCGTGGACGGGCTGGGCACGGTCGCGGCGGGGACGGGGGTGCTGGCGCTGCGGGTGACGGCCACCACCGGACGGGTGGCGGCCGCGGTGCGCGCCGACCTGGGGGGCCGCGGCGTCGACTGGGTGCCCGCGACCGCGGGGCCGTCCCGCGAGCTGGTGCTGCCGGGCGTGCCGCCGGGCGGGGGCCGGCGCACCCTGTACGTGGGCGCGCCGGGCGAGGCCGACGCCCGGGTGAGGATCAACGTGATCACCGAGGACGGCGTGTTCGCGCCCGAGGGCCGGGACACGCTGGACATCCCCGCCGACACCGTCATGACGCTGGACCTGGAGACGTCGCTGGGCGGCCGCGCCGCGGCCGTCGTGCTCACGTCCGACCGGGAGCTGGTGGCGGGGCTGCAGGCGGGCGGCGAGGAGGTGAGCTACGGGGCCGCGGCGGAGCCGCTGGCCGCGGGGGCCACCGTGGCGGACGCCCGGAAGGGCTCCACGCTGCTGCTGACGGCCCCGCGGGACGCCGCCGTGGTCAGGGTGACCCCCCTGGGCCGGTCGGGTCCTGAGGCGGGCCAGGAGGTCCGCCTGGCGGCGGGCCGGACGGTCGAGGTGCCGGTGGACGCCGCGGCGGTGCGGATCGAGCCGCTGCCGGGCTCCGGCCCGGTGCACGGCGCGCGGTGGCGCACCGTGAAGTCCGGCGGGTCGCGGACGGCGACGCTGCTGGTGCTGGGCCCCGCCCCGGAGCGCCTGCGGCTGCCGGCCGTGGGCGGCTCGCTGACCGCGGTCCTGCCCGGCCCGGACGGCCCCTAGGGCTCGACCTCTTCGGGCGGGACGCCGAGGAGGGCGGCGACCTCCTCGACGACCAGGTCGCGGATCAGCCGGACGAGCTCGCGCTCGCCCTGGCCGGAGGCGCCGGCCCGGCTCTCCACCGGGCGGCGGAAGACCACCACCCGGGGGGTGCCGTCGACCGTGCGGGTGGCGCTCAGCGGGACCCTGGTCTCGTCCGGGTCCGGCTGCGGGACGTCCTCGACCGCGAACTCCACGCCGGCCAGCCGCTCGCTCCAGGGGGCGACGATCCGCTGGACCTCCTCGCGCACCAGGTCGTCGAACTTCTCCGAACGGGTGAGCGAGATGGGCACCTCCGGCGGGGCCAGCGGGCCGCGCAGGCCCCGGCCGTGCCGGTCGCGGCGCTTGGCTCTGCTCATCAGGGCAGTCTACGCCGGTGCCCGCCGCGCCTCGGGGGACGGGCGGGACCTGGTGGACGAAGCCCTGATCCCGGGAGAAAAGCATGTCCGAATCGTGTCTGTTAGATGGGAAACGCGAGACACGATCATCCGGATACTGGCGGCGCGGCCCGGAAAGGCGTACGTTCTGGCATCGTGAGCTCCGTTCGACTCTGTTCCCGCACCGCGTGCAAGGCGCCCGCGGTGTTCACGCTCACGTACGTCTATCGCGACTCGACCGCGGTCCTGGGTCCGCTGGCCGCGTACGTCGAGCCGCACTGCTACGACCTCTGCGCCGACCACGCCGACCGCCTGACCGCCCCGATGGGCTGGGAGCTGCTGCGCCTGCCCGCCGACGAGGCGTCCGAGCAGCCCAGCACCGACGACCTGGAGGCGCTGGCCGACGCCGTGCGCGAGGCGGCCCGCCCCACCGGCCCGGTGGTCGAGCCGGTCGGCCAGGGCATCGAGGTGGGCCGCAGGGGCCACCTGCGGGTGCTGCGGTCCGACCAGCCCCGCCAGTAGGGCCGGTAAGAATCCGCCGCACGGCCGCTGACGACCTCGTCATGCCCCGGCCGCCCTCCACCGGTAGGCTCGAAGCGCAAGTGAGACGAGCTGGAGAGGGATACCGAGTGGGCGATCTCGCCAAGATCTTCAAGGCCTACGACGTGCGGGGCGTCGTCCCCGACGAATTCGACGAGGAGATCGCCGAGGCCACCGGTGCCGCCTTCGTCCGGGTCACCGGGGCGGCCAGGGTCGTCACCGCGCACGACATGCGCGCCTCGTCCGCGCCGCTGGCCGCGGCCTTCGCCCGGGGCGCCGCGGCGCAGGGCGCCGACGTGCTGGAGGCCGGGCTCGGCTCCACCGACCTGCTGTACTACGCCAGCGGCAGCCTCGACCTGCCCGGCGTCATGTTCACCGCCAGCCACAACCCGGCCCGCTACAACGGCATGAAGATGTGCCGGGAGGGCGCCCGGCCGATCGGCCAGGACACCGGGCTGCGCGAGATCCGCGACCTCGTGGCCGCGGGCGTCCCCGCCCACGACGGCCCGGCGGGCGCGGTCGAGCGGCGCGACCTCCTGCAGGGCTACGCCGACCACCTCAAGACCCTGGTCGACCTGACCGGCATCCGGCCGCTCAAGGTGGTCGTGGACGCGGGCAACGGCATGGGCGGGCACACCGTCCCGGCGGTCCTGGCCGGGCTGCCGCTGGAGGTCGTCCCGCTCTACTTCGAGCTGGACGGCACCTTCCCCAACCACGAGGCCAACCCCATCGAGCCGGAGAACCTGCGCGACCTGCAGGCGGCGGTGCTGGAGCACGGCGCCGACCTCGGCCTGGCCTTCGACGGCGACGCCGACCGCTGCTTCGCGGTGGACGAGCGGGGCGCCATCGTCTCCCCGTCGGCGATCACCGCCCTGGTGGCCGAGCGGGAGCTGGCCAAGCACCCCGGCGCCAAGATCGTGCACAACCTCATCACCTCGCGCGCGGTGCCCGAGATCATCCGCGAGAACGGCGGCGTCCCGGTGCGCACCCGCGTGGGGCACTCGTTCATCAAGAAGACCATGGCCGAGGCCGGCGCGGTCTTCGGCGGCGAGCACTCGGCGCACTTCTACTTCCGCGACTTCTGGTTCGCCGACTCCGGCATGCTCGCCGCGCTGCACGTCCTGGCCGCCCTCGGCGAGCAGGACGGCACGCTGTCGGCGCTGCTGAAGTCCTACGACCGCTACGCCGCCTCGGGGGAGATCAACAGCGAGGTCGCCGACCAGGCCGCCGCGGTGGCCCGGGTGAAGGACGCCTTCGCCGCGCGCCCCGGCGTGGAGGTCGACGAGCTCGACGGCACCACGTTCACCGGCGACGGCTGGTGGTTCAACCTGCGCGCGTCCAACACCGAACCGCTGCTGCGCCTCAACGCCGAGGCCGCGGACGAGCACACGATGGCGGCGATCCGGGACGAGGTCCTGGCGATCGTGCGCCGCGAGGAGGCAAAGTGAAGATCGACGCCTGGCTGCTGGACATCCTCGCCTGCCCCGACTGCCGGGGGCGGCTGACCCCCGAGGACGGGTACCTGCGCTGCACGGGCGAGTGCGGCAGGAGCTACCCGGTGACCGCCGAGGGAGTCCCGGTCCTGCTGGTCGACGAGGCGCGGGCTCCCCGGGCATGATCCCGGCGGGCTCGCTGGAGGACGCGGCCGCGCTGGAGGCCGGCGACCCCGGCGGGATGCTGCGGCTGGTGGCGTCGGGCGCCGCCCACCTGCGCCAGGCCGCGCGGCTGGCCGAGGAGGCGGGCCTGGCCGAGGCGCTGCGCGGCGCGGGCCGCCCCCGGTCGGTGGTGGTGGCCGGGCCCGGCGAGGCGGGCGAGATCGTGGCCGCGGTGTGCGGCCTGGGCTGCCCGGTGCCGGTGCTGAGCCTCACGGGACGGCGGCTGCCGGGCTGGGTGGGCGCCGCCGACCTGGTGTTCGCGCTCGGCGACGCGGCGTTCGACCTGGCCGAGCAGGGGGTGCGGCGGGGCGCCTCGGTGGTGGGCGTGGGCCCGGCGGACGCCCGGCTGGCCCAGCTGGCGGTGCAGAACAGGGCGCTGTACCTGCCGATGCCGCCCGGCGGGCCGGTGCGCGCGATGGTGTGGGCGCAGGTCGTGCCGATGCTGCTGGTGCTGCGCGGACTGCGGCTGGTCTCGCTGCCCGACGAGGTGCTGGAGTCCACGGCGCTGCTGATGGAGGACCTCATCCACCGCTGCCGTCCGGCGGCGGAGCCGTTCCTGCACCCGGGCAAGCAGCCGGCGCTGG
Source organism: Actinocorallia libanotica (assembly GCF_039525175.1). NCBI lineage: Bacteria > Bacillati > Actinomycetota > Actinomycetes > Streptosporangiales > Thermomonosporaceae > Actinocorallia > Actinocorallia libanotica. Next base: position 5,125 of record NZ_BAAAHH010000019.1, read on the forward strand.
AGCTGGCGGGGAGCCTGCCGATGCCCTGGGGCCAGACCCCGGTGGAGCTGGCGGCCGCCTCCCGCCTCGCCGCCCAGCTGGGCGACAACGCCAAGGTCCCCGGCGCGCGGGCGCAGATCGGCGCGCTGGACGGGCGCCCGGCCGAGGCCGATCCCGACGACTTCTTCCGCGACCGGGCGGAGGAGGAGGAGAGCAGGCTGCACCCGGTGGTCCTCCTGGAGGAGGGCGGCGTCTCGCCGGTGGCCGAGGTGGCCAGGGCGCGCGGGCTGCCGGTGACGGAGATCCGGGCGGAAGGCGAACACGCGCTGGAGCGCATCGCCTCACTCATCGTGATATGCGACTATGTCTCCGTTTATTTGGCACTGGCTCTGGGCGTGGACCCGACCCCGGTGCCTGCCCGTGCAGAGCTCACAGCAAGGATCTCCTAGATGTCAGCAGAAGGTGGTACCAAGGCGATCGTCGCCGCCCTGGGCGCCAACCTCGGGATCGCGGTCTCGAAGTTCGTGGCGTATGTCTTCACCGGCTCCTCGTCGATGCTGGCCGAGTCCATCCACTCGGTGGCCGACTCGGGCAACCAGGCGCTGCTCCTGCTGGGCAAGAAGCGCTCGGAACGGGGACGGACGGCCGAGCACCCGTTCGGGTTCGGGCGCGAACGGTACTTCTACGCCTTCATCGTCGCCCTGGTGCTGTTCACCGTGGGCTCGATGTTCTCCCTCTACGAGGGCATCCACAAGATCCAGCACCCCGAGGACCTCAGGTCGCCGGGCTGGGCGTTCGGCGTGCTGATCGTGGCGATCATCCTGGAGTCCTTCTCCTTCCGGACCGCGATCGTGGAGTCCAACCGCATCCGCGGCGAGCAGACGTGGGTGCAGTTCATCCGCAAGGCCAAGTCCCCCGAGCTGCCGGTGGTGCTGCTGGAGGACCTCGGCGCGCTGGTCGGCCTGATCCTGGCGCTGGGCGGCGTCACCCTGGCCGTGGTCACCGGCGACCCCGTCTGGGACGGCATCGGCACCGTGTGCATCGGCGTGCTGCTCGGCCTCATCGCCGTCGTGCTGGCGTTCGAGACCAAGAGCCTGCTGCTGGGCGAGGGCGCCGGGCCCGAGGTGGAGAAGGGCATCATCGAGGCGGTGGAGACGGTGCCCGAGGTGGACCGGGTGATCCACCTGCGCACCCAGTACATCGGCCCGGACGAGCTGCTGGTCGCCGCGAAGATCGCGGTGCACCACGACGACACCGCGGCGGAGGTGGCCAAGGCCATCGACGCGGCCGAGGGGAAGATCCGGGCGATGCTGCCGGTGGCCAAGCTCATCTACCTGGAGCCCGACCTGTACCGGGCGCAGCAGGCGGTCGAGGACGTCGCGGCCGGGAGCTGAACCGGCGCGCGGCCGCGCGGAGCACGAAAAAAGGGAAGCCCCCCGCACCCCGGATCCCCTCATCCGGGCGGTGCGGGGGGCTTCCGCAAAGGAGACCCCCATCTCCAGCTCTGCTCACGACGGATCCGGAAGAGACACCCACTGCCACCTTCCGGTGCCGTCGTCATAGGTAGAACGGTACGCCGCCCGGCTTTGTTCCCGCGTCCCCCGCGGGGACGGAACCGGCCTCATCCTCGGGGTGGACCAGCGCGCCGGGTATCGCACTCTGAGAGGAGGCGGATTATCCGGAACTGCGGCGAGGATGGAGCGATGAGCGGCGAGAAGACCCTGGGCAGCGGAGCGGCGGAACACGTGTGGCGGCTCTCCGGCCGGGCCGTGGCCGGGGTGGGCCAGCTGCTGCTGTGGGTGCTGGCGGGGATCGGGAGGCTGCTGCGCCCCCTGGGGGACAAGGCGCTGGCCCGGCTGTACGGGTCGCGGCAGCAGCAGCCGCAGCCGCCGTACGGGCATCCGCAGTACCCGCGGCAGGGGCCGTACGGCCCCCACGGGACGATGCTCGCGCCGGTGCCCGAGGAGACGGGGCCGGTGCCGCGCTCCCTGGCGTGGTGGGGGCGCTTCCGGGCCTCCTGGGTCTACGCGCCGGTGACGGGTCTGCTGCTGGCGCTGGCCGCCCTGTACGAGGTCGGCGACGCCGACCACGACCTCTTCAGCGTGCCCGCCGGGTTCGCGCTGGCCGCGACGGTGCCGATGGTGTGGCGCAAGGAGGTGCTGCGGCCCGTCGCGGCGATCGTGCTGAGCGCCACCGCCGCCGCGCTGCTGTCCGGGCAGGCGCTGCTGATCACCACGCTGCTGTCGGCGCTGTGGGTGCTCTACCTGCTGGCCCAGCAGCTGCCCCGCGCCTCGGCGGGGCTGCTGGCGTGCTGCGCGCTGGCGGTGATCGGCGTCGTCTACCTGGCGGGGGAGGGCCTGGACAACGTGCCGTGGCCCGCGGTGGTCGTCGCCGTGGTCGGCGCGATCGGGCTGGGGGACGCGCGCCGGACGGTCGCCGACACCGAGGCCGAGGCCCGCGAGCAGAACACCGAGACCCTCGTCCGGCTGGACGCCGCGCAGCGCGAGCAGGCGATCATGCGGGAGCGGGCCAGGATCGCCCGGGAGCTGCACGACGTGGTCGCCCACTCCGTCTCGATGATCGCCGTGCAGGCCGAGACCGCCCCGTACACGATGAGCGAGCTGTCGGACGAGGCCAAGCGCGGCTACTCCGAGATCGCGCACACCGCCCGCGAGGCGCTGGTGGAGATGCGCCGCCTGCTGGGCGTGCTGCGCTCGGACGCCGCCGCCGAGACCGAGGTGACCCCGCAGCCCCGCCTCGACCGGCTGAACGAGCTGATCGACCAGCACCGCAGCGCGGGCGGCGCGGCGGGCCTGGCCGTCCGCGGCGAGGAGCACCCCCTCTCGGCCACCCTGGAGCTGTCGGCGTACCGCATCGTCCAGGAGGCGCTGACGAACGTGCGCCGCCACGCCCCCGGCGCCCCCGTCCAGATCGAGCTCGTCTACCAGCCCGACCGTCTGAGGGTCCGCGTCCACAACCAGCCGCCCGACCTGACCCGCACCCGCGTCGACGGCTTCCCCGCCCCCGCGACCGGCGGCCACGGCCTCATCGGCATGCAGGAGCGCGCCGCCATGCTCGGCGGCCGCCTCCAGGCCGGCCCGTCGGCCGACGGCGGCTTCGACGTCGAGGCCGAACTGCCCTTCAGCCCCTGAGGGCGGGTCCCGGTCAGCAAAGGTCGCGGAGCCGGAGGAGGGCGAGCTCGCCCTCCCGGACGCAGCGCCGGACCTCCCCGGCCGTCCGCGGCCCGTCGAGCAGGGCGAGCAGCTCCACGGGAGTGCCCATGGCCAGGACCGTTCCGGAGGAGCCGCCGTCGTCGTCGAGTTCGGTGACCACGTCGAGGAGGCGCACGCCGGGCCGTTCGGTGTGGCGGACCAGGCGCAGCACGATACGGCCGGATCCGGCCGCGAGCGCGGCGCGGCGGGCGGCCTCGCCCTCGGCCTCGGGCGACCTCAGCAGGGAGCGGAGCTCCTCCAGGAGCTCGGTGACCGGTGGTGGAGCGCTCATCGTGCCAGCGTGCCGGGGACGGGCGCGCGGGGGACAGGGGGCGCGGTCCCGCGAAGACCGGGACGAACGGCTCGATGGCCGCGCCCGGTGCTGACAGAATCGGGGGGACACGAAGGGGACGGCTTCATGATTCGAGTGATCATCGCGGATGACCAGACGATCGTGCGGGCCGGGTTCGCGGCGCTGCTGGGGGCGCAGGAGGACATCGAGGTCGTCGGGCAGGCCGGGGACGGCGTGGAGGCGGTGCACCTCGCGCAGCGGCACCGGCCGGACGTGGTGGTCATGGACATCCGGATGCCGCGGATGGACGGCATCGAGGCGAGCCGGCGGATCCTGGCGCAGCCGGGCCTGGAGGGGCTGCGGGTGCTGATCCTCACCACCTTCGACGCGGACGAGCTGGTCTACGACGCGCTGGCGGCGGGGGCGTCGGGGTTCCTGCTCAAGGACGCCACGGCCGAGGACCTCGTGTCGGCGGTCCGGATCGTGGCGCGGGGCGACGCGCTGCTGGCGCCGCAGGTGACGGGGCGGCTGGTGCGGGAGTTCGCGCGCCAGCGGCAGGCGCGGATCAGCCCGCCCGCCGCGCTGGCCACGCTGACGGCGCGCGAGCGCGAGGTGCTGATGCTCATCGCGGGCGGGCTGTCGAACGCCGAGATCGCGGCGCGGCTCGTCGTCAGCGAGCACACCGTGAAGACGCACGTGGCGCGGGTCTTCACCAAGCTGGGGCTGCGCGACCGGGCGCAGGCCGTCGTGCTGGCCTACGAGTCGGGCCTGGTGGTGCCCGGGTCAGCGACGGAGCAGGCGTAGCGCCTTCTGCTTCTCGAAGTCCAGCGCCCGGGACGGCTGCGGGACGAGCCTGCCGATGCGCTCGCCCAGCTCCTGGACGCGGGCGCGGGCCTCGGGCTCGGCCAGGACGCGCAGGGCGAAGGCCAGCTCGGACGGGCCGATGTCGTAGCGCTGCTCGATGGCCAGCCCGAGGGCGACGGCGCGCAGCTCGGGCTCGCCGTACCGGCGGTGGGACGCGCCGGAGCGCGGCGGCAGGAGGCCCAGGCGCTCGCGGTACCGCAGCATCCGGGGCGAGGTGCCGAGCCGCTGCGCCGCCTCGGTGATCCGCATCAGAGGCCTCCTCCTTCAGGAATCTGACAATCTTATGTCAGATTCGGCCCCCCGAGGATGAACGGCGGCACGACCTGCGCCTAGACTTTCCCGGAGTCGCTCAGAGGAGACAGCCCGATGGACTTTAAGGTCGCCGACCTTTCGCTGGCCGCGTTCGGCCGCAAGGAGATCCAGCTCGCCGAGCACGAGATGCCCGGCCTGATGGCGGTACGCGAGGAGTACGCCGCGGCTCAGCCGCTGCGCGGCGCCAAGATCATGGGCTCGCTGCACATGACGATCCAGACCGCCGTCCTCATCGAGACGCTGGTCGCGCTCGGCGCCGACGTGCGCTGGGTCAGCTGCAACATCTTCTCCACCCAGGACCACGCCGCCGCGGCGGTCGTCGTCGGGCCCGAGGGCACCGTCGACGAGCCCCGGGGCGTGCCGGTCTTCGCCTGGAAGGGCGAGACCCTGGAGGAGTACTGGTGGTGCACCGACCAGGCCCTGCGCTGGCCCGACGGCACCCCGCCGAACATGATCCTCGACGACGGCGGCGACGCCACGCTGCTCGTCCACAAGGGCGCCGAGTACGAGAAGGCCGGTGCCGTCCCGTCCGCCTCCGAGGACGACCCGGAGGAGTGGCACGTCATCATCGACACCCTCAAGCGCACCATCGCCGAGACCCCCGGCCGCTGGACGGAGACCGCCGCCGCGATCAAGGGCGTCACCGAGGAGACCACCACCGGCGTGCACCGGCTGTACGAGATGCACAAGGCCGGCACCCTCGCCTTCCCGGCGATCAACGTCAACGACTCGGTCACCAAGTCGAAGTTCGACAACAAGTACGGCTGCCGCCACTCGGTCATCGACGGCCTCAACCGCGCCACCGACGTGCTGATCGGCGGCAAGGTCGCCGTCGTCTGCGGTTACGGCGACGTGGGCAAGGGCTGCGCCGACGCGCTGCGCGGCCAGGGCGCCCGGGTCATCGTCACCGAGATCGACCCGATCTGCGCGCTCCAGGCCGCGATGGACGGCTTCCAGGTCACCACCCTGGAGGACGTCGTCTCGATCGCCGACATCTTCGTCTCCACCACCGGCAACTTCAACATCATCACCGCCGACCACATGGCGAGGATGAAGCACCAGGCGATCGTCTCCAACATCGGCCACTTCGACAACGAGATCGACATGGCCGGCCTGGCGAAGATCCCCGGCATCGTCAAGGACGAGGTCAAGCCGCAGGTCCACACCTGGACCTTCCCCGACGGCCACAACATCATCGTGCTGGCCGAGGGCCGGCTGATGAACCTGGGCTGCGCCACCGGCCACCCCTCGTTCGTCATGTCGAACTCCTTCACCAACCAGGTGATCGCGCAGATCGAGCTGTTCACCAAGACCGAGGAGTACCCGGTCGGCGTCTACGTGCTGCCCAAGCACCTCGACGAGAAGGTCGCCCGCCTGCACCTGGACGCGCTGGGCGTCAAGCTCACCACGCTCTCCAAGGAGCAGGCCGAGTACATCGGCGTGAACGTCGAGGGCCCCTACAAGCCGGACCACTACCGGTACTGACCCCTTGAGCGGACACGACATCGCGGACCCCGGCCTGTGCGAGGCCGGGGTCCGGCGTATCGGCTGGGCCGACCGGTCGATGCCGGTGCTGCGCTCCATCCGCGAGCGGTTCGCCGCCGAGCGGCCCCTGGAGGGGCTGCGGGTCGCGGCGTGCATGCACGTCACGACCGAGACGGCCAACCTCCTGCGCACCCTCCAGGCGGGCGGCGCGTCCGTCGCCGTGGCGGCGTCCAACCCGCTGTCCACGCAGGACGACACCGCGGCCGCGCTCGTCGCCGAGTACGGGGTGTCGGTCTTCGCGCGCTCGGGCGTGGACATGGAGACCTACTACCGGCACATCCACGCCGCCCTGGACGTCTCGCCGCACCTCGTGGTGGACGACGGGTGCGACCTGGTGAACATCCTGCACACCGAGCGGGTGGACCTGCTGCCCGGGTTGCTGGGCGGATGCGAGGAGACGACGACGGGCGTCATCCGGCTGCACCAGATGGCACGTGAGGGCGCGCTGCGCTTCCCCGTCGTGGCGGTGAACGACACCGCCACCAAGCGGCTCTTCGACAACCGGTACGGCACCGGGCAGTCGACGCTGGACGGCATCATGCGCGCCACCAACACGCTCCTGGCCGGCAAGACCGTCGTGATCGCGGGCTTCGGGTACTGCGGACGCGGCGTGGCCGAACGCGCCCGGGGGCTCGGCGCCCTCGTCGTCATCACGGAGATCGACCCCGTGAAGGCGCTGGAGGCGCTCCTTCAGGGCTTCCGCGTGGAGCCCATGGCGTCGGCCGCCCGCCAAGGCGATGTGTTCGTCACCACCACGGGCAACCGCGACGTGATCCGCGCCGAGCATTTCGAGGTGATGAAGGACGGCGCGATCCTCGCCAACTCCGGCCACTTCGACGTGGAGGTCGACGTCCGCGCGCTGGAGGAGCTCGCCGTGGACGTCCAGCGCGTCCGCCCCCAGGCCGACGAGTACGTCCTGCCCGACGGCCGCCGCCTCGTCCTGCTGTGCGAGGGCCGCCTGGTCAACCTCGCCGCCGCCGAAGGCCACCCCGCCGCGGTCATGGACATGTCCTTCGCCGGGCAGGCCCTCACCTGCGCGTGGCTGGCCGGCCACCACGAGGCGCTGCCTCCGGGCGTCCACGACGTCCCCGCGGAGATCGACTCGGAGATAGCCCGCCTGAAGCTCCGCTCCATGTCCGCCGAGATCGACGTCCTCACCCCCGACCAGGAGGAGTACCTCTCGTCCTGGCGATCGGGCTCCTGACATGCCCCGGGGCGCCTACCTCCACCTGGCCTCGGGCGTGACCGAGGAGTTCCAGTGCGCCCCGGGCCCCGCGGGCTGGCGCTACGTCGCCCCCGGCGTCGACCTCACCGTCGACAGCCGCTGGCGCCCCGCCCGCCTGGAGCTGCGCACGCCCGCCTGGACCCTCCGCGGCGGCGCCGCGGGCCGCGACCTCCTGTGGGTCCGCGGCGAGCGCGAGCACTCCGCCGAGGCCCTGGCCTTCCTCGGCCCCTCCCCGGCCTTCCTCGTCACCATCGCCCGCTCCCTGGACCTCGCCCCCGGCGCCTCCGCCACCGTCTCCCTGGTGACCATCACCGGAGACTCCCTCGCCACGAGGACCGCCCCTCAACGCTGGACACTCGCCTCCGTCGACCCCCACCCCACCGACCTCGGCCCCCTCCCCGTCGAGACCTGGCACACCACCGACCTGGAGACCGCCGAGACCACCGAATTCCACCTCGCCGGCGACGTCGTCCTGTCCGCCCCCGGCCTCGAACTCACCCGTCTCGACTCCCCGCCCACCCTCTGACCCTCCGACGGCCCGCCGATCCGGGCCGGACGCTCACCGCCGGGACGACGGGGCGGCGAGGCCGTCGAGGACGAGGTCGAGGAGGTGGTCGCGGCGGGCGGCGACGGCGGGGGAGTGCCCGGTGATCCAGGCGACGGCGTTGACGAGGGCGAAGAGTTCGAGGCCGTCGACGTCGGGGCGGACGTCGCCGGCGTCCTGGGCGTCGCGCAGGAGGCGGGCCCCTGCTCCGCGCATGGCGGAGCAGGAGGCGTGCAGCGGGGAGGTCTCGTCGTTGATGGTGTCCATCAGGGCGGCGGACAGGTCCTGGTAGGCGGCGGCCTGGGCGGCGAAGGCGCGCAGCCAGGTGGTGAGGGCCTCGCGGGGCGGGTGGGCGGCGGCCAGGTCGGCGGCCTGGGCGGCCAGGGCGTCGAAGTGGCGGCCCAGCAGGGAGTCCAGCAGGGCGTCGCGGGTGGGGAAGTGGCGGTAGAGGGTGCCGAGGCCGACCTCGGCGCGGCGGGCGATGTCCCGCAGGGAGGCCTGCGCGCCCTGCTCCTCGAACACGGTCCTGGCGACCTCCAGGAGGCGGTCGCGGTTGCGCTGCGCGTCGGAGCGGCGGGCGCGGGGCGGAGTGGCCATGAGCGGAGTTTAGGGGTTGACATACGGAGCACCGCTCCGCTTATTATGCGGAGCAGTGCTCCGCTATGTCCGCGGAGCGCCCGGAACCCCTGAGGAGAAGGCGATGCCGGAGATGATGAAGGCCGTTCGCGTGCACGAGCAGGGCGGCCCCGAAGTGTTGCGGTACGAGGAGGTGCCGGCGCCGCGGGCGGGGCTCGGCGAGGTCCTGGTGCGCGTGCACGCGGCCTGCCTCAACCCGCCGGACTGGTACGCGCGGTCCGGGTACCCCGGGATTCCCGAGGAAGTCCGGCCGAAGGTCGACCTGCCGTACATCCCCGGCTCGGACGTCTCGGGCGTCGTCGTCGAGGTGGGGCCGGCGGCCGGCGGCTGGGAGGTGGGGGACGAGGTGTTCGGGCTCGTGCGCTTCCCCTGGGGCGGTGACGGGGGCCGCGCCTACGCCGAGTACACGACCGCCCCGCCCTACCACCTGGCGCGCAAGCCGGAGAACCTGAGCCACCTGGAGGCGGCGGGCGTGCCGATGGCGGGGCTCACGGCCTATCAGTTCCTCTTCGACCACATCGGGCTCGGCGAAGGGCGCACGGTGCTCGTCAACGGCGCGGCCGGAGGCGTCGGGCACTTCGCCGTCCAGCTCGCCAAGACGAAGGGCGCGCACGTGATCGCCGTCGCCTCGGGCCGCCACGAGGAGTTCCTGCGCGACCTGGGCGCCGACGAGTTCCACGACTACACCAGGACCGACGTCACCGAGAAGGTGCGGGACGTCGACCACCTCGTCGACAACGTCGGAGGCCCCCACGGGCACCGCTTCCTGCCCGTCCTCAAGCCGGGCGGGACCATCAGCCCCGTCTTCCTCGGCGACTACCACGCCGAGCGCGCCGCCGAGCTGGGCATCTCCTTCCGGCCCGGCCAGGTGCACTCCGACGGGCGCCAGATGGGCGAGCTGGCCGCCCTCCTGGAGCAGGGCACGCTGCGCGTCGGGATCGACGGCGTCTTCCCCCTGGCGGAGGCGGCGAGGGCGCACGAGCGGGCCGAGCGGGGGCACATCCAGGGAAAGATCATCCTGGACGTCGCGGGGAACCGGTAGCACCCGTCCGAAAGGGCGCCGGGGCTTGACAGGAGGGAGGGGGAGGCGCTGGGATTTACATATGAACAGTTCTTCAGATGAGCGGGTGATCTCGTTGGACGGGTGCGCGGTCCGGGTGGTGGACGGGGACCGGGTGGCCTCGGTGCGGGAGGGGATGCCCTCGGAGCGGGATCTGGCGGACACGGCCGAGGTGTTCGGCCTGCTGTCGGATCCCGGGAGGCTGCGGCTGCTGCTGGGCCTGCGGGAGGGGGAGCTGTGCGTGTGCGACCTCGCGGCGGTCAGCGGGATGAGCGAGTCGGCGGTCTCGCACGCGCTGCGGCTGCTGCGGGCGCACCGGGTGGTGACGGCGCGGCGGTCCGGGCGGATGGCGTACTACCGGCTGGACGACGCGCATGTGCGGATGCTGCTGGACCTGGCGGTGGCGCACATCGAGCACAGCGAGGTCATGCACCCGGAGCGGGGGAACTGAGATGGGCCACGGGCATGGGCATGGGCACGGCCACGGGCATGTGCAGGGGCACGCGGGCGGGCGGCACCGGTGGCGGCTGCAGGTGTCGTTCGCGCTGACGGCCGCCTTCTTCGTCGTGGAACTGGCCTACGGGCTGGTGTCGGGGTCGCTGGCGCTGCTGTCGGACGCGGGGCACATGGCGGGGGACGTGCTGGCGCTGGGCGTCGCGCTGGTCGCCACGAAGATCGCGACGCGGCCGGACCTCACCGGACGGCGGACGTACGGGTCCTACCGGGCGGAGGTGTTCGCGTCCGGGTTCGCGGTGCTGGTGATGCTGGTGACCGCCGGGTACATCGTGGTGGAGGCGCTCGGCCGGATCGGGGAGCGGGTCGAGGTCGAGGCCGGGCCGATGCTGGTGGTCGGCGCGCTGGGCCTGCTGGTCAACGTCGTCGCGCTGCTGCTGCTGCGGGCCGGCGCGTCCGAGAGCATGAACGTGCGGGGCGCCTACCTGGAGGTGCTCGCCGACGCGGCGGGGTCCGTCGGCGTGATCGCCGCGGGCGTGCTGGTCGCCACGACCGGGCAGGCGCTCTTCGACACCGTCATCGCGCTGGCCATCGCGGTGTTCGTGGTGGTCAGGGCGGTGTCGCTGGGCCGCCAGGTGCTGGCGGTGCTGGGCCAGCACGCGCCCGAGGACGTTGACGTCGCGGCGCTGACGAAGGACCTGTCGGCCGTCGAGGGCGTGCGGGAGGTGCACGACCTGCACCTGTGGACGCTGACGTCCGGGATGCACGTGGCGACCGCGCACCTGGTGACGGCCGAGGGCGCCGACGGGCACTCCGTGCTGGACCGCGCCCGCGACCTGCTGCGGGACGGCTACGCCATCGAGCACGCCACCCTGCAGGTCGAGCCGTCCGACCACACGGGCTGCGAGGAGGTCGGCTGGTGATTTAACCGCTCCGGAGCGTAACGGGCGGGCCGCCGGGGGATGTCGGCGCTGTGGAAGAGGGCGCGGACGACGTGGAGGAGGTGCGGCTCGCCCTGGTGATGAACGGGGGAGTCAGCCTCGCGGTATGGATGGGCGGGGTCGCCCACGAGCTGGACCTGCTGCGCCGCGCCTCCCGGGGCGAGCCGGAGAAGGACGTCAAGAAGAGCGACCTGCCCGTCTTCCGGTTCTGGCGGAGCGTCACCAGGGAGGGCGCGAAACCCCGGAGGGTGCGCATCGACGTCATCGCGGGCACGTCGGCGGGCGGCCTGAACGGGCTGATGCTCGCCACCGCGATCGGCCGGGACACGGCGCTGACCGGCCTCAGGGAGCTGTGGCAGCGCTCGGCCGCGCTGGACAGGCTGCTGGCCGAGCCCTCCGAGCACAGCCTGTTCAGCGGTGAGTTCTTCGACGCCGAGCTCAAGGAGGCGCTGGAGACCATCCCGCAGGGGAGCGCCGACGCCGTCGAACCCGAACCGGTGACGCTGTTCCTGACGGCCACCGCCCTCGACGGCCGGTTCCGCTCGTACACCGACAGCTTCGGCAACTACTTCGACGTCCGCGACCACCGGCGCCTCTACCGCTTCGAGCGCTACAGCGAAGAGGAGGCCATCGCCTACCTCCCCGAAGACGGCACGTGGCGGATCCAGAAAAGCCGGCCCCGCAACGACTTCGTGTTCGCCAACACGCCCTTCCTCGTCCGGGCGGCGCGGGCGACCGCCGGTTTCCCGGTCGCCTTCCCGCCGGTCAGCGAGCTGCCGCTGCTGGAGTACCGGGAACTGCCGAAACCGGTGTTCGACGATCCGGCCAGCTGCGTCATGGACGGAGGCGTCCTGAACAACGCGCCTTTCGGCCCGGTCCTGGAGACGATCACCAAACGCCCGCTGGACCGGAAGGTGAAGCGCGTCGTCGTCTACGTCGTCCCGTCCGGGGGCCGGCTGCCGGAGGAGAGGGTCAAGGGCGCGGCGTGCGAGGAGATCACCGCCGGCACCGCCGGTTTCAGCGCCGTCGGATTCCCGCAGGAGGCCGATTTCCGGATCGGCACGGAGGACCTGGCCGCGCGGCTGCGCACCAGCGTCCTCTCCACCCGGGAGGAGCTGTTCGCGCGTCTCTACGAGACCCGCATGGGAACGGGCTCGGCGTTCCCGCCCGACTTCCTCTCCCTGGCCCAGGGCCTGTTCTCCGAGTACCGCTTCAACCGGGCCCGCGGCGTCATCCTGGAAGTCCGGGAGATGCTCGCGGCCGCCGACACCGTCACGTCGCTGGTCTTCCCGCCGCGGGTGGAGACGGCGGAGGTGCACGAGTTCCTGGCGCGGCGGCCGGGTCTGCGCTGGATCCCCCCGGACGACCCGGACTGCTTCACCGCCTGGGAAGGGTCGTGGCAGTGGGGTCTTCTTCCGGCGGAAAGGGCGCTCCAGACGCTCAGCGGCCATCTGCAGGACCTCGCGAACGACGAGGGGCTCCGGCCCGCCGCCCAGGCCGGGCTGATCGAGGGCGCGAAAGCCGTCAACGGGGAACTGCGCAGGGTGCTGGCCGTCAAGGACGCCGTCGCCCGGCAGCTCCAGCGGTCCTTCCCGCGTTCCGGCCGCTTCTCCGACCGGGCGGCCGCGCAGCTGCTCGACGAGGTCTTCCGGAAACTGGCGGTCCCCTCGACCGTCGCGGCGTTCGTCCGCGCCGGCGGGGACCATTACGCGCGGGCCGTCGCCGAGGCGGAGGGGCGCTGGAACGACACCTGGGACGTGGTGGCCGACTGCCTCGCCATCGAGGTCCTCACCCAGTCCTTCGTCCCGCCTTCGGGCATCACCGAGACCCTCACCCCGCATTTCGACTTCCTGCGCCTGGGTCCCGACACCATGAGCCGCCTGTTCAACGACGACCGTTTCGGCGACCTGGGGGAGCGGAAGCTGTACGGGGTCCGCTTCCAGCACTTCGGCGCGTTCGCCGAGGCGGGCTGGCGCGATTCCGACTTCGTCTGGGGCAGGCTCGACGCCGCCCACCACCTGCTGCCGCTCTTCCTGTCCTCCGCCGAGGAGGTGCGGGCGGCGGAGACCGAGCTGCACGGCCTCATCCTCAACGCGGAACTCGGCTCCGACGGCCTCGCGTGGATGCGGGAGCACCTGACCGTCCTGAAGCGCAGCCGCAGCGACCTGGACCTGCTCCCGACCGTCCCCAGGACCTACGAGACCCTGCGGACGAGGGAGGCGGTGAGCCGTGCCGTCTTCCGCGCCGTCGACCGGCTCGCCGGGCACCGGGTGCGCCCCCGTTTCGTCCGCGCCTGGCTGCGCCGGGAGACCGACCACGTCCTGGACGAGTTCTGGCGCGCCGCCCAGGGCCCCCGCCCGCGCGGCGCCCCCCAGGCCGCGCTGAAGGCGCTCCACGACGTCTTCATCCGGGTCGCCGTCCGCGTGGCGGTGCTCGCGGTCGTCCTGCTGGCGCTCGGCTTCGTCCTCGGCGCCCTGTTCGGCTGAGCCGTCACAGGGGGTCGAGGCCGTCGAGGATCAGTTCGCAGATCTCCTTGAGCTGGGTGACCTGCTCGGGGGAGAGGCGGTCGAAGACGCGGGAGCGCACCTCCTCGACGTGGCCGGGGGCGGTGTCGACGAGGGTGCGCATGCCCTCGGGCGTGAGGGTCGCCAGGAGGCTGCGGGCGTCGGACGGGCAGCGCCGGCGGCGCACCCAGCCGCGCCGCTCCATGCTGGTGACGGCGTGGGTGAGGCGGCTCTGGGAGTAGCGCAGGCGGCGGGCGAGGTCGCTCATGCGCATCGTGTGCTCGGGCGCCTCGGAGAGGGCGACGAGGATCCAGTAGTAGGCGTGGGGCATGCCCGCGTCGTGCTGGAGCTGCCGGTCGAGGGCTTCGTCGAGCAACTGGTTGGAGATCAGGTACGCCCGCCAGGCGGCCTGCTCCTGAGGGGTGAGCCAGCGTGGGGAGGCCATGCCGCCCATTCTACGAATAGTTGAGAGTTCAAGTAACTTTGCTTATCGTGGGAGGACCACCCCAGCGTCAGCCAGGAGCCGAACATGACGATCACCCGCCTCAACCACGCCGTCCTCTACGTCCGCGACGTGCAGCGGAGCCGCGAGTTCTACGAGGACGTCCTGGGGTTCCGGACACTGATCTTCCTCCCCGGGCAGGCCGCCTTCTTCCGGGCGTCCGGCTCCACCAACGACCACGACCTCGGCCTGTTCCAGATCGGCTCCGCCGCCGCGCCGTCCCCGGCGGGCCGCACCAGCGTCGGCCTCTACCACCTGGCCTGGGAGGTCGACACCCTCGCCGAGCTGGAGCGCATGCGCGCCGTGCTCGCCGAGGCGGGCGCCCTCGTCGGCGCGTCCGACCACGTCCTCACTAAGTCCCTGTACGCCCAGGACCCCGACGGCCTGGAGTTCGAGGTCTGCTGGATCGTGCCCGCCGCCCGCATCACCGAGGCCGACCGCGAGCGCGCCGCCTCCGACCTGCGCCCCCGGCCGCTGGACCTGGCGGCCGAGCAGGCGCGCTACGGCGCGGACACCCTCGGCGGCATCGGCGTCTCGATCCCGGCCTTTCCGGCGGTCGGCGCGGAGTAGCCGCTTCTTTCCCCGTACCATCGGGCGTTCCCGGGTACGCGGCGAAAGGAGACGGTCGTGGGTGCCGGACACCACCACGGGCAGGACGGGCCGGCTCCCCGGAGCGTGGTGCTGGGGACGCTCGCCGTCCTCGTCCCGCTGGCCCTCGCGACGCTGGCGGGGCTGCTCTGGCTGTGGCCCTCGGGCACCGGCGCGGACGCCGAGGACGGCGTACGGGTCGGGCGGATCCCCGGGAAGGTCATCGCCGTCGAGCTCAAGCCCTGCCCGAAGGCCGCCCCCGCCGGGGAGGCGCCGCTGGATCTGGGCGACCGGTCCGTCGCCGCCGACCCCCGGCGGTGCGGGACGGCCACCGTGCAGCTGTCGGCCGGGCGGGTCGCCCAGGTGGAGCTGCCCAGCGGCCCCGGCAGCCCGGTCTTCGGCGCCGGGGACGACGTGCTGCTGCTGGAGCTCCCCGGCGGCAGCCCCAACGGCGACCGCTACCAGCTGTCGGACCACGACCGCACCGACCCGCTGTGGATCGTGTTCGCCGCGTTCGCCCTGGCCGTCGTCGCGTTCGGGCGCCTGCGCGGCCTGACGGCGCTGCTCGGGCTGGCCATCACGTTCGCGCTGCTCACGATGTTCCTGCTCCCGGCGATCCTGGAAGGCCACCCGCCCCTGCTCGCGGCGATCGTCTGCGCCGCCGCGATCATCCTGGTCGTGCTGTACCTGACGCACGGCTTCACCACGACGACCTCGCTGGCCGTCCTGGGCACCCTGGCGAGCCTCGCCCTCACCGGCCTGCTGGCCGTCCTCGCCCTGGACCTCGCCCACCTGCACGGCATTACCGACGAGAGCTCCCTCTACCTGGACGCCAGCTACCGGATCAACACCCAGGGGCTGCTGCTGGCGAGCATCATCATCGGCTCCCTGGGCGTCCTCGACGACGTCACCGTCACCCAGGCCGCCACCGTCCGGGAACTGGCCCGAGCCAACCCCCACTACGGCTTCGCGGCGCTGTACCGGGCCGCCGCCCGCGTGGGCCGCTCGCACATCGCGTCGGTCGTCAACACGATCGTCCTGGCGTACGCGGGCGCGTCGCTGCCGTTGCTGCTGCTGTTCCAGATCGGGGGCCAGGGGGCGCAGCAGGCGCTCACCAACCCGGTGGTCGCCCAGGAGATCGTCCGCAGCGTCGTGGGGACGCTCGGGCTCATCGCGGCCGTACCGCTCACGACGGCGCTGGCGGCGTTCGCGGCCGCGCGTTCACGCGACACCGTCGCGGCGCACGGGGGACCAGACGGAGGAGAGCGGGGGATGGGCCATGCGCGTGAGATGGTCGCGCACCCTGCTGAGGGCCGGGCCGTCGGCCTTGTCATGCCACAGGAACGACCAGGGGTAGACCGGGGTCGGTTCGGCTAGCCGGAGGCGGCGCAGCTCATGCCGGGCGGGCCAGACGATACGCGTTCTGGCACCGAGGAAAGTCACCACGGTACGGGAGTCCGCGATGACGTCCAGGAGGTGTTCGACGCCGAAATCCGGGCCGGTGGAATCGATCTCGATGTCGAAGGCCGTGGCCAGGGACGCGTAGTAGGCGGCCCATTCCGTGCCGGGGACGATACCCGGGACCCAGAGCCGGTGCGTCGCCAGGTCGGCGATACGGGTGCTCTTGGCGTGCGCCAGCGGATGCCGGGGGCCGACGAGGATTTCCAGAGGTTCGTCGTAGACGTGGACGTGGCGGATGCCCGGAGGAAGTGCCTCGGGCTGGTGGAGGTAGGTGAGAGCGGCGTCGATCGAGCCGTTCTCCAGCGCGGAGACCGCTGCGCCGCCGTCGGAGAGGGTCACCACGTCGAGCTGGACGTCCGGATGGGACTCGTGGAAGTCGTAGAGCAGGTGGGCTGCGGCGAGCCGTCTGCCCCGGACGTCGACGCGGAGGGGGCGGAAGCCCGGCCGGACGGACTGGACGGCCCGGTCCGCGGCGGCCAGCAGCGTCTTGGCGTGGGGGAGGAGGACCCGGCCGTCGACGGTCAGCTCGGCGCGGCGAGGGCCTCTGTGGAACAGGACGACGTCCAGGGACTTCTCCAGGGACGCGATCCGCTTGGACACGGCCTGCTGGGAGACGCCCAGGGTCAGCGCGGCGTCCTGGAAGCCGCCCTCCTCCACGACGCTCACGAAGGCGCGCACGGCTTCGGTGTTCATGGCGGCAACTTACAACTTCTGGTTGTGCGGCTCGGTTTCGGTTGTTTGCGCTCCAGTGCCCTTCCCCTGTTTTCTGGCTGGCCTGACAACGGCCGGTTGTTCTCTGGAGGTGTGGTGGCGGACCGTCTCGGGGCGGATTTCAACCGGCTCTGGCTGGCTTACACGGCCAGCACGGCGGGGAGCGCGGTCGCCACGCACGCCTTCTCCCTCATCGCGGTGCTCGTGCTCTCCAGCAGCGCTCTGCAGGTGTCGCTGCTCTCCGCGCTCGGCGGGATGCTGGGGGCGTTTCTCGCGCTCCCGCTCGGGCCGTGGATCGAGTTCCGGCGGAAACGGCCCGTGATGATCGGGGCGGACGTGCTGCGGTGCGCGGCCCTGCTGACGATTCCGCTCGCCTACGCCTGCCACGCGTTGACGTACGCGCACCTGCTGGCGGTCTGCGTGCTCGTCGCGGTAGGGCAGATCGCGTTCGCCGGGGCTTCGGGAGCCCACCTGAAGGCGCTCGTCCCCCCGGGCCGGTTGACGGAGGCGAACGCCCGGTTCGAGAGCGTCATGTGGACGTCGTCCGCGGCGGGCCCGCCGGCCGGAGGACTGCTCATCGCCCTGCTCGGCCCGGCCGTGACCATGCTCGTCGACGCCGCCGGCTACCTGCTCTCCGCCCTGGGCATCCGCGCGATCACCACGCCCGAACCGCCACCGCCGGCGCCCTCTCCGGGACGCCGCCGGTGGCGGGAGATCGGCTCGGGCTGGCGGAGCATCCGAGGCGACGACGTGCTGCGGCCCCTGTTCGCCAACACCGTGGCGTTCGGCGCGCTCAACGTCGCGATAACGCCGGTCCTGGCCGTGCTGATGCTGCGCGACCTGCACTTCACGGCGTTCCAGTACGGGCTGTCCGTGGGCGTCCCCTGCGTCGCGGGCATCCTGGGGGCGCGCCTCAGCCGCCGCCTGTCCCACCGCGACCCCCGCGAAATCCTGCTCGTCACAGGGGTCGCCAGGGTCCTGTGGCTGCCGTGGCTGCCCTTCGTCGGCACAGGCTGGACGGGCCTGGTCGCGATCACCGCGATCCACACCGGCACGGTCTTCTTCACCAGCGCCTTCACACCCGTCTTCGCCACCTGCCGACTGGAGCGCACGCCCCGCGAACACCTCTCCCGCGTCCTCACGGCCTGGTCGATCACCGCCAACGCCGCCCGCGCCGTCTGCACCCTCCTCTGGGGCCTCCTCGCGACCCTGACGACCCCCCGCCTGGCCCTGGCCGCAGGCTCGGTGCTCCTCCTGGCCTCCTGCGCGGCCCTCCCCTGGAAGCCCCGCACGTCGGGAACGCCCGTGGAACAGCCCCGGGCTCAGGGCTTCCAGGACGGGTCGCGCCCCGCCAGCCCCAACGCCCGGTCGAACACCGACGCGTCCGCCGGAACGGGCACCTCGGGTCCGAACACCTGATGCTGCCGGGCCATCTCCGCCTTGACCGCGACACTGTCGTACAGCGCCGCGGCCACCTCGTCGTCCACGACCAGCTCCTGCCCCGTCGCCGCGGCCAGATCCCACCCGTGCAGCAACCACTCGCCCAGCACGATCCCGCCGACGAAAGAAGCCGGCAACGTCCCGCCCCCGGTCAGCGAAGCCTCCCCCTCCCACGCCTCCGGCGCGCTCCACACATCGGCCGTGGCCTTCGCCCGCACCGCATAGGCCTCGACCCACCCTGCCTCCGCGGTGAAGTCATGCCCCTCCGCCACCTCACCCGGCGCCTGCCGCGCCCCCGCCGCGTACCCCTGGACCCCCGTCCAGAAGATCAGGTGATTCACCAGCCCCCGGACGTCGAGTTCCGGACACGGCGTGGCCAGCCCGAGCTGCTCCGCCCCGACCCCCCGCACGACCCCGACAGCCGCCTCCGCGGCCCGCCCCATCACGTTCCTCAGCTCCATGCCCGTTCCCTTCCCTCGCTTGAACAGGCCAAGGTAAGAGACACGGCACCCGCACGTCTTGAAGAAAGGCGACTTCCAGGGCCACGATCGCACTCGGCGCGCTCAGCCCAAGGCGGTGGCCTCGCCCAGCGCGTCTCGGATCCGGTCGGCGATGCGGTTCACGTCGTCCCGCTCGGCCTCGGGCAGCGGGGCGCCGACCGAGGCGCGCAGGTCCGCCGCCGCGTCCAGCAGCCGGGCCGCCCGCTCCGGCTCGCCCGCGAGTGAACGAGCCCCGGCCAGGCCCTCGTAGGCGAGCGCGACGGCGCGCGGATCGCCGATCCGGCGGGCGGCGGCGAGCCCGTCCAGGTGGCGGGCGAGCGCGGTCTCGGCGTCACCGCGCGCCTCGGCGGCGAAACCGAGTTCGGCCAGGACGAGCGCCAGACCCGGCTCCCCGTCGACCCCGCGGACCCAGTCGACCCACGGCAGCAGCAGCGCCTCGGCAGCGCCGGGATCGCCCTGCCGCCGGGCGGACAGGGCCAGGCCGACCGCGGCGAAGTGCTCGGCGACCTTGTCGGCCTGCTCGGCGGCGAGCTTCCGAGCCCGCCGGTGCAGGTCGTCCGCCGCGGCGAAGTCACGGGTGAGCAGGGAGATCCGGCCGAGCCCGGACAGCCGGAACGACGCCTCCGACCAGAGCCCGAGCTCCTCGGCCATCCGCAGGCCCTCCCGGTGCAGCCGCGCGGCGCGGTCGTAGTCCCCGGCGATCTCGGCCAGCTCGCCGAGGGTGTTCGTCGCCTTCATCCGGCCCCACCGGTCGCCGATCGCGCGGAAGAGCGACTCGCTCTCCTCGGCGTCCCGCCGCGCCGCCGCGAGCTCGCCGCGGGCCCGGCGGACGGTCGCCCGCACGCTCAGCGACGCGGCGGCCCCCCAGCGCTCCCCGAGGGCGCGGGACTCCTCCAGCGCACGCTCCACCAGGTCGGCCGTCACGTCGAGGTGGCCGAAGCCGCGGTGGGTGAAGGCGAGGAACCACCGGGCCCAGGCCCGTCCCCCCGGATCGGCGATCGCCTCGTACACGGCCGGCCCCGCGTCCCCGGCCTCGGCTCCGTTCAGCATCGTGAGGCCGGCCAGCCAGACCGACGCCTCCGCGCGTTCCGCCGGCGGTCCGCCCGCGACGGCCAGCGCCAAGCCCAGGCACCGGCACGCCTCGGTGATCCGGCCGCGCAGGTACCGGTGCCAGGCCAGGGCGTTCGTCAGCCGCAACATCTCCGCCACCAGGCCCGACCGCGCCGCCTCCTCCAGCGCCGCACGCTGGTTGGCGGCCTCGGCGTCGAGCAGCCGCAGCCACCGCCGCTGGTCGTGCCCGTAGAGCCGCGGCGCGGCACGGGCGGCCAGCCCGACGTGGTACCGGACGTAGCGCTCGCGGATCGCCGCGGACTCCCCGGCCTCCTCCAGCCGTTCCAGGCAGTAGGCCTTGACCGATTCGAGCAGCCGGTAGCGGAGGCCGCCGTCGGCTCCCTCCACCCGTACGACGAGCGACCGGTCGACCAGCCGCGCCAGGAGGTCGAGCACGTCGAGGCCGTCCTCGGCGCACACCTCC
Source organism: Actinocorallia libanotica (assembly GCF_039525175.1). NCBI lineage: Bacteria > Bacillati > Actinomycetota > Actinomycetes > Streptosporangiales > Thermomonosporaceae > Actinocorallia > Actinocorallia libanotica. The sequence goes on from NZ_BAAAHH010000019.1 coordinate 25,428, forward strand.
TCGGCGGCCTCCAGCGTGCAGCCGTCCGCGTGGACGGCCAGCCGGCGCAGTACGACGCGTTCGGGGCCGGTCAGCGGCTCCCAGGACCAGTCGATCATCGCGCGCAGCGTCTGCTGCCGGGCGGGCGCGTCCCGGCTGCCGGAGACCAGCAGCCGGAACCGGTCGTCGAGCCGTGCGGCCAGCTCCGCCACGCCCAGGGCCCGTACGCGGGTGGCGGCCAGTTCCAGGGCGAGCGGGATCCCGTCCAGCCGGCGGCAGACGGCGGAGACGTCCGCCCTGTTGGCGGCGGTCAGGGCGAAGCCGGGCGACGCGGCGGCCGCCCGGTCCGCGAAGAGCCGGACGGCGTCCGCCTCTTCGAGCGGCGGCACGCTCCACAGCCGTTCACCGGACAGCCCCAGGGGCTCCTGGCTGGTGGCGAGCACGCGCAGGCCGGGTGCGGCACGCAGCAGGGCACCGGCCTGCGCGGCCACCAGGTCGACCACGTGCTCGCAGTTGTCCAGGAGCAGCAGGGTCCTCCTGGCGGCGAGCGCGTCGACGAGCAGCTCCATGGGGGCGCGCCGTCCGGCGTCCACCGCGAGGGAGTCGTCGCGGAGGCCGAGGGCCAGCGCGATCGCGTCGGCAGGGGTCACGCCGGAACCGCGGTCGAGCCCGGCGAGTTCCACCAGCCAGACTCCGTCCGCGAACCGCCCGTCCGCGTCTTCGGCCGCTGAACGTGCGGCCTCCAGGGCGAGCCGGGTCTTGCCGACGCCGCCGGGGCCGGTCAGCGTGACGAGCCGACCGGCGTCCAGCAGCTCGCGTATCTCCGCCACGGCTTCCGCGCGGCCGACGAGACCGGTCAGGGGCGCAGGGAGGTTCGTGCGGGCCGGACGCCGCGGCGCGGTCTTGGCGTCCAGACCGGGATCCCGTCTGAGGATCGCCTCGTACAGTGCGGCCAGCTCCCGGTTCGGATCCTGGCCCAACTCCTCGGCCAGGCGTTCCCGCAGGTCCGCGTAACCGGCCAGCGCCTCGCTCTGCCGTCCGGCCCGGTAGAGGGCGCGCAGGTGGACGGCCCGCAGCCGCTCCCGCAGCGGGTGCTGCGCGACCGGGCCGCCCAGCTCGTCCGCGAGCGTGCCGTGTTCGCCGAGCGCCAGCCGGACCTCCGCGTGCTCCTCCAGCACGGTGAGCCGCTCGTCCTCCAGGCGGGCGGCCTCCGGACGGGCGAACTCCTCGTCGGCGAAGTCGGCGTACGCCTCGCCCCGCCACAACGCCAGGGCGTCGGACAGCAGGGACGCCTTGGCGCGGAGGTCCTCGGTGGCGCGGGCCCGGACGACCAGCGCGTGGAAACGGCCGGCGTCCACCGCCTCCGGCTCGACGCGCAGCAGATAACCCGGGGCCTGCGACACCACCAGGGCGCGTCCGCCCGGCTCCGCGGCCTCCAGAGCCCGGCGCAGCTGCGACACCCGCGTCTGCAGGGCGTTGGCGGGATGGCGCGGCAGGCGCCCGGAACCGCCCCACAGGTCGTCGATCAGCCGGTCGGCCGAGACCGCGCGTCCCGCGTGGACGAGGAGATCGGCCAGCAGCGCGCGGACCTTGAGCTCCGGAACGTGGACGGGGGTCTCCTCGCCGGTCCACACCGTGAGCGGACCGAGCACCCCGAAACGCATGATCGCAGCCTATCTACAGCGGACCTACAGAAGACCTGAAGTGCCGGTCAGCAGAGTGAAGCCCAACGACTCCGAAGGGAACTCCGATGACTTCGCACACCACCCTCACCGGTCTTGAGATCCGCCTCGCCGCCCGCCCGGTCGGCGAACCGGCGCCGGACGACTTCGCGTCGGCCGAGGTGCCGGTGCCGCAGCCGGGGGACGGCCAGATCCTGGTCCGCAACACGTGGATGTCGGTGGACCCCTACATGAGGGGCCGCATGGACGACGTCCCCTCGCCCGTCCTCCCGCCGTTCGAGCTCGGCGCCGTGCTGGAGGGGGCGGCGGTCGGCGAGGTGATCGCCTCCCGGTCGGCGGACGTCCCGGTCGGCACGACGGTCTCGCACTTCCTGGGGTGGCGGGAGTACGCGGTGCTGGACGCGGCGGCGGCGACCGTCGTCGACACCGGGCTCGCCCCCGCCCAGGCCTACCTGGGCGCGCTGGGCACCACGGGCCTGACCGCCTACGCCGCGCTCACCGACGCCGCCCCGGTGAAGGAGGGCGACGTGGTCTTCGTCTCCGCGGCGGCGGGCGCGGTCGGCAGCGTCGCAGGGCAGCTCGCCCGCAGGCTGGGCGCCGCCAAGGTGATCGGCTCGGCCGGCGGCCCGGAGAAGACCGAGAAGCTGCTGACCGACTTCGGCTTCGACGCCGCCCTCGACCACCGCGCCGGACCGATCGCCGCGCAGCTCGCGGAAGCCGCCCCCGACGGCATCGACGTCTACCTGGACGGCGTCGGAGGCGACCACCTGGCGGCCGCGATCGACGCCCTGCGCCCCGGAGGCCGCGCCGCGCTGGTCGGCGCCATCAGCGGCTACAACGCCACCGAACCGGTCCCCGGCCCCGCCAACCTCGCGCAGATCGTCTACAAGCAGCTCACCCTGCGGGGCGTTCAGGTCGGCGCGTACTTCCACCTCTTCCCCGAGTACATCGCCAAGGCCGCGGCATGGCTCGCAGACGGCAGCCTCCACACGGAGGAGACCGTCTTCGAGGGTCTCGAGCAGGCCCCTGCCGCGCTGCTCGGCAACCTGCGCGGCGCCAACACGGGCAAGACGCTCGTCCGCCTCGCCGTCTGATCCCTCCCGCACCGGAACGGAAGGCCGACCATCATGACCACCGCACTCCTGGTCGTCGCCCACCACCGCGGCGACTCCCTCACCGCCCGCGTCGCCGACCGGGCACGCCTGCGCCTGGAGAAGGACGGGCACACCGTCGACCTGCTCGACCTGCACGCCGAGGGTTTCGACCCGCGCATGACGTCCGAGGACGAGCCCGACTGGTCCGACCGCGACAAGGCCTACTCCGAGGAGGTCCGCGCCCACATGCGGCGGATCGACGCGGCGGACCTCATCGTCGTCGTCTTCCCGGTCTGGTGGTACGGGCCGCCGGCCCTCCTCAAGGGCTGGGTCGACCGGGTCTGGAACTACGGTTTCGCGTACGGCCGCAGCACGGCGCGCCTCGGCGGCAAGCGGATGCTGTGGCTCGCGCTGGCCGGGGAGTCCCGCGAGGCGTACGCCGAACACGGGCTGGACACCGCGCTCACCCGCCAGCTGCAGACGGGGGTCTCCCGCTACTGCGGCATCGAGGACACCGCCGTCCGGTTCGTCTACGGCACGGTCCCCGACGACGAGGCGGCGGCCGCGGGTCTTCTCGGCGCCACCGACGAGATCCTCGCGGACCTCCTCGAACACCGCCCCGCTGAGAAAGGAAAGACCGATTCGTGAGAGACGGGGCGGGGTGCGGAGAACGTTCTCCGCACCCCGCCCCGTTTCCGTTCGGGAGCCGGGGGGTCTTGTCGGAGGAGCGGTCCTCGTGCGAAGGTCGCCTCTGCATATGGGTCGACTTTTACGGCTATAAGGGAAGGCCTTATTGGGTGACGTGGTGAAGGTCGGGCCTGGCAGCGCTCACAGGCCGGTGCGTGAACGTCTGGTGGGAGCGGTCTTCGCCGTGGCCACGGCGATGTCGTGCCTTGCCGCGTGCTCGGCGGGCGACGCCGTTGACGACGCGGCCGTACCTGAGGCCGACGCGGCCGTACCGGAGGCTTTCGAGGAGTATCCGGACCCGCCGATCCGAACACCTGACGCCGACGTGTTCGAGGGACTGCGGACCCTGCTGCTGGAACCGGTGCAGCGCGGGAGCAAGACGCTCGCGCCCGTCCGGGTGAAGGCCGGGAGGAAGGTCAGCGTGGTGGCCGCCTGCCTGGGGCGGGGGACGTTCACGCTCACCATGGGGATCCCCGAGGACGACCCCAACTACATGGGCCGCTACCACCTGGGGCTGGTCTTCGACTGCGACCACGACCGGGCCGTCCCCAACGGGTATGAGTCTCGTGTCGCCGCCGACGGCGTCTACACCCCGGAAGTCGTCGTCCAGGGCGACGTGCAATGGTCCCTGCGCATCGAGCAGAGCCCGCCCAAGTGACCGGCGTCCCGCGGCCGTCCCGTCAGGAGGGGCGGGCGAGGTAGGCGGTCTTGGCGTCGGAGGAGAAGCCGCACGCCTCGTAGAAGGCGTGCGTGGCCGGGTTGCGCGAGCCTGTCAGCAGCATCGCCTTGTAGCAGCCCGCGTCCCATGCCGCTCGGAGGACGCGGGCCATGATCTGCTTGCCCAGGCCGGTGCCGCGCAGGGCCTTCTCGACGACGACGTTCTCGACGACGGCGTACGGGGACGCGGAGCGGGTCAGGTTCGGGATCACGTTCAGGTAGGCCGTGGCGACGACGGCGCCGTCGGCTTCGAGCACGAACAGGTGCAGGCCGGGTGAGCTCAGGATCCGCGCGAAAGCCGCCGCGTCGGAACCGTCGTGGAGGACCGGGTCCTCCGGTTGCAGTTGCCGGTAGAGGCGCAGGACGTCTTCGAAGTCGTCGGGTCCGGCTTCGCGGAAGAGGGTCACGGCCGCAGGCCGGCCTCAGAGCGGATCTTCCGGGTGAGGGCGCGGAAGGCCGCGCGGTCGAAAGTGAGGTGAGGTGTATTCGGGTTCTTGGAGTCGCGGACGGCGACGGCGGCGTCCAGGCGGCCGAGCTCGACGCAATTCCCGCCCTGGTGGTCGCTATGGCTGCTCTTGCGCCATCGGATCTGTTCCCAGCCGCTCATAATTCTCCATCGCTTCCTTGAGGACCGTTCGTGACTCGTGTACCGGTAGCGCGTGGCCTCGGAGCAGGTCATATCTTACCGCCAGATCAGAGATTCCGGACGGTTGTTCGACCAGTACCCCTATTCCGGCGGACTCGGTGTATCCGGTATGTGATCCGTCCGCGAAACCGAGGACGGTGAGGTCGCCTCCGAGTCCCTCGTGGTAGCCGGCGCTATAAGGGACTATCTGCACCATGCATTTGGGGAGCCGGGAAAGTGCGTGGAGATAGCGGAGTTGCTCTGCCATCACCTGCGGGCCGCCTATCGTGCGCCGGATGACTCCTTCGTCCAGAACGAGCCAGACACGGGGCGGATCCTCGCGCTCCAGGATCGATTTCCGCTCCAACCGCTTCGCGACGAGGTCCGGGGTGTTGCCGCCGCCGAAGCCTCCGATGATGGTCTCCGCATACCCCTCGGTCTGGAAGAGGCCCACGACGAGGAGGGCGGAGTAGATGCGGAGTTCGGTGGCCTGGGACTCGCGGGTGAGGTAGTCGGCGAAGCCGGGCGGGAGGGCGGCGACGTTCTTGGTGTCGTTGATGTTCTCCCACAGGCGGAGGAAGACGCCGTCGGACTTGAAGAAGGTGTCCAGGTCCTCGGCGACCTTGCGGGACGGCACGTTCTTGCAGGCTTCGAGCTGGCCGATGAACTGCGGGGTGTAGCCGAGGAGTTCGGCGAGTTCGACTTTGGTGTGCCCGGCCATCTCGCGGCGGGCCGTGAGTTCGTTGGCGAAGGCGCGGATCGCGGGTGAGCTGTGCGGATCGCGTTGTGCGGGCATGGGCGTGCTCCGGGACGAAACCTCGGAAGGTTTGGCGGGTCTGTCCGGGGGGTGGGGCGAAGGGGCTCGGGAGGTTTGTAGCACACGGTGACCGTGGGTGTGAGTGTGGTCACGGGAATCGACGGCGAATCGTGAGGGGCCGACATGGGCGAGCGCATATTCGGAAAGCGGCGGGACGCGGTCGTCGCTCCGGTCTCCGGCGGGCGGGGGAACGGTTGTGCGGCGAATTCCGGAGCTTTGGTCCCGGACGAACTGCGGTTGCCGATGGCGGCTTCGAAGGCGAGCGCGGGGTTGGCGTGGACGCTGGTGGAACCGCGGCTGGCGCGGTGGGGGCTGGGGGAGGACGCGCGGTACGACGCGCATCTGATCCTGGCGGAGCTGGTGGCGAACGCCGTCGCGGTCACGCCCGTAGGCGGGGGCATCACGGTGTACTGCCGGCGGGACGCGGGGGGAGCGGTCCTCGGGGTGGCGGATCCCTGCGCGGGACTGCCGCGGCATCCGTCGCCGGTGGTCGAGATGGAGCCGGAGGAACTGGACGCGGGGGAGGAGGGGTTCGACGACAACGGAGGGTGGGGTCTGACGCTTGTGGCTGCGCTTTCTGCTGATTGCGGTGTTACGCCATTGGATTCGGGAGGCAAGGTCGTGTGGGCGCGGTTGCAGAGGCGGGAGTTATTCCGGAAAGGTCGGGTGATGGGCGGGGGAATCGTCGGCTCATGGTTCCGGGAAACACTCGATATTCCGGGGGATGTGCGATGGATGAGCGGGCGTTCCCTGCGGATGTTGCGAGGGGCCATTGTGGCGCACGCCACTTGGATTTAATGTCCAATGAGGACATTCCGGATGCCTTTTCGTGCGGCCGGAGTGACGCCGTTCCTCACCCCCGGGAGCCCGTATGCGTCGCAGATCCTTCTCCTTCACCCTCGCCCTCGTCCTCGCCGCGGGGCTCGCGGCGCCCGCCCCCGCGGCCGCGCGGCCGGTCGCCTCGCCCGTCGCGGAGGCCGGCGTCTGGCCGTACTCGGAGCTGCCGGGCTTCGACCCGCTCCAGCCGTCGGCCGACCCGGTGCGGCTCGTGGACGCGCCCCGCGTGCTCGACGTCACCTACACCCTCGACGGGAAGACGTACACGCTGCGCGACTACCTGCGGCGCACCGCCCAGGGGTTCGTCGTCCTGGACGGGGACCGGGTCGTGAGCGAGTGGTACGCGCCCGGCTACCACCGGGACTCGCTGTTCCAGTCGTGGTCGGCGGGCAAGTCGTTCACCTCCGACGCGGTGGGCGTCGCGCTCGGCGAAGGGAGGATCCGGTCGCTGGACGACACCGTCGGCGACTACGTGCCCGAGCTGGCCGCGACCGACTACGGGAAGGTGAGGCTGCACAACCTGCTGCGCATGGCCTCCGGCATGAAGTGGGACGAGTCGACCGACGACGTGGCCTTCCACCCGTCCGTCAGCATGGGCTGGCGGTCGACCCTGAAGTGGGCGGCCACCCGCAGGAAGGCCTGGGAGCAGGGCACGAGGTTCAACTACAGCAGCATGGACTCCGCCGTCCTCGCCCTCGTCGTGCAGAGAGCCACCGGCATGCCCTTCCACCGGTACATGGCGGAACGCATCTGGGGCCCGGCGGGCATGGCCGGAACCGCCTACCTCGGCAACGACTCCAACGGCAACAGCCTCGGCTACTGCTGCGTCTACGCCACCGTCCGCGACTTCGCCCGCTTCGGCAAGCTGATGCTCGACGGCGGCGCCGTGAAGGGCCGCCAGGTCGTCCCCTCCTCCTGGGTCACCCAGGCCACCACCCCGTCCGGCATCAACGCCCGCTACGGCCTGCACTGGTGGATCGACTCCGGCGAAGGCTTCCAGGCCAGCGGCCTGGGCGACCAGAAGATCTACGTCTCCACCCGCCACAACGTCGTCATAGCCCGCAACACCCTCTACAACCTGGCCGACGACGACACCACCGCCGTCCTCCGCGCCGTCGCCGCCGAAGTGGCCCGCACCCGCCCCGCCACGAACCACTAACCTCCCCGCCATGACCAGAGCGGAACTCGTGGAACTGACCGAGCGCATCATGCGCGGCGACTACGCCGACGACGAGGAGGCGTACGCCCTCCTCGACACGCTGAAGCGCGAGACCGGCCACCCGAGGGTCTCCGACCTGATCTTCTGGCCCCATCACGAGGTGCCGGGCAGATCCGACCTCTCCGCCGAGGAGGTCGTGGAACACGCCTTGGGCCACCGGCCGTTCGCCCTCTGAGGCGGTGAAGGGCCGTTCCCGTCGGCTGCCGGGGCGGCCCTTCGGTGCGCTACCTGCGGAGGACGAGGGTGGACCCGCCGGTCAGGGTGACGGCCCAGTGGCCGCCGCCGGGGATCGCGGTGAGGGTGCCGATGGGGCGGCCCTGGGGGAGCTTCTCGCGGGTCCAGGCGCCTCCGGAGGTGCCGCGCATGATCGCCGAGACGTCGCCGTCGTGGCCGAAGGCGGTGTCGGCGACGGCGTAGAAACCGCCGCGGCCGTCCGGGACGTGCTCGTTGATCTGCAGGCCCTTCATGCCCTTGAGGGGAACCTTGCGCCACGTCCCGTTCTTGAAGCGGAGGAGGAAGGGCTCGGCCCTGGCGAACTCCGTCTCGTCGCCGGGGCAGAGGCGGTCGCGGGTGATGTAGCCGCTGACCGAGGCCCGGCCGCCGTTCGAGACCGCCATCGAGGTGACCATGGTGGAGCGGCCCGGCCTGTTCCCGGTGGGCTGCAGGTCGGCGGGAAGGGCGCGGCCGAGGCGGGTGTCGTGCCACTTCACGCCGTCGAAACGCCGGACCTGCTGGCTTCCGTCCTTCAGCCCGAAGCCCTGGACCCAGACGTTCCGGCCCGTCACCCGGGCCTCCCAGACGTGGAGCGGCAGCCGGGCCGTCCGCCAGCGCCCGCCGGAGAACCGGAGCATCACGCTCTTCCCGGCCCTGGTCAGGCCGAACGCGAAGACCTCCTCTCCCCGCGCCGCGATCGTCTGGACGGCGACGTCCTTGAACGTCCTGGCGCCGACCCACCTGCCGTTCTTCCAGCGCAGCAGCTTCGCCGGCCGCTTGATCTCGATGCCGGAGTCCGCGGCGGCCCGCCGCCCCGCCGCGGGATCCGCGGCGCACGGATCGGCCTGGGCGTCGCCGGGCTCGTCCTCGTACCGGTAGTCGGCCTGGCTCAGCGCCCACGCCCCCGCGGAGGACGCGGCCAGGCTCGGCGGCATGCCCGGCAGCCCGGCGACGTGCGCGCCCTCGGGCAGCGGCGCCGAACGCCACCGGCGGCCGTCGAAGAAGTAGGAGGCCTGCCGCCCGTCCGTCCGGTCGCCGACCAGCCAGGCGCTCCCGCCCGACCCCGCGACCAGGTCGCTGACCAGCACCTGCCCGGGGATCCTGAGCTTCACCTTCCAGGCCCCGGCGGCGGCCGCGGCGGGCTGAGGGGCGAGCAGGACGGCCGTCAGCAGGCCCGCCGTGGCGCTACGGATCATTACGGTTCCTCTCAAAACAGCGTTTTCTTGACTCCGCCATCCTTGAAGATCCGCTTCACCGCGCACAGGGTCGTGATACTCAACCTCCCCTGAGTGAAGAAGCGCTCCGGGGACGGGGCGGGATCCGGCTCACGGCCGTCCGGGCCCGCCGCCGGTCGAGGTGAGAAGGGCCGTGGCGACGGTGCCGGGCTCGGGGCCGCAGCGGGCGAGCGGGACGCCGTCCGGCCCCCAGACACCGGAGCGGCCCGCCGTGCGGTCGTAGCCCTCGCCGGTGGGGCCGGCGAAGCTCGCCACGGCGACGTGGACGCGGTGGGCCGTCGCCGTGCGGTGGGCGCGTTCGGCCGGGACGTGCGCCTCCTCCTCGAAGTCCAGGACGGAGGCGACGTAGACGTCCATGCCGAGCGCGGCGGTGTCGGCGGCGTGCCGGAGGATCCCCGTGTCCTTGCAGACGGCCAGGCCGAGGCGCCACCCGTCGACGTCGAGGACGGCGGGAGAGGGACCGGGCGCGAAGTGGTCGGGCTCGCGTCCGCCGAGCCACTGCTTGCGGTAGGCGACGGTGGCGCCGGTGCCATCGACGGCCAGGATCGCGATGTGGCGGTGGCCCCCTTCACCCTGTACGGGTGCTCCCGCCAGGGCCAGCGATCCCGTTTCGGCGCAGGCTTCGACGAGGGGCGCCAGGCGGGGGTCGTCCGGGGAGAGGGCGGGCGCGGTGAACTCGTAGCCGGTCAGGGAGAGCTCGGGGAAGACGACGACGCGGGCCCGCGCCTCCCGGACCGCGGCGGCGTGGGCGGCCGCGTTCGCCTCCACGTCCAGGGCCGTGCAGGCGGGTTGGGCGACGGCGATGACGAGCGGCTCACGCATGTGAGTCCACGACCTTTCGGGGCGGGACCGTCCGGGAACAGGTGCGGGCGGTCAGGGCGCCGGAGGCGGGAAGCCGTTCGACGGCGGGGCGTACGACGGGGCCGGGTCGGCCGTGCCGGGCGGGGGCGCCGCGGAAGGGAGGGCCGCGCCCTGGAGCGGAGCGCCCGGAACGGACTGCTGGGGGTAGGGGACGGCGCCGGTCGTCTGGTGGACGGGCGTACCCGGGGGCGGGTAGGCGGCGCCGGGCGCCTGGTGGGCGGGGCCGCCCGGAGGCCGGAAGGGGGGCTGGTAGGCGGGGTCGCCCGGGGTGAGGAAGACGGGGCCGGGCGGGGGGTCGACGGGGATGTGCTGGCCGGTTCTGCGGAGGTGGGCCTCGCGGCGGGCGCGGCGGGCGGCGAGGCGGTGCTCCTCGCGGCGGCGGCGTTCGGCGAGGACGGCCATGAGGAGGAGCTCGGCGGGGACGCCGGGGGGCGGGGGAGGGGCGAGGAGGGGGGTGAACTCGGCGGCCAGGCGGGTGCCGAGGCGGTGGCGGACGTCGGGGAGGAGCTCGTGGTAGCGCTGGAGGTACTGGCGGGCGCTGAGCGCCTGGTCGTCGGTGATCTGGGAGAGCTCCAGGGTGGCGGCCCAGGGGGCGAGGGCGGGCGGCATCCGGGTGATGGGGGCGCGGACGGCCTCGGCGGCGAGGCGGTCCTGGATGACCATGGTGCCGGCGAAGACGTCGCCGAGGCGGCGGCCCCGGTGGTCGAACAGGGAGCACAGCAGGGCCGGCGCGCCGGCGAACAGGAAGAACTCCACGAAACCCGTCAGGGCGCGCATCAGTGCCTGGCGGAAGCGGACCACGCCGCCGTCCGCGGAGACCGTGCGCAGGCCCAGCGCCATCTTCCCGACGGTCTTGCCGCGGGTGGCCGTCTCCATGACGGCGGGGTAGCCGACGACGGAGCCGACGGTGACCAGGATGCCCAGCCCGATCGCCACCGCCTCGTCGGCGAACAGCACGGTGAACTGCACCGCCTGGCCGAGGGTGGCCATGATCGAGAGCATGATCGCCAGGTCCAGCAGCAGGGCGAGGGCGCGGCTCGCCAGCCGGGCGGGCCGGATGTCCAGCGCGACCGCCTCGCCCGTCACCAGCTCCCCGGGAATGACCGTCATGCGGCCAAGTATGCCCGTCGTACGCGGACACCGCCGGAGGGCTTGCGGTGATCTGGGGGTCTTCTCCCAGGTTCACGGGCGGGAAGCCCGGTAGATTCCTGCGTGTGGATGTCGACGCCTATGTTTCCGCGCACAACGCCGAGTGGCTCCGGCTGGAGTATCTGATCAACCGGACCGGCAGGCTGAGCGGGGCGGAGATCGACGAGCTGGTGGAGCTCTACCAGCGGGCGGCCACGCATCTGTCGGTGGTGCGCTCGGCGTCGCCGGACCCGCAGGTCGTGGGGCGGCTGTCGTCGCTGGTGGCGCGCGGCAGGGCGGCGGTGTCGGGGGCGAGCGCGCCGATGTGGCGGGACGCGGCGCGGCTGATCACGGTGTCGTTCCCGGGGGTGGTGTACCGGCAGCGGTGGTGGTGGCTGGGGTGCGCGCTGCTGGGGAACCTGCTGGCGCTGGCGGTGGCGTTCTGGGTGGCGGGGGATCCCGAGGTCCAGGCGGCGGTCGGCACGCCGTACGAGATCAGGAAGCTGGTGGAGGAGGACTTCGCCAACTACTACACCGAGCACGAGGCGGGCGCGTTCGCCTTCCAGGTGTGGGTGAACAACGCCTGGGTCTCGGCGCAGGCGATCGCCTTCGGCGTCCTGCTGGGCGTCCCGACGCTGTACGTCCTGGTGATGAACCAGCTGAACCTCGGCCTGACCGGCGGGCTCATGGCCGCCCACGGCAAGACCGACATCTTCTTCGGCCTGATCCTCCCGCACGGCCTGCTGGAGCTGACCGCCGTCTACGTGGCGTGCGGGGTCGGCCTCAAGCTCGGCTGGACGATCATCGATCCGGGCAGCCGGCCGCGCGGGCGGGCCCTGGCCGAGGAGGGGCGCGCGGCGATGAGCGTGGTGCTCGGCCTCGTCGGGGTGCTGCTGGTCTCCGGCGCGATCGAGGGCTTCGTCACCGGCTGGGTGCACACCACCTGGCTGCGCGTGGGCATCGGCGTGGTGGCCGAGGCGGCCTTCCTGGCCTACGTGTGGTTCTTCGGCCGCCGCGCCGTGGCGGCCGGCGACACCGGCGACGCGCCCGAGACCCCCGACCTCGCCCCGGTGTCCGCCTGACGGCCCGGCCGTGCGGGCCGGGCTTCCGCCTGACGGCCCGGCCGTGCGGGCCGGGCGTCCGCCTGGCGGCGTGAATCCGGGCGGCTGCCCGGACCCCGCACACGCCGTCAGGCGGACGCGGACCTCCCGCGGGTCAGGTGATCTCCAGGAGCTTCTCGCGGACGGCGTAGACGACCGCCTCCATGCGCGAGTGCAGCTGGAGCTTCTCCAGGATGTTGCGGATGTGGTTCTTCACCGTGTTCTCGGAGATGAACAGCTCCCGGGCGATCTCCCGGTTGCCCAGGCCCCGCGCCACCAGGCGCAGGACCTCCATCTCGCGGTCGGTCAGCCGGGGGGCGGGCACCTGCTGCTGCCGCTCCTCGGACTGCTTGGCCAGCGCGGTGAACTCGGAGATGAGTTTGGACGCCATCGACGGGCTGATCAGCGACTGCCCGCCGTGCACCGCCCGCACCGCCTGCGGCACCTCGTCGATGGCTATCTCCTTCAGGAGGTAGCCGGTGGCGCCCGCCTTGAGCGCCTCGAAGAGGTCCTCCTCCTCGTCACTGATCGTCAGCATGACGATCTTCGCGCTGGGCACGGCCTCCTTGATGGCCGCGCAGGCCTCGATGCCGCCCCGTCGCGGCATGCGGATGTCCATCAGGATCACGTCCGGTGTCAGGTCGCGCGCCTTCTGGAGGGCCTCCAGCCCGTCACCGCCCTCACCGATCACCTCGATGCCGGGTTCCCCCGTCAGGACCATCTCCAGTCCCCTCCGGAACAGGGCATGGTCGTCCACGATCAGGACTCGGATCGGATCGGTGCGAGCTTCGGGGATCTCGCTCACTCTTCCTCCCCCATATGGGTTGCCTAGATCATGGCACGGCGAGGGCGATTACGGGTTGCTCACGGCGGATTACTCCTCGATGAGGCGGATGACTCCGTAGTCCCACCCGCGCCGCCGGTAGACGACGCTGGGCCGGCCACTCTCCCTGTCACGGAACAGGAAGAAGTCGTGTCCGACAAGCTCCATTTCGTAGAGCGCCTGCTGGATGTCCATCGGACCCGCCTCGTGGTGCTTCTCCCGCACCACGACGGGACCGTTCCCGTCCATCGGGATCGGCAGGAGCCGCTCCTCCAGGTCGGGCCGCTCGAACTCCTCCTCCTCGGCGACCTTCACGGCGCCGGCCGCGGGTTCGAGCGAGGGTTCGCGGGAGGTGAGCGGCGAGGGCTCCAGCGGGGTGGGCATCGGCTCGATGCCGCTGTACTTGGCGGGCGTGCGCGTGCCGTGGTGGATCTTGCGCCGGTCGGCGGCGCGGCGCATGCGGGTGTCCAGCTTGTCGAGGGCGACGTCGAGCGCGCCGTAACGGTCGTCGGCGGCGGCCTCGGCCCGGATCACCGGGCCCTTGGAGCGCACGGTGAGCTCGACCCGCTCCCGCTGGCCGGCCTGCCGGGGGTTGCGTTCCTCGCTCACCTCCACGTCCACCTGGATGATCTTGGAGTCGAGCTTCTCGAACTTGGCGAGCTTGGTGTCGACGTGCCGCCGGAAGCGGTCGTTCACGTCCGTACGACGGCCCCTCACGATGATGTCCAACGTTGGACCCCCCTTCTCTGTGGAGAGAACGGACAGTCTGGATTCAAGAGTTCCAGATGTTTCCGCCAATGGAGGAGCACCCGCCCGGCCGACCTGGTCTTCGACCCCACAATCGCCTGCTGAGAGTCTCGCAGCCCATGCCACTACTGCTCTTCTCCCATGGCGGCGGATATCTGATCCGCCGGTGGGGCAGGACTTACTTCTAAGCCGCACCGTGATCACTCGACAAAAAGTCGGCTTACGTGGACCGTTTCGCCTGCGACTGGCATCGGCTAGCTCGGCGCGCGGTCTCCCTGCGGAGAGCCGCGAGCCGGCGCAACCACGGACCCGGGCGGGTGCCATGTCAGAACGCTAGCCTCTCGCGCCCCGAATGTCATCGGGGTCAAGTGCGGCAAATCTCACTTACCGTGATCATGATGGCGGAGAAAACCCTTCACCCTCCGGCCCGTGCCGTTCTCGGCGTGTTCTGTGGTCCTTCTTCGGGTATAAGTTTGTTTCCGGTATTTTGGTTTGTTTATAGATAATCGCAAGATTTACTAGGTTCTGTCCGAGCGAGAACCACGGCCCCGGCCGGCACCGCCCCCGCGGCCCGCAGCGCCCGTCCCGCCTCCGCCAGCGACGCGCCCGTCGTCACCACGTCGTCCACCAGGAGCACGGACGCCCCCGCCACCGGACGCGCCGCCCGCAGCCCGCCGGCGAGGTTGGCCCGGCGCTCCGCCGAGCCCAGCCCCACCTGCTCGGCGACGCCCCGCCGCTGCCGCAGCACCGGAGCGCAGCGCGCCGCCCACCCCGCCTCCCGCAGCGCGGCCGCGGCCGCCCCGGCCATGAGGAGCGTGGCGTCACGCCCCCGCCGCCGCACGGCGCGCCGGGAGGAGGGCACCGGGACGAGCAGCACGGGCCCCATCGGCCAGCGGGCCGCCACCAGCCCCGCCAGGGCCCGCCCCAGGGGGACGGAGAGCGCCGCACGCCCTCTCTCCTTGTGCGCGAGCACCAGCGCCCGCAAAGCCCCTTCGTAGTCGCCCAGGGCCCACACGGGCGGCCTGTCCGCCACCGCCACGCCCGGCCCCGCCAGCCGTCCGGCGCACCGGGCGCACACCTGCGGCCCCGGCGTCCGGCAGCCCGCGCACCGGCCGGGCAGCAGCAACTCCACGAGCGCTCCGAACACGCCGCCCATCCTCGCCCCGGGGCACGACGGAACGGCCGTCCTCCTCCACAGGAGCGGTGGCCGGGGGCGCGATCAGCCCGGGTACACCGGGGAGAAGCCGTTGATGTTGCAGTCCCACGTGCTGAAGCGGGGATCCTCGTTGAACGACTGCAGGCAGGTGGACGACGCCTGGCTCTCCTTGCCGGGCGCGATGCCCAGCAGGATCTCCTCGCCCGGCGCCGCGGTGATGCTCACCGGCGTGCCCTCGAAGCTCCCGCCGATCGCCCGGATCGAGCCGCCGCTGATCGGCACCTCGTAGGGCAGGATGCTCGTGGAGGCGCCGACGGTGCCCAGCACCGCCAGGGTGTCGGCGTCGCGCCAGGCCAGGTCGACCAGCGAGCCGAGCTCGGCGTTGATGGAGTGGAAGCCCAGCGAGTAGGTGTCGTCCGAGGAGTCGTCGGGCGCGATCCGGCCGATCTGGATCTCGGTCTGGGTGCCGTCGCCGATCAGCGCGGCGACGCGCACCCCGTCCCGCGCCACGCGCAGCGCCTTGATCTGCTGGCCGGGCCGCAGCTCGGCCAGCGGAGGGAGCTTCACCGCCTTGGCCTGGCCCGGCCGGAGCAGCCACAGCGTGGAGGAGCGGCCCTTGTTCTGCACGATCCACAGGTTCCCCGCCCGGTCCCAGGACGGCCGCAGCAGCGTCGCGCCCTTCTCGGGCCCGAGGACCTGCCGGATCTGGCCGCCGCTCAGGTCGCCCACGAACAGCGCCTGGCCGGAGACCCCGGCGAACTGCTGCCCGTTGAGCGCCACCGCGGCGTCCCGGAAGGTGCGGCCGCGCAGCGCCGGCACGACGGCGGCCTCGCTGCCCTGCAGCAGGGCGAGCCGGCCGTCGGCGGACAGCAGGTACGGGGACCCGCCGGTGATCCTGCCCGGCGCGTCCGGGCCGAGCTCCTCCCAGCGCTTCTTCTCCTGGACGTCCAGGCCGTCGCTGGTCCGCCGGGTGCGGCCGTCGATCTGCAGCCGCATCGCCCGGATCTCGGTGAGCTGCCCCAGCGTCCACAGCAGCTGCGCCGACATGTGGTCGACGTTGCCCGACGCCGCCTCCTCGCTGAGGTTGACGGTGGCGACGTCCTCGTCCAGGCGCACCCTGCCCAGCAGGTGGGTGCCCTGGGGGAAGGAGGAGACCACCGCGCCGCCCAGCCACGGCACGGTCTTGCTCAGCAGCGACTCCACCAGCTGGCTGGGCAGGTCCGGGCGGTTGAGCAGCGGCAGGAACACCGAGTCGGGCACCAGGGACTGCCGGTCCGGCGCGAAGTGGTACAGGTTGGTGGTGCGGAACACCCGGTCGACGTCGCTGCGGTAGAGCACCAGCTCGTCGGGGTGCCCGACGATCCGCCAGCGCTCGGGCGTGACGCGCCGCAGGGCGAAGGTCACCTCGTGGTTGGGCTCGTTGAGCGCCTCGTACTGGCCCGAGGAGCTGATCTGGCCGAGCCGGGTGCCGTACAGCTGGACCGTCGCCTCGTCGCCCTCCTCGGTGACGGGCGGCAGCAGGGTGGGCTCGGAGAACTCGGGGTCGTCCAGGACCGTCACCTTGGGGCGGCCCTCGGGCCGCCAGGTCTCGCCCTCGGCCAGGTAGGCGCGCAGCGACTCGCGGTCGTTGTCGAAGTTGGCCATCGCCACGAGGTAGCCGCGCACGAGCTCCTCGGCGGACCAGCCGTCCTGGGGCCGGGTCGGGACGACCCGGACGTAGGGCTCGTCGAAGGCCTCGGTGCGCTCGCCGTTGTCCTGCGCGGTGACCCAGCCGCCCGCCGGGATGCCCGCGCAGCCCGAGAGGCAGGAGACGGTCAGGAGCGCGGCGATGATGCGCTTCACTCGGCGGCCTCCAGATCGGCGAGGTCGGCCAGGTCGGCCCGGTTGAGCTCCACGTCGGCGGGGACCAGCGGCAGCGGCGAGCCCCGCAGCTCCGTCCCGGCGCTGCGGGGCAGCGACAGCCGGAACTGCGAGCCCACGCCCGGCTCGCCCCAGGCCTGGAGCCAGCCGCCGTGCAGCTGGGCGTCCTCGCGGGAGATCGACAGGCCGAGGCCGGTGCCGCCGATGGTGCGGGCCCGCGACGGGTCGGCCCGCCAGAACCGGTCGAACACCATCTGCGCCTCACCCGCCTTCAGGCCGGTGCCGTGGTCGCGGACGGCCAGCGCGACGGCGTCGCGGTCGGCGGCGACGGTGACCACGATGTCCTTGCCCTCGCCGTGCTCGACGGCGTTGAACAGCAGGTTGCGCAGGATGCGGGCGACGCGGCGGCGGTCCACCTCGGCCATGCACGCCTCGCCCGGCAGCTTGAGGACGATCTTCGTGCCGCGCCGCTCCGCCACGTCCTGCACGTCGTCGACGGCGGTCAGCACCAGTTCGCGCACGTCCACCGACTCGGCGTCCAGGGTGGCCGCGCCCGCGTCGTGCCGGCTGATCTCCAGCAGGTCGGCCAGCAGCGACTCGAACCGCTCCATCTGGCTCTGCAGCAGCTCGGCCGAGCGCGCCACCATCGCCTGGAAGTCCTCGCGGTTCTCGTACAGCATGTCCGCGGCGATCTTCATGGTGGTGAGCGGGGTGCGCAGCTCGTGCGAGACGTCGGAGACGAACTGCCTCTGCACCTGGGACAGGCCCTCCAGCTCGGAGATCTTCTCCTGCAGGGTGGTGGCCATGTCGTTGAAGGAGCGGCCGAGCTTGGCCAGGTCGTCCTCGCCGCGCACCTTCATGCGCTCGTCCAGCTGGCCCGCCGCCAGCCGCTCGGCGGACTGGGCGGCCAGCCGCACGGGGACGACGATCTGCCGCGTCACGATCGAGGCGATCGCCGCGAGCAGCAGCACCAGCGTCACGCCGACGCCGACCATGGTGCGCTGCACGAAGACGAGCGTGCGCTGCTCCTGCTGGAGCGGGAAGAGGTAGTACAGCTCGTACGGGCCGTCCCGGGCGCCGGCGATCAGCGCCGCCTCGTCCTCGTGGTACTGGCGCATCAGCTTGCCGATCCACACCTTGGCGCCGGGCTCCCGGTTGATCTCCGAGGTGAGCTGCGGCGGGACGCTCGCCGGATCGAGGTCGTTGGTGGGCAGCCCCCCGTTGGTGTCCTCCCGGGTGTCGCGCAGGTACACCTCGTAGCGCCCGGACGGCCCGCTGCGCGCCGCCAGCTCCTTGGCGACCCGCTCGGCCACCGAGTCGCCCTGGGTGCGCTTGAGGATGCCCAGGCCCTCGTTGAGCTGCTGGACGGCCGACTCGCCGCGGCTCTCCAGCAGCGCGGTGGTGATCTGCTGCATCAGGAAGACGCCCAGGACCACCGCGACGACCGTCGACAGCAGCAGGGTGGTGGTGACCACCCTGACCTGGATGGATCTGCGCCAGCGCAGGGAGGAGCGGCGCCACAACCCGCGGACCAGCCGCAGGAGGGTGGTCTTCATGGGGGGTCGGCTTCCTTCTGGCTAGGCCGGACCGGCCTTGTAACCCACGCCTCGCACGGTGACGACGATCTCCGGCCGCTCCGGGTCCTTCTCGATCTTGGCGCGGAGCCGCTGGACGTGCACGTTGACCAGCCGGGTGTCGGCGGCGTGCCGGTAGCCCCACACCTGCTCGAGCAGGACCTCGCGGGTGAAGACCTGGCGCGGCTTGCGGGCCAGCGCCACCAGGAGGTCGAACTCCAGGGGGGTCAGCGGGATGTGCTTGTCGCCGCGCTTGACCGAGTGCCCCGCCACGTCGATCGAGATGTCGCCGATCTGCAGCGTCTCGGGGGCGGGCTCGTCGGTGCGGCGCAGCCGGGCGCGCACCCGGGCGACCAGTTCCTTCGGCTTGAAGGGCTTGACCACGTAGTCGTCGGCGCCGGACTCCAGGCCGAGCACCACGTCCACGGTGTCGCTCTTGGCGGTCAGCATGACGATCGGCACGCCGGACTCGGCGCGGATCTGGCGGCACACGTCGATGCCGTCGGCGCCGGGCAGCATCAGGTCCAGCAGCACGAGGTCGGGCCGGGTCTCCCGGAACGCCTCCAGCGCCTTGTCGCCGTCGTGCACGAACGACGGTTCGAAGCCTTCGCCGCGCAGCACGATGCCGAGCATCTCAGCGAGCGCCAGGTCGTCGTCGACGACCAGTACACGTCCTCTCATGCGCCCTCATCGCCGTTCTCTCGGGGTTCCCTGAGGTTCCCTCGGGGCCATCATCGCCGGTCGAGCCAGGTTACCCACGTTTTACCAGTGCCGGGGTCCCTAATCGGGGAAACAGCGGCGATCTCTCCGTAACGCCATGTACGCTGCGTTCCGATTCGCCTACGACACGCGATATTTGCACCACCTGGGGAGGGGGACGGGTGTTGGGAATCTCCTGGATATAAGGACACATGGCAGGATGGCCCCGTGCGAGTCGACCGGGCCGAACTGCTCGGCGGGGAGATCCCGCTGCGGCCGCTCAGTGTGGCCGAGACACTGGACGCCGCGCTGGTCGTGCTGCGCAGGTTCCCGCGCGCGGTGCTGGGGCCGGCGGCGGCGATGGTGGCAGTCCTCCAGATCCTGGTGACCGTCACCGGCTACTTCTTCATCGGCGGCACCGACGAATACACCCCCGGCTTCCTGCTCCGTTCGGTGGGGGAGCAGGCGACGCTGGCCGCCTTCGGCGCGCTGGCGTCCGCGCTGGTGGTCCTGGTGCTGGCCGGGCTGCTGGCGCCGGTGATCGCGCGCTCCTTCTTCGGGCGGCGTGTCGACTTCCGCGCCGTCTGGGGGGACTCCAGGCCCCGGCTGAAAGGCCTGGCCGCGGTCGCGGCGGCGCTCGGCCTCGGCGTGCCGCTGCTGGGCATGCTGGCGCTGGCGCCGTTCGTGGCGGTCGCCGGCGCCGGGGGCCCGCGCGGGACCGCCGTGCTGCTGGGACTCCTCGGCCTCCCGCTGGGGCTGGTGCTCGGCGTCTGGCTCTACACCCGGTACGTGCTGGCCGCGCCCGCCGTCGTCCTGGAGCGCCGGGGCGCGCGCGCCGCCCTCGCGGCGTCCGCGCGGCTGGTCGGCGGGCAGTGGTGGAAGACGTTCGGGGTCCTGCTGCTCACCACGGTCCTCACCACTTTCATGGGGCTGATCCTGCAGGTGCCGTTCCTGGTGGGCGGCCTGCTGTTCTTCGGCACCGACCCCCAGGGCTGGCAGGCGGTGGCCGCGACCGCCGTCGAGACCCTCGGGAAGATCGCCTCCGGGACGGTCACCGCCCCGTTCGAGGCGGCGGTGATCGTGCTGCTCTACCTGGACCGCCGCCACCGGCGGGAGGGCCTGGACCTGGAGCTCCAGCAGCGCGCCGAGGTGCCCGACGAGGACTTCACCGCCCTGTGGGCGCGCCCGTGAACCCGAGGAGCCCGATGAGCCCTTTCGAGCCGGTCGACCGGGAGACCGCGCGCAGGCTGGCCGAGGACGAGCTGGACAAGCCCGTCTACCACCGGGACCGCCCCTCCTTCGTCGACGACGTCCTGGACCAGATCAAGGAGTGGGTGAAGAAGATCCTGCCGGACGCCCCGGAGGCCGGGCCCGGCTCGGGAGGCGGCTCGTTCACCCTGGTCGTGCTGCTCCTGCTGGCGGTGGTGCTGGTCGCCGCGGTGTGGTGGTGGATGCGCGGGCGCGGCAACGTCAAGTCCCGCAAGGCGCTGCTGGAGGACGTGCCGAGCCGTTCGGTGGACCACCGCGCGGCCGCCGAGGCGCACGCCGCGGAGGGGCGCTGGGCCGAGGCGATCCGGGAGCGGCTGCGGGCGGTCGCCCGCGACCTGGAGGAGCGCGCGATCCTCGACCCGCGGCCCGGCCGCACCGCGCAGGAGCTGGCCGCCGAGGCCGCCGCGCTCCTGCCGGTGGACTTCGCGCCGGGCGTGGGCGTGTTCTACGACGTCTGGTACGGCGACCGGCCCGGCACCCCCGAGGGCTACCGGCTGCTGACAGACCTGGACCAGGCGGTGCAGGACGCCCGTCCCCGGCCGTTGGAGGCGGTGTGACGCAGACGGCGGCACCCGTGGAGAGCGCCGCGCAGGTCGCCGGACGGCGGGTCCGGCGCTGGCGGGGCATCGTCCTTCCGATCCTCGCCCTGGCCGTGATCGCGGTCCTGCTGGCGGCGCTCCGGCCCGAGCCGACCGGCGGCTACCTCGACCCCGAGTCCCCCGGCGGCAACGGCACCCGCGCCCTGGCCGAGATCGTGCGCCAGAACGGCACGCCCGTGACCGTGGCCCGCACGGCGCGGGAGGCGGCGTCGACGGCCACGCGCACGACCACGGTGGTGGTCGTGCGGTCCGAGCGGCTCACCAAGGAGGAGCTGAGGCGGCTGGCCTCCATGCCCGGCACGCTGCTGCTGATCGAGCCGACCGACGCCGCCCTGAAGCGGCTCGCGCCGGGCGTCACCCGGGCCACGACGGCGGCCGCGGACTTCGCGGTCCCCGGCTGCCCCCTGATGGAGGGCACCGGAACGGTGGCCTTCGGGGACTCCCAGCTCTACGACGCCCCCGACCAGGCGGTCACCTGCTACCGGGACCCGGAGGGGAACCGGGGCCGGCTGGTCGCCCTCGGGGAGTCGGTGTCCAAGCCCGTCACGGTGCTGGGCTCGGGGACCCCCCTCACCAACGACGAGCTGGACGAGGAGGGCAACGCGGCGCTGGGGATGGAGCTGCTGGGCGGGCCCGGCGGGGTCGTGTGGCTGATGCCCGACCTGCCCACCGAGGACGAGACCGGCGACGCGAGCCTGACCGAGCTGATCCCGCCCGGCGTCCCCCTCTTCTTCTGGCAGGTGTTCATCGCGGTCGTCCTCCTGGCCCTGTGGCGGATGCGCAGGCTGGGGCCGGTCGTGACCGAGCGGCTCCCGGTGGCCGTGCGCTCGGCGGAGACCGTCGAGGGCCGCGCCCGCCTCTACCGCGCGGCGCGGGCGCGCGACCGCGCGGCGCTGGCCCTGCGCGAGTCCGCGCGCGAGCGCTTCGTGCCGCTGCTCGGCCTGCCGCGCAGCGCCGCCGCCGACCCCGGCAAGGCCGAACAGGTCACCGCCCTGGTGACAGCACGCACGGGATGGGACGCGCAGACCGCCGGCTGGGCGCTGTACGGTCCCGATCCCGGGGACGACGCCGAGCTCGTCCGCCTGACCGATCTGCTGGACGACCTAGAGAAACGACTGCTATGAGCGACGAGACAGTGATCGACACGGGCGCCCCCGCGTCCGACGCCAGACGTGCACTCGGCGAGCTGCGAGGCGAGGTCGCCAAGGCCGTGGTGGGCCAGGACGCGGTGGTCACCGGGCTGGTGATCGCGCTGCTGTGCCGGGGCCACGTGCTGCTGGAGGGCGTGCCCGGCGTGGCCAAGACGCTCCTGGTGCGCACCCTGGCGCAGGCGCTGGAACTGGACTTCAAGCGGGTGCAGTTCACGCCCGACCTGATGCCGGGCGATGTGACGGGATCGCTGATCTACGACGCGAGGTCGGCGGAGTTCGAGTTCCGGCGGGGGCCGGTCTTCACCAACCTGCTGCTGGCCGACGAGATCAACCGCACGCCCCCCAAGACCCAGGCCTCGCTGCTGGAGGCGATGGAGGAGCGCCAGGTGTCGGTGGACGGCAGGCCGTTCGCGCTGCCCGACCCGTTCGTCGTCTGCGCCACCCAGAACCCGGTCGAGTACGAGGGCACCTATCCGCTGCCCGAGGCGCAGCTCGACAGGTTCCTGGTGAAGCTGACGGTGCCGCTGCCCACCCGGGACGAGGAGATCGGCGTGGTGCAGCGCCACGCGGCGGGCTTCGACCCCCGCGACCTCTCGGCGGTCAACGCCGTCGCCGGCGCCGCCGACCTCGACGCGGGCCGGGAGGCCGTGCGCCACCTGCACGTGGACCAGAAGGTCGTCGCCTACATCGTCGACCTGTGCCGGGCCACCCGGGAGTCGCCCTCGCTGCAGCTGGGCGCCTCCCCGCGCGGCGCGACGGCCCTGCTGAACACCTCGCGGGCCTGGGCGTGGCTGTCGGGACGCGACTACGTCACCCCCGACGACGTCAAGGCGCTGGCGCGGCCCACCCTGCGCCACCGCATCCAGCTCCGTCCGGAGGCCGAGCTGGAGGGGGCCACCACGGACGGGGTGCTCGAAGGGGTGCTGACGACCGTCCCCACGCCGCGGTAATGGCGCTCACGGGACGGGTGGGGCTGCTCGCGCTGCTGGCCGCGGTGCTTCCGCTGGTCTTCCCGTACGGCTGGGTGATCGGCGCGATCGCCCTGGTGCTCGTGGCGGCCGTGGTGGCGGACCTCGTGACGGCGGGGAACGTCCGGAAGCTGGTGCTGCACCGCTCGGGCGACACCAGCGTGCGGCTGGGCGAGACGGCCTCCGTCGGGCTGATCGTGGAGAACCTCGGGACGCGGCGGGTGCGCGCGGTCGTGCGCGACGCCTGGCCGCCGAGCGCGGGCGCCGCCCCGCGGACCGCCGAGGTCGTGCTGCCGCCGGGGGAGCGCCGGCGGATCGACCTGACGCTGACCCCCACCCGGCGCGGCGACAGGTCGTCGGTGTCGGTGACCATCCGCTCCACCGGGCCGCTGGGGCTGGCCGCCCGGCAGCTGACGCGGACCGCGCCGTGGACGGTGCGGGTCCTGCCCGCCTTCCCCTCCCGGCGGCACCTGCCCGCCAAGCTCCGCAGGCTCCGGGAGCTGACGGGGCAGCACGTCGCGCTCATCCGCGGCCAGGGCACGGAGTTCGACTCCCTGCGCGAGTACGTCCCCGGCGACGACGTGCGCTCGATCGACTGGCGGGCCACCGCCCGGCGCGGCGACGTGGTCGTGCGGACCTGGCGGCCGGAGCGGGACCGGCGCATCCTCCTCGTCCTGGACACCGGCCGCACCTCGGCGGGGCGGGTCGGCGACGTCCCGCGCCTGGACTGCTCGATGGACGCGGCGCTGCTGCTGGGCGCGCTGGCCTCGCGGGCCGGGGACCGGGTGGACCTGCTGGCCTACGACCGCCGGGAGCGGGCGCGGGTCGAGGGCGCGCCGCGCACCGGGCTGCTGCCGGCGATGGTGCGGGCGATGGCGCCGCTGGAGCCGGAGCTGATCGAGTCGGACGCGGCCGGGATGGTCTCGGCGCTGCTGGCCCGCGCCCGGCGGCGCAGCCTCGTGGTGCTGCTCACCGAGCTGAACGCCGCGGCGCTGGAGGAGGGGCTGATCCCGCTGCTGCCCCGGCTCACCGCCCGCCACCTGGTGATGATCGCCGCGGTCGCGGACCCGCGGGTGGCCGAGATGGCCGCCTCGCGCGGCGACCTGGCCGCGGTCTACGACGCGGCGGCGGCCGAGCGGGCGCGCGGCGAGCGGCGCCGGATCACCGCCGAGCTGCGCCGGTACGGGGTCGAGGTGGTGGACGCGCCGCCGGAGTCGCTGGCCCCGGCCCTGGCCGACGCCTATCTGGCGCTGAAGGCCGCCGGACGCCTGTGACCGCGCCCGCCGTCCTGGCCGGATGCGGTCAGGACGGCGCAAGTGGCGGGAACCGGCCGCGACGCCGGTCCGTTCACCTCGGGAAGGAATTGCGTGCGAGGGTGACCTGCACCATCCTGGACCTCGCCTAGGATGGACAGGCTAAGAGTGGTATGCGCGACAAGGGTTCCGCCCGCGTACGGCTATCCGATCTGCAAGGAGCTTCCGAGAGTGCCAGCTGTCATCGACAAGATTCTTCGCGCGGGCGAAGGCAAGGTCCTGCGCAAGCTCAAGCGGATCGCCAACCAGGTGAACTCCATCGAGGACGACTTCACGGAGATGAGCGACGCCGAGCTGCGCGCGCTCACCGACACCTACCGGGAGCGCCTGGCCGACGGCGAGACGCTGGACGACCTGCTGCCCGAGGCGTTCGCCACCGCCCGCGAGGCGGCGCGCCGGGTGCTGGGCCAGCGCCACTTCGACGTGCAGATCATGGGCGGCGCGGCGCTGCACATGGGCAACATCGCCGAGATGCGCACCGGTGAGGGCAAGACCCTCACCTGCGTGCTCCCCGCCTACCTCAACGCGCTGTCCGGCAAGGGCGTGCACGTCATCACGGTCAACGACTACCTGGCCAAGCGCGACGCCGAGTGGATGGGCCGCGTGCACCAGTTCCTCGGCCTCGAGGTCGGCGTGATCCTGGCGAACATGCAGCCGGAGGAGCGCCGCAAGGCCTACAACGCCGACATCACCTACGGCACGAACAACGAGTTCGGCTTCGACTACCTGCGCGACAACATGGCCTGGTCGCTGGAGGAGTGCGTCCAGCGCGGCCACAACTTCGCGGTCGTCGACGAGGTCGACTCCATCCTCATCGACGAGGCGCGGACCCCGCTGATCATCTCCGGCCCCGGCGACCAGAACTCCAAGTGGTTCGGCGAGTTCGCCAAGATCGTGCCCCGGCTGAAGCGCGCCTCGGACAAGGAGTCCGACGACGGCGACTACCAGGTCGACGAGAAGAAGCGCACCGTGGGCATCCTGGAGTCGGGCGTGGAGAAGGTCGAGGACTGGCTCGGCATCGACAACCTCTACGACTCGGTCAACACCCCGCTGGTCGGCTTCCTGAACAACGCCCTCAAGGCCAAGGAGCTGTACAAGAAGGACAAGGACTACGTCGTCATGAACGGCGAGGTCCTGATCGTCGACGAGTTCACCGGCCGCATCCTGGCCGGCCGCCGCTACAACGAGGGCATGCACCAGGCCATCGAGGCCAAGGAGGGCGTGTCGATCAAGGACGAGAACCAGACGCTCGCCACGATCACCCTCCAGAACTACTTCCGCCTGTACTCCAAGCTCGGCGGCATGACCGGCACCGCGCAGACCGAGGCGTCGGAGTTCAACAAGATCTACAAGCTGGGCGTCATCCCGATCCCCACCAACCGCCCCATGCAGCGCATGGACGTGGCCGACGTGGTCTACAAGACCGAGGACGCCAAGTTCGAGGCGGTCGTGGAGGACATCGAGGAGCGGCACGCCAAGGGCCAGCCGGTCCTGGTCGGCACCACCTCGGTCGCCAAGTCCGAGAAGCTCTCCAAGATGCTGCGCAACCGCGGCATCCCGCACGAGGTCCTCAACGCCAAGCACCACGAGCGCGAGTCGGCGATCGTCGCCGAGGCCGGGCGCAAGGGCGCGGTCACCGTGGCCACCAACATGGCCGGCCGCGGCACCGACATCATGCTGGGCGGCAACCCCGAGTTCCGCGCCGACCTCGAACTGCACCGCCGCGGCCTGTCCCCGCTGGAGACGCCCGAGGAGTACGAGGAGGCCTGGGCCGAGGCGCTGGAGAAGGCCAAGGAGGACGTCAAGGGCGAGCACGAGATCGTCGCCGAGGCCGGCGGCCTGTACGTGCTGGGCACCGAGCGCCACGAGTCCCGCCGGATCGACAACCAGCTGCGCGGCCGCTCCGGCCGCCAGGGCGACCCGGGCGAGTCCCGGTTCTACCTGTCGCTGGAGGACGACCTCATGCGGCTGTTCAACTCCGCCCGGGTCGAGATGATCATGAACCGGCTCAACATCCCGGACGACCAGCCGATCGAGGCCAAGATCGTCTCCTCGGCGATCAAGTCGGCCCAGCACCAGGTCGAGCAGCAGAACTTCGAGATCCGCAAGAACGTCCTGAAGTACGACGAGGTGCTCAACCGCCAGCGCCAGGTGATCTACGCCGAGCGCCGCCGGGTGCTGGAGGGCGCCGACCTGCGCGAGCAGATCCGGCACATGATCGACGAGGTGATCGACGGCTACGTCGCCGGCGCCACCGCCGAGGGCTTCGCCGAGGAGTGGGACCTCGAGAAGCTGTGGAAGGCCTTCCAGCAGCTCTACCCGGTCTCCGTCACCGTCGACGAGGTGGTCGAGGAGGCCGGCGGCGACGTGCAGAACCTCAGCGCCGAGGGCATCGCCGACCGCATCCGCGAGGACGCGCAGGCCGCCTACGACAAGCGCGAGGCCGAGCTCGGCGAGGAGGTCATGCGCGAGCTGGAGCGCCGCGTCGTGCTGACCGTCCTGGACCGCAAGTGGCGCGAGCACCTGTACGAGATGGACTACCTCCAGGAGGGCATCGGCCTGCGCGCCATGGCGCAGCGCGACCCCCTGGTGGAGTACCAGCGCGAGGGCTACGACATGTTCGCCGCCATGATGGAGGCGATCAAGGAGGAGTCGGTCGGCTACCTCTACCACCTGGAGGTCGAGGTCGAGGAGCAGCCCGCCGCCAAGGTCGGCGCCGCTCCCGTCGCCGTGGCCGCCACCGCCGGCGGCCCGTCGCTGGACAAGCCCGAGCCCAAGAAGCTCGACTTCTCCGGCCCCGACGAGCAGGGCGAGGTGGAGCACCACACCGAGGAGGCCGAGGCGCTGCCCGAGGTCTCCCGCAACGACCCCTGCCCCTGCGGCAGCGGCAAGAAGTACAAGCGCTGCCACGGCGGCCGCCGCTGAGGCCCGACAGGCCCGGCATTCCGAGCGCCGCCCGTCCCCTCGGGGGACGGGCGCCGCTCGCCTTTTGCGGAGCGCGGGGTCAGGAGGGGACGACGGTCTCGATGGCGGCGCACTTCCAGCGGCCGCGCAGGAGGACGAGGCGCAGGGCGATGGGCTGGATGCGGCCGCCGATCACGACGGTGGCGGTGATCTCGGCGACGCCGTCGCGGGGCTCCTGGATGCGGCGGTTGCGGATGCGGGGGGCGCCGGGGCGGATCGGGAGGCGGCCGCGGGGGCGGGACGCCTGCCGGTTGAGGGCCCCGGCCAGCTCGGCGGTGGCCAGGGAGGCCAGCTGCTGGACGGGGCGGCGGCCGGCGAAGACCTCGGCGGCCACCCAGATCACCCGGTCGGCGGCGGGCCCGAGGGGCTCGACGCCGCCGGGGGCGCCCCTGGCCTGCTGCTCGCACGGATAGGGCTTGAAGGCGAGGCTCCCCCCGGTCTCGGGCGTCCAGTCCTCCCGGGCCGTGACGTCCATGACCGAGACCAGCCGTACCACTCGCAGACGCGGCATGCGTCCTCCTCTCAGGCGCGCGCCCTGTGCGCGCACCTGACAGAGGCCCGGAGGCGGCACGGTGATACGGGCCGCCCGGTAAATTCCGCGCCATGCCGCGGCCGGGGGAGGGGTCAGCGGGAGTGGGCGAGGCTGGTGTGGAGCCGGTAGCGGTCGGCGCGGTAGGCGGACTCGGTGAGCTCGGCGCAGGTGGAGTTCTGGTAGGAGCGGCGGCTCAGGAGCAGGACGGGGCTGCCGTGGGGGAGGTGGAGGAGGTCGGCGTCGCCGGGGGTGGCGATGCCGGCCTCGACGGTCTGGTCCCCGGAGTCGAAGACGACGCCGTAGCGGCGCTCCAGGAGGTCGTAGAGGGACTGGCCG
This sequence comes from Actinocorallia libanotica, assembly GCF_039525175.1. Classification (NCBI taxonomy): domain Bacteria; kingdom Bacillati; phylum Actinomycetota; class Actinomycetes; order Streptosporangiales; family Thermomonosporaceae; genus Actinocorallia; species Actinocorallia libanotica. The sequence continues at coordinate 53,613 of NZ_BAAAHH010000019.1, forward strand.
GGGCCGCGTGCCGACAGGAGGTCGGGGGCCAGTGACGCGGGGATGTGGCAGCGCTCCAGGGCCATGGGGGTGCCGTCGGCGGTGCGCAGCCGCTCGATGACGTGCACGGGGACGCCGGGGGCCAGGCCGAGGCCCTTGGCCACGTGGCCGCTCGCCGGGAGGGTGCGCTGGTCCAGGTCGACCGAGCCGGGCACCATGCCGCGCGCCTTCATCTCGGCGGTGAAGGAGGAGCTCAGCCGCAGCGGCATGTCGATCTTGGGGCGGGCGACGAAGGTGCCCTTGCCCGGGACGCGGTACAGCCGGCCCTCGGCGACCAGCTGGTCCACCGCCTGGCGGACGGTCATCCGGGACAGGCCGTAGCTCTGGCACAGCTCCCGCTCCGAGGGCATGGGGGCGTCGACCCCGAGCGCGGACTCCTCGACCAGGTCGAGGAGGAGACCGCGGAGCTGCACGTACTTCGGCACCGGGCTGGAGGCGTCGATGGCGGCCAAGTCTTTACCACCTCGTGAGAGAAGGGCCTTTGAGGTCATGTTTCCATAACGGTAGAGTCCATACTGGTATGGTCCGGACTAGACCGGTTAAAGCCAGTGGAATCCGGTCAAAGTCACTCAAGGAGAGGAACCCATGCCCAGTCGGATGAGGCACGAGATCGGCGAGCAGCCCGAGGCGCTGCGCAGGACCATCGGCTCCCTGCTCCCCCGGATCGGCGAGCTGGAGAAGCTGGCGGCCGGCGCCCGGCAGGTGCTGTTCGTCGCCCGGGGCTCCTCCGACAACGCGGCCGTCTACGGCCGCTACCTGGTGGAGTCGCGCACCGGGAGGCTCGCCTCCCTGGCCGCGCCCTCCGTCGCCACGACCTACCGCAGCCGGATCGACCTCGACGGCGTGCTCGCGGTGGCGATCAGCCAGTCCGGCAGGACCGAGGAGATCGTCGAGACCATGGCCTGGGCGCGCGACTGCGGCGCCCGCACCGTCGCGGTGACCAACGGCCACGGCTCGCCGCTGGCCGAGGCCGCGGACGTGGCGCTGCTCACCGAGGCGGGCGAGGAGCTCGCGGTGCCGGCGACCAAGACCTACACCACCCAGCTGGCCGCGCTGGCGGTGCTGGGCGCGGGCCTGGGCGCCGACGTCGACACCGCCGACCTGGCGCGGGTCCCGGACGAGATCGAGCGCCTGATCGAGGCGACGGAGGCGGCCGAGGAGCTGCCCCTGATCGTCGCGGAGCTGGCCCGGGTGCAGGGCGTCGTGGTCTCGGCGCGCGGCCTGGCCTTCGGCACCGCGCTGGAGCTGGCGCTCAAGCTCAAGGAGGCCTGCTACCTGCACGCCATGGGCCTGTCGTACGCCGACCTCCTGCACGGCCCCATCGCGGTCGTGGACGAGCGGACCCCGGCGATCGTGCTGGGCGCGGCGGGCAGCCCGGTCCTGGCGGGCACGGCGGCCCTGGCGGCGCGGGTGACCGAGGCCGGGGCGCGCGCCTACGGGATCGGCGGGGGGCCCGCGCTGGCGGGGTCCTCCTCGCTGGCGCTGCCGGGCCCGGCGCTGCCGGAGTGGACGGCGCCCCTGGGCCTGATCGTGCCGGGTCAACTGGTGGTCGAGAGACTGGCACGGGCACTTGGGATTAATCCGGACGTTCCTCGTGGTTTGAATAAAGTGACCCAAACCGGTGTATAGCCTGGTTTACCTGTAAGCAAGATTTCCCGCTGTTCCGGCCGGGAGCGGACCGGCCCTCTGGAACAATCCACCTTGAAGGAGGATCATGGCTGAGCGTCTGGTGAGAGTCGAGTCCATGGTCGGCCTGCACTCCCGGCCGGCGGCGGAGTTCGTGAAGGCTGCGGCCCGGTGTCCGGTCGAAGTGAGTGTGGGGCGCCACACCGGGGAACTGGTCAACGCCAAGAGCATCCTGGCCGTCCTGGCCCTGGACGCCCGCCCCGGCGAGCACCTGCGGCTGTGCGCCGAGGGCGAGGGCGCGGAGGAGGTCCTGGACCGTCTGGCGAGCCTGTTCACGCAGTTCTCGGAGACGAATGCGTGAGCTCCTGGGCACGGGAGTCAGCTCCGGCGTAGGCGTCGGCCCCGTCCGTGTCGTGAGCGACACGGTGCCCGAGCCGCCCGCGGAGCCCTTCGTCGGCGATCCCCTCGCCGAGACCGAACGCGCCCTGGCGGCGCTGGAGGCCGTCGGGCGCGAGCTGGAGTCCCGGGCGCAGACCGCCGGAGGCGAGGCCAGGGACATGCTGGCGGCGCAGGCGCTGATGGCCCGCGACCCCGACCTGGCCGGCGAGATCAGGATCGGGATCTCCGCGGGGCTGACCGCGGCCCGCGCCGTGTACGAGTCGTTCGGCTTCTACCGGGAGCTCCTGTCGGGGGCGAGCGACTACATGTCCGCCCGCGTGAGCGACCTGGACGACGTGCGCGACCGCGCGGTGGCCCGCCTGATGTCGCTCGCCGTTCCCGGGGCGCCCGAGTCCGACGAGCCGTACGTGCTCATCACCCGTGATCTCGCCCCCGCCGACCTCGCCCTGCTCGACCCGCGGCGGGTCGTGGCGTTCGTGACCGAGGAGGGCGGCCCGATCGGGCACACCGCCATCCTCGCCCGCGCCATGGGCATCCCCGCCATCGTCTCCTGCCCCGGCGCGCTGGAGCTGAAGGACGGCGAGCGCGTCCTGGTCGACGGCGCCTCCGGGCGGCTGACCGTCGACCCCGAGGACGGGCAGATCAGCCGGGCCAGGGCCGCCGAGCGCGCCCGCGCCGAGGCCGTCGGCAGCGCCACCGGGCCCGGCCGCACCAAGGACGGCCATCCGGTCCCGCTGCTGGCCAACATCGGCGGCCCCAAGGACGTCGACCGCGCCCTGGCCAGCGGAGCCGAGGGCGTCGGCCTCTTCCGCAGCGAGTACCTCTTCCTCGACAGGGAGGTCCCGCTCACCGAGGAGCAGCAGATCGCCGCCTACCGCGAGGTGCTGGAGGCCTTCCCGCGCGTCGTCGTGCGGGTCCTGGACGCCGGCGCGGACAAACCGCTGCCGTTCCTGCCCCCGGCCGCGGTCGAGCCCAACCCCGCGCTGGGCGAGCGCGGCCTGCGCCTGCTGCGCCGCCACCCGCACGTGCTGCGCGGTCAGCTGCGCGCGCTGGCCAAGGCCGCCGAGGGCCTGCCCGCCGACCGCCTGCGCGTGATGGCGCCCATGGTCACCGACGCCGAGGAGGCGCGGCTGTTCACCGCGGCCTGCCGGGAGGCCGGGCTGATGCAGGCGGGCATCATGATCGAGGTCCCCGCCGCGGCCATCCGCGCCCGCGACATCGCCGAGGAGGTCGACTTCTTCAGCCTCGGCACCAACGACCTCGCCCAGTACGTCTTCGCCGTGGACCGCCAGGTCACCAGTCTCACCCGGCTGCAGGACCCGTGGCGGCCCGCCCTCCTGGACCTCATGGCCTTCGCGGCCGAGGCGGCCGTCGGCGCGGGCAAGGGCTGCGGGGTGTGCGGCGAGGCCGCCGCTGACCCGGTCATGGCCTGCGTGCTGGCGGGACTGGGCGTCACCAGCCTGTCGATGAGCGCGCCCTCCCTGCCCCTGGTGCGCGCCGCCCTGGCCGCCCACACCCTGGACGAGTGCCGTGCCGCGGCGGCCGCCGCCCGCGCCGCCCGCACCGAGTCCCAGGCCCGCCAGGCGGCGCGCGCCGCCCTCCCCGCGCTGGAGACCCTCGGCCTTTGACCGCGGGACGTGCCCGCGCGCACGTCCCGCGGCGGCCGGGTCAGTCCCGTTCGGTCAGCCGCACCGCCAGCGACCAGATCCAGCCCGCGTAGGCGTGCAGGCCGTCGCCCATCCGGCGGTTCATCCTCCCGTCGAGGGCGCGGAAGTAGCTGCCCTCCAGCAGAGAGGCCAGCCGGAAGCACGCCAGCACCTGGAACCAGGGGAAGTACGCGACGTCGCGGCCGGTCAGCTCGGCGTAGTGGGCGACGAGCTCGGCGCGGGAGGGCATGTCCTCCCACGGCTGCATCTGCGGGGTGCCGCCCGGCGGGTCGCCCTCCTCGCGCCAGGCGGTGAGGATCCAGGCGAGGTCCAGCAGGGGGTCGCCCAGGGCCGCCATCTCCCAGTCGACGATCCCCGCGACCTTCGGGGCGTCGTGGGCGTACATCACGTTCGCGAACTGGAGATCGCCGTGGACGACGCCGATGTGCGTGGTGGGCGGCGGGTTCTTCTGGAGCCATTCGGCGACCCTGGCGACGGCCGGCGACTCGTTCTCGCGGTACTCGGCGTTCTCCCGGTAGCCCTCCAGCATCTTCAGGTAGCGGGGGGTCTGGCGCTCCGTCCAGTTCTCGGTACGGCTGAGGCCGGTGAGACCCACCGCGTCCGGGTCGACGGAGCCCAGCGCGGCGGCGGAGGCGACGAGGTCGAACGAGACCGCGCGCCGCCAGGCGGGGTCGGCGGCGTACCGTCCGGGCAGCTCGCCGCGGGGCATGAAGCCGTCGATCTTCTCCAGGACGGAGAACGGAGCGCCGATGACGGAGTCGTCCAGGCAGCTCGCGTACAGGCGGGGGTGGGGGACGTCCGTGCCGGCCAGCGCGGTCAGGACGCGGCTCTCCCGCTCGAAGGCGGAGGTCGGGCTCTGGGCGGAGTACCGGCCGGGGCGGCGCAGCACCAGCTCGGCGCCGTCGGCGCGGCGCATCGTGAAGAGCAGGTTCTGCGCGCCGCCCTTCAGCGGGGTCAGGGACTCGACGGGGCCGTCGCCGGGCAGGCCGGCGAGACCGGGCCACTGGTTGAGGCGGTCGAGGTCGACGACCGGTTCGGCGGTGCTCACACCTTCTCCTCGATCTTCTTCAGCTGGGCGGCGTACTTCTCGCGGGCCGCCTCCAGGCGGGTGGGGACGTGGTAGGAGCCGAAGAAGCGGTCCTCGGCGGGCTCGGCCTCCTGGAGCAGGAGCCGCGCGACGACGTCCTTGTGGGTCTCGGTCGGGCCGTCCGCGATGCCGAGCGTCGGGCCGCTCTGCCACAGACGCATCAGCGGGAGCTCGTTGGAGACGCCGAGGGCGCCGTGGAGGTGGACGGTGCGGTAGGCGATGTCGACGAGCGTCTTGGGAGTGGCCGCCTTGACCGCGGAGATGTGCAGGCGCGCGGCCCTGGCGTGCTCGCGCTCGCCGGTGGCGTTGGCGCGGTCGACCTGCCAGGCCGCGTGCAGCACCTGGAGCCGGAACTGCTCCAGCTGGATCCAGGTGTCGGCGAGCTGCTGCCGGACGGCCTGCTGGTCGGACAGGGGGCCGCCGCGGGTCCGGCGGCTGACGATGCGCTCGCTCATCATCTCCAGGGCGCGCCGGCACTGGGCGACGGAGCGCATCGCGTGGTGCAGGCGCCCGCCGCCCAGGCGCGTCTGGGCGATGGCGAAACCCCGGCCCGGCTCGCCGAGCAGGTTCTCGGCCGGCACCCGGCAGCCGGTGAAGCGCAGGTAGCCGTGCCCGCCCTCGCCGAGGGGCTCGCCGCCCAGCCCCGTGCCGCGCACCAGCTCCATGCCGGGGGTGCCGCGGGGGATGAGGAGCATCGACGATCCCCGGTGGACGGGGACGTCCGGATCGGTGACGACCATGGCGATGACGAAGGCCGCGTAGGGGTAGTTGGACGCGAACCACTTCTCGCCGTCGATCACCCACTCGTCACCGTCGCGCACGGCGCGGCAGGTGAACCCGCCGGGGTCGGCGCCGCCGGTCGGCTCGGTCATCGCGTACGTCGAGACGGTGCGGCCGTCCAGCAGCGGCTCCAGGAACTCGCGCCGCTGCGCCTCGGTGCCGTAGTGCGCCAGGATCTCGGCGTTGCCCGAGTCCGGGGCCTGGGTGCCGAACACCATGGGCGCCCACATGCACCGGCCGAGGATCTCGTTGAGCAGCGCCAGCCCGACCTGCCCCATCCCCATGCCGCCCAGCTCCGGGGACAGGTGCGCCGCCCACAGCCCCTGCTCCCGCACCTGCGCCTGGAGCGGCCGGACGATCTCCCGGAAGACCCCGCTCTCCCGGTCGTACGGCTCGGTGGTGCCGGGGAACAGCAGGTCCAGCGGCTCGACCTCCTCCCGCACGAACCGGTCGGCCCAGTCCAGCTTCGCCTGGAAGTCGGGTTCGGTACTGAAGTCCCACATGCGGCCTCCTCCCATCAAGAATGATGTTCGAAACTTAGCAGAATGTCATTCTCAAAACCAGGAAGCTCGATCTGCGCCCGGGAACGCGAAAGCCGGGGCGCCCAGCGGCGCCCCGGCCGAACACGGGGGGAGGGCTCAGCGGGCGGCGGACGCGACGCCAGCGAGCAGGAACGAGACGAGGTGCTCCAGCTCGTCCTCGTCCGGCGCCTCCTCCTTGAACAGGTGGTACTGCATGGCCGCCACCGCCGACGTGGCGACGGTCCGCGCGGCCCGCACGGGATCGGCCGCCCCCAGCTCGGCCACCGGCCCGGCGAACGACTCCGCCAGCGACTCCGCCAGCGTCACCGCCATCTGCCGGCTCCCCGCCGACATGCTCGTGGCGTTGCCCAGCACCGCCCGGGTCTCGGCCGCCAGCTTCGCGTCCGCCGCCTGCTTCATGATCGCGACGATCCCCGCCCGCACCCGCTCCGCGGCCCCGCCCCCGGTGTCCATCCGATGCCGCACATACCCCGCGACGGCCCGCGCCCCCTCCTCCACGATCGCCGCCACCAGCGCGTCCTTGCCCGCGAAGTACCGGTAGAACGAGTCATTGGACAACCCCGCCGCCGCCACGATGTCCGCGACCCGGGGCCCCCGCCTCCCGCCCCCCTCGACCATCAGCGCCAGCCCCGCCTCCATCAGCGCCCGCACATCCGCCTGCGCCGTCTCCTCCACCGAGGCCACCCGCCGCCGCACGGCCCGCTCCGCCAGCGACCCCCGCTCCCGCCCACCCAGCTCACCCATAACGAGAATCATATTCCGCAATCCGAGAACCGTCTTCAACAAATATCCCGGCGCGGTGCCGCTCCCCGGCCGAGAACCCGGAAGGCCGTATCGGGAGACAAGGGGTGAAAACTTGCCCCTGAGAGCGGAGAACGAGATGAGGCGACCGGGATGACGGCGGTGGAAGCCGATCCGACCGAGGTCGACGACGGGGCGGTCATCCGGTCGTCTCTGGACGAACCGGAACGCTTCGCGGCGTTGTTCGACCGGTATGCACGGCAGGTGCACCAGTACGTGAGCCGGAGGCTGGGAACGCAGCTCGCCGACGACATCGTGGGGGAGACGTTCCTCATCGCCTTCCGGCGGCGGGAGACCTTCGACCCGGCGCGGACGCTGGCCAGGCCGTGGCTCTACGGGATCGCGACCACGCTCGTGGCCCGGCACCGGCGGAACGAGGAGCGGTTCCTGCGGGCGCTGAAGCGGACGGGAGCCGACCCCCTGCCCGAGCCCGTGGCCGAGGCGGTGGCGCGCCAGGTCACGGCCGGAGCCCAGGAGCGTGCTCTCGCCGGGGCGCTCGCCCGCCTTCCGCGCGGTGACCGCGACGTGCTGCTGCTGGTCGCCTGGGCGGACCTCAGCTACGAGGAGACCGCCCAGACGCTGGACATCCCCCTGGGCACCGTGCGCTCCCGGCTGCACCGCGCCCGCCGCAGGCTCCGGGAGGCGCTCGGCGGCGCCGATCCCACGCAGGAGGACAACTGACCATGGACGAGATGACCCTGCTCAAGGAGCTGCGTGCCGACAGGCCCGCCATGTCCGTGCGGGCCGAGGACGCGGCCCGCGCCCGCCTGCTCGCCGGGGCGGCCGGGCCCCCGGCGAGGTCCCGCCGTCCCCTGCACCTCGTGCTCGGCCTGGCGGCGGCCACGGCGGTGGCCACGGCCGCGACCGTCGTGGTGAACGCCTTCGGTCCCGAACCGGCCCGCGACTACGCCAACGCGGCGATGAAGATCGAGCGCGAGACCGGAACCTGGCGGGTCGAGATCAAGGACGCCTACGCCGACCCGGGCGAGTTCGCCGAGGCCTTCGCGAAGATGGGGCTGAGGGTGGAGTTGCGGATCGTTCCCGTCTCCCCTGGCAAGGAGCGCACGATCATCCGAATGGTGCAGGGACCCTCCGACGCCGCTCGAACGCATCCGGACGGAAGCACCTCTAGCTGGTCCGTCGACGACTGCCCCGCGGAAGGGACCGCGTGCCCGCTGGCCATGACGATCAGCGGAGACCCGGGAGGCGGGCGGCAGGTCTGGCTGGGTCGGGAGGCGCGTCCGGGGGAGCCCTACGCCGACGGCACCCCGGGCCTGCACCGGGAGCCCGTGCCGGGGCTGCGGCTGATCGGGCGGAACGTCCGGGACGCCACGGCGCTGCTGCGGGCGCGGGGGCTGAAGTCGGCCTTCCTCCTCGGCGAGTTCAAGCCGGACGGCTCCGGCAGCAGCTACGGGGTCGATCCCTCCTGGCGGCCGTCCGGTGAGAGGAAGGCCACCGACGCGTGGTACTTCAGCTCGGACACCGTCATGCTGCTGGTCTCCCCGCGCCCCGGGGATCCGGGCCCGACTCCCGACGCGAGCCCCCTCGGCGACTGACGGCGCTCAGAGGAGGTCGGGGAGCTCCTGGGTGGCGTACCACATGAGCTCGTGGCCCTCGGCGCCGTCGACGGTGAACTGGGCGTCGAGGTCGCCCTGGTCGGCGGCGCCGAGCGCCTTGGCGGCGGCGAGGATGTCGGGGGCGGCGTCGGGGTCGTCGACGTGGGCGGAGGCGACCCTCTTCAGGGGGATGGGGTCGCGGAGGCGGACCTGGGCTCGGTCGGTCTCGCCGAGGTTCTCGTATCCGCCCTCGTAGGCGACGGAGCCGTCGGGGACCTCGGCGGCCAGGACGACGCGGCGGGCCGGGGAGTCGGGGGCGCCGGCCAGCAGGCGGAGGCTGGCGCGGGCGGCCGACAGCATGGCGGCGTACTCCAGCTCCTCGGTGTCGCCGTCGGCGTACCACTCGCGCAGGGCGGGGGTGACCGCGTAGGCGTGGTGGACGGTCAGCTCGCCGTCGGCCAATGCCTGGGCCAGGAGCGGCAGCGTGGAGGGCAGGTAGACGCGCATTCACTCAGTGTGGCACGCCGGTCTCCCCGCCGGTGACCGGCGGGGAGGCGGGTCACAGGTCGACTTTCAGGAGGTCGGAGAGGGCGGCGCGGGTCTTGCCCGGGTCGGTGTGGTGCAGGCCGACCATGCCGACGCGCTCGGCCGCCTCGATGTTGGCCTCGATGTCGTCGATGAACACGCACTGGGCGGCCTCCAGTCCGAGGGCCTCCAGCGCGTGGTGGAAGATCTCCGGGGAGGGCTTGCGCATGCGCACCTCGCCGGAGATGACGACGGCGTCGAAGAGGTCGGTCCACCGGTCGCGCGGGTAGGTGTTGCCCCAGGAGTTGGACAGCAGGGCGGTGCGGAAGCCGCCCGTGCGGCACGCCTGGATGACCTCGTACATCGAGTCGACGGGGGCGAACTCGGCGAACATGCGGTCCAGGAGCCCGTCGGGGACGACGGGGGAGCCGTCGGTCAGGCGGAGCTCGGCGGCGAGCAGCCGCTCGAACTCCGCGGGCTCCAGCGAGCCGTCCTCCAGCCGGTGGATGAGGTTCTCGGTGGTGCCGCCGGCGTAGGCGGCGGTGAACCAGGAGCGCATGGTGTCCCGGTAGGTGGCGGCGTCGATGCGCTCCAGCGCCAGCCACTTGCGGGTCGCTTCGGCGAGGGGCTCGGTCAGCACCCCGCCCCAGTCGGTGATCACGCCGCGGAGGGTCATGCCCGCATCGTACGCGCCACCCTTGTAAGTGGCCTCTGACAGGGTCTGCGACACTGTGCCGCATGGACTTCGAACCGAGCCCGAAGGCGCGCGAGCACCTGGTCGAGCCGCAGGAGTCCATGGTTTCCCAGGCCCGGCCGGGGCCCTGCCGGATCCACCGCGCGATGCGGGCGATCGGCATGGCCGGGAGGGCGCTGGAGCCGATGGGCAGGCGGGCCGCCGAGCGCGTGGCGTTCGGCGGGCCCCCGGCCTCCCAGGATGCGGTGGGGCAGCAGATCGCCGAGTCGCGCACGGCGATCGAGCAGGCCCGTTCGCTCACCCTCGAGACCGCCTGGCCGATCGACGGGCACGGCGCCGAGGGGGCGCGGTCGGAGATCGCGGCGGTCGAGGCGGTCGCGCCGCGTGTCGCGTTCGAGGTGCTGGACGGGGCGATCCAGGTCCACGGCGGTGCGGGCGTCGGCGACGACACCCCGCTCGCCGCCATGTACACCTGGGCCGGGGCGATGCGGATCTTCGACGGGCCGGACGAGGCGCGCGTGCGCACCGTCGCCCGTCAGGAGCTCAGGCCGTACCTCTCCTGAGCGCCTTCGAGCAGCAGGAGCGCCTCGCGCACCGCGCCGCCGGCCTCTTCCAGGGCGGCGGCGGCGCGGGCCGGCGTCGTGTCGGCGAGCAGGGTGATCAGCGCCACCCGCGTGTCGCCGCCGGCCTCGGCCAGGGCGTGCTCGCAGGCGCGGGCGTCGAGGCCGGTGGCCTCCACGAGGATGCGGACCAGCCGGCGGCGCAGCTTGGAGTTGAGCGCGTTCACGCTGACCATGAGGTTGGAGTAGGTGCGGCCCAGGCGGACCATCACGGTGGTGGAGAAGGCGTTGAGCACCATCTTGGTGGCGGTGCCCGCCTTCATCCGGGTGGAGCCGCTGATCACCTCGGGTCCGGTGGCCAGCCCGACGTGCACGTCGACCTCGGTGCCGAACCACGACGAGGGGTTGGCCGAGATGAGGCCGGTGGCGGCGCCCACCGAGGCGGCGTGCCGCAGCGCGCCCACCACGTAGGGGGTGGTGCCGCTGGCGGCGATGCCGATGGCGAGGTCGCCCGCGCGTACGCTCGCGGCGTCGCGCGCGCCCAGGGAGACGTCGTCCTCGACGCCCTCGACCGCGTTCGACAGCGCCTCGTGGCCGCCCGCGTGGTGGGCGACGACCCATTCGGGCGGCGTCCCGTAGGTGGGCGGGAGCTCGGCGGCGTCGATGAAGCCGAGCCTGCCGGACGTGCCGGCCCCGAAGTAGTGCACGCGCCTTCCCCTGCGCAGTGCCTCGACGGCGAGGTCGGCGAGCTCGGCCACCTGCGGCAGCACCTCGGCGACGGCGCGGGGGGCGAGCTCGTCCTCCTCGTTGATGCGGCGCAGGACCTCCAGGGTGGGCAGGGTGTCGACGTCGAGCGTGCGCGGGTTGCGCTGCTCGGTGGGCAGATCGATGGGCAGCTCGCTCATCGCCTCTTCCTCTCTGGCCGGACACTTCGGCCGTGCACTGCGGTGTAGGTGGCCTGCAGGGCCTCCTTGGTGGGTTCGTAGGTCTGACGCGCGACGCCGACGAAGACGCAGTCGATCACGGTGAGCTGGGCGAGCCTGCTGGCGGTCGCGCCGGAGCGGAAGGTCGTCTCGCGGGCGGCGGTGGTCAGCACGAGGTCGGCCATCTCGGCGATGGGCGACTTGGGGAAGTTGGTGAGGGCGACGGTGGTCGCCCCCTTTCCCGCGGCGACGGCGAGCGCGTCGAGCGTTTCGACGGTGGTTCCGCTGTGCGAAATGCCGACCGCGACGTCACCCGGCTGGAGAACCGCCGCACTCGTCAGCATGATGTGGGCGTCGGACCACGCATAGGAGGTGTGGCCGATGCGGTGCAGCTTCTGCTGGAAGTCCAGCGCGACGAAGGCACTGGCGCCCACTCCGTAGACGTCGATCCGACGGGCGGCCACGACCATGTCGATCACCCGCTCCAACGTCTTCAGGTCCAGTTGCGCCGCGGTCTCCTCCACCGCCCGGGCGTCGGCGAAGGTGACCTTCTCAACAACATCCTCAAGCGTGTCATCGGGCCCGATGTCACTGCCCACCACCCTGCCCCCGGAGGCGGACTGCGCGCGTCCGGCCTCGGTGGCGAGCGTCAGCCGAAGTTCCGGGTACCCGGCGAATCCGATCGCGCGGCAGAACCGGATGACGGTCGTCTCCGAGGTCCCGCACGCCTGGGCGAGTTCGGTGATGGTGGAGGCGGCGACCCCCTCCGGGTCGTCCACCACGCGCTGGGCCACGCGCCGCTCGGCCGGTGGGAGGGAGGGCAGCAGTGACCGGACCCGGACCACCGTGCTCAGTGGAGGTGCTGCATGTCCCGCCGTGTCTTGACCTTCGGGTTTCCTCATGGAAGAAAGTTTCTTACAGGGGGTTGGTCGCGTCAACGCCAAAGTTTCTACGGACGTGACCTGAGCTTGGATTCGGTCGCCCCCAACGAGGCGCGCGACCACTACGTCATCGGCATCGACGCCGGTGGCACCAACACCAGGTGCGCCCTGGCCACACTCGACGGGACGGTCATCGGCACGGGCAGCGGGCCGGGCGCCAACCCCAACTCCGGAGGCGACCCGGAGAACGCCCTGTACACCGCGCTGGACGAGGCGACACAGGGAGTAGACCGTTCCAAGGTGGCGGCCGGCGTCTTCGGCATCGCGGGGGCGGGGGCCGCCGGACGACCGCTCCTGCTGTCGGCCTCGCGCAAGGCGTGGGGGGAGCTCGGCATGAAGGGGGAGCCGGAGGTCTTCACCGACATCGCCATCAACTTCGCCTCGGGGACGGCGGCCTCGTGCGGGATCGTGGTCTTCGCGGGCACCGGCGCGGGCGCGGCGGTCGTCAGCGACGGCGAGATCCTGCGCCGCGCCGACGGCTACGGCTACCTGCTGGGCGACGAGGGCTCGGCGGTCTGGATCGGCAGGTGCGGCGCCAAGGCGGCGCTGTCGGCGATGGACGGCAGGGGCGCGCCCACCGTGCTGGCCGAGGAGGTCCCGCGCGCCCTGCTGGGCTCGGAGGTCCTGGCCGACCTCATGCCGCGCCGGCTGGCGATGGCCGGAAGGGGACTGCCCCCCGCCGGGCCCCGCCCGTACTCGCCGCTGCTCACCCAGGCGATCGTCAAGGAGGTGTACGGGCGCCCGCCCGCCTCGATCGGCCGGCTCGGGCCGGTGGTCAGCCGGGCCGCCGAGGCGGGGGACGAGGTGGCCATGAAGATCGTCGAGGAGGCGGCGGACTGGCTGCTGATGGACGTCGACGCCGTCCGGCCCGCCCTGCCGGAGCCGGACGCCGCGACGGCGCCCGTGGTCATGGCGGGTTCGGTGCTGGGCCGGGGCCCGGTCGCCCGGCTGGTCGGGGAGGGGCTGCGGGAGCGGTTCGGCGTCGAGCCGCAGCAGGCGGGCGACGGCGCCGCCGGGGCCGCCCGGATGGCCATCCGCAGGCTGGCGGGTTGACCCCGGGTCCGCGCCGGGCGGCCTCCGGCCGCCCGGCGGCGTGCCTCGATCAGGGAAAGGGCGGGTCGGTTCGGCGTGTGAGGGGGGCGGAGCGGGTCCGGGGTGGCGCTACCCTCGCCGCCTATGGGGGTACGAATCATCGCGCTGGTCCTCGGCGGAGTCATGCTGGCCGGATGCTCGTCCGGCGACGGCAAGAGCGAGCGGGCCGCCGCGCCCGCCGCCCCGGAGGGCACCGCGCAGGAGAGCCGGCAGCAGACGGGGGCGCTCGCCGCCGAGCTGATCCAGGGCATGAGCGTGAAGGAGAAGGTCGGCCAGCTGTTCATGCCGACGGTCGGCGACGCCGAGAGCGGCAAGCAGATCGCCAAGAAGTACAAGGTGGGCGGCTTCATCTACTTCCCGCAGAACCTGGCGAGCCCGCAGGCGGCGGCGAAGCTGTCGAACGCCCTGCAGGGGGCCTCCCGGGTGCCGCTGCTGCTGGGCGTGGACGAGGAGACGGGCCTGGTCACCCGCGCGAAGTTCGCCACCGACTTCCCCGGCGCGATGGCGCTGGCGGCGACCGGTGACGTCGGGCTCGCCCGCTCGGCGGCCGCGGCGACCGGAGCCGAGCTGCGCGCGGCGGGCGTCAACCTGAACTTCGCGCCGGTCGCCGACGTGAACGTCAATCCGGACAACCCGGTGATCGGGGTGCGCTCTTTCGGCGCGGACCCGGCGCTGGCCGGGCGGATGGTCACCGCCTCGGTCGAGGGCTACCGGGCGTCGGGCGTGGCGGCGGTGGCCAAGCACTTCCCCGGCCACGGGGACACGAACGTCGACAGCCACACCGGCCTTCCGGTGATCAAGAGCTCCCGGAAGGAATGGCAGGAGGTGCACGCCCCGCCGTTCCAGGCGGCGGTCTCCGCCGGGGTCGACGCGATCATGACCGGGCACCTGGTCGTCCCGGCCCTGGACTCCTCGCGCAAGCCCGCCACCATGTCCGAGCCGATCCTCACGGGCCTGCTGCGCGGGGAGCTCGGCTTCCAGGGCGTCATCGTCACGGACTCGCTGAGCATGGCCGGGGCCGAGGTGCCCGGCGGCGCTCCGGAGGCCGCGGTGCGGGCGGTGCTGGCCGGCGCGGACCTGCTGCTCATGCCGCCGGACCTGCCCGCCGCCCACGCCAAGGTGCTCAAGGCGGTCGAGAGCGGCAGGATCCCGGCGGCGCGGCTCGACGACGCCGTCACCCGCATCCTGCGCCTCAAGGAGGCCCGCGGCCTGTTCACCGATGACGGGGCCGACCCGGAGACGGCGGCTCAGGCGGTGAGCGCCGCCAACCGGCAGACCGCCCAGCAGGTGGCCACGAGCGCCGTGACGGTGGTGGGCAACCGGAACGCCGCCCTGCCGCTGAAGGGCCCCGTGTACATCGAGGGGCCGGAGCAGGCGAGGGTCGCCGCGGCGCTGCGCAAGGAGGGCCTGCGCACCTCCGGCGAGCAGAAGGCCAAGACCCACATCGTCCTCGTGACGTCGGCGAGCTCGGCCACCCGCGACCGGTTGAAGGGCCTGGCGGACGGCAGGCGCAAGGTGGTCTACGTCGCGCTCGCCAGCCCGTACGCGCTGCGGTACGGCGGCCCCGCGCACGCCTCGGTGGCCACCTACTCGGCCAGTGCGGCCTCGCTGCGCGGGCTGGCCCAGGTGCTCACGGGCAAGACCCCGCCGAAGGGGAGGCTGCCGGTCTCGCTGCCGGGCGGCGCCCCCCTGGGGACGGGCGTGACCGACCCGCTGTGAGGCGGGTTGGAGACGTGGGGCCGCGGGCACGACGACGGTGACATCGTCGTCGTGCCCGAGAGCCTGCGGAGAAGCCATGGATGCGGTGGCCAACGTGCCGGAGCCGGTGAACGAGCCGGTGAAGTCCTACGCTCCGGGCAGCCCGGAGCGGGTCCTGCTCGAAGAGAAGATCAAGGAGCTGGGCGGCGCCCGGCCCGACCTCACCATGACGATCGGCGGGGTGGAGCGCCTCGGCGGCGGTGAGCCGATCGACGTGGTGGAGCCGCACAACCACCGCCACGTGCTGGGCACGATGCGCAACGCCACGGGCGGGGACGTCACCGCCGCGATCCGCGCGGCGCGCGAGGCGGCGCCCGGCTGGCGGGCGCTGGCCTTCGAGGACCGGGCCGCGGTCTTCCTCCGGGCGGCCGAGCTGCTGGCCGGGCCCTGGCGCCAGGTGCTCAACGCCGCCACCGTGCTCGGCCAGTCCAAGAGCCCCCTCCAGGCCGAGATCGACTCCGCCTGCGAGCTGATCGACTTCTGGCGGTTCAACGTCGCCTACGCCCGCCGCCTGCTGGCCGAGCAGCCCGCCTCCCCGCCGGGCGTGTGGAACCGGCTGGAGTACCGGCCGCTGGAGGGCTTCGTCCTGGCGATCACGCCGTTCAACTTCACCTCGATCGCGGGCAACCTGCCGACGGCGCCCGCGCTGCTGGGCAACACGGTGGTGTGGAAGCCCTCGCCCACCCAGGGGTTCTCCGCGCACTTCCTCATGCGGCTGCTGGAGGAGGCGGGGCTGCCGCCGGGCGTGGTCAACCTGGTCACCGGCGACCACCGGGCGGTCGCCGAGGCGGCGGTGCCCCACCCGGACCTGGCGGGCATCCACTTCACCGGCAGCACCGCGACCTTCCAGACCCTGTGGGCGGCGGTCGGGCAGGGCATCGCCGGCTACCGCTCCTACCCCCGCCTGGTCGGCGAGACCGGCGGCAAGGACTTCGTGGTGGCGCACCCGTCGGCCGACCCGGCGGAGCTCGTCACCGCGCTGGTGCGCGGCGCGTTCGAGTACCAGGGCCAGAAGTGCTCGGCGGCGTCGCGCGCGTACGTGCCGCGCTCCCTGTGGCGGGAGGTCGGGGACGACCTCGCCCACACCGTCGAGTCGCTGACCATGGGCGACGTGGCGCGCGACCCGTCGCTGTTCATGGGCGCGGTCATCGACGCGCGCTCCTTCGCCAAGCAGCGCGCCGCCCTGGACCGGATCGGGACGAACGGCGTCGAGGCGCTCGCCGGGGGCACGGCCGACGACACCGACGGCTACTTCGTCCGGCCCACGGTCCTGACCTGCGACGACCCGACCGACGAGGTGTTCGTCAAGGAGTACTTCGGACCGATCCTGGCGGTCCACGTCTACGACGACGACCGGTACGAGGCGATGCTGGACCAGGTGGAGGCGGCGTCCGCCTACGCGCTCACCGGCTCGGTCATGGCGCGGGACCGGGCCGCCATCGCGCACGCCACCGAGCGGCTGCGCTTCGCCGCCGGGAACTTCTACATCAACGACAAGCCCACCGGCGCGGTCGTGGGGCAGCAGCCGTTCGGCGGGGCGCGCTCCAGCGGCACCAACGACAAGGCGGGCTCGATCTTCAACCTCGTCCGCTGGGTCAACGCCCGCACCGTCAAGGAGACCTTCCTGCCGCCGACCGGCCACCGCTACCCGCATCAGGGTTAGCCGGGAAAGGAACCGGCTCACCCATGGGTGGCGAGCCGGTTTCGTCCTACGATGTGCGCGTGCGCCGTGACCGTTTGATCCTCTGGAACCTGGACCACACCCTGCTCGACGCGGGGCGGGTGACCCGGGAGGCCTATGCCGAGGCGTTCACCTCGGTGACCGGCAGACCCATGGTCCGGATGGCCCCGACGGCGGGGCGCACCGAATCGGAGATCATCTTCGAGACCCTGGCGTTCAACGGCGTCCAGACCGAGGACGACCACCTGGAGGCCTTCACCCGGGCGCTGGAGACGGCCTTCGCCGTCCGCCGCGACAAGGTGCGCGCGCACGCGCGGGTGCTGCCGGGCTCGGCCGAGGCGCTGCAGGCCGCGGGCAGGCTGCCGGGGGCGGTGCAGTCGGTGCTCACCGGCTCGCTGGAGGCCACCGCCCGGATCAAGCTCGCCGAACTCGGGCTCGACCGGCACCTGGACCTGGCCGTCGGCGGCTACTTCTCCCCGGTCTACCCCAAGGGCGCGACGATCGAGACGTCGCGGATCAAGGCGGCGGGCAAGCACGGCACGACCATCGGGGAGGGCGCGACCGTGCTGATCGCCGACCACCCGCTGGACGTCCGGGCCGCGCAGATCGCCCGCGCCCGCTGCGTGGGGGTGGCCACCGGCAGCGCCAGCGAGACCGAGCTGCGCGCGGCGGGCGCCGACGTCGTCCTGCCGACGCTGGCCGACACCGCCGCGGTGGTCTCCGCGATCGACCGCCTGACCCGGCACGAGCGCTAGCGGCCGGGCGGGACGCAGTCGGGCTCGCAGGAGCCGGGCTCCCCGGGTTCCACGGCCGCCGCGGGCGTCACGGAGCCGTCCGCCGGCTCGACGACGGCCAGCAGGCGCGCGCCCGGTCCTTGGGCGCCCAGCGCGTCTCCCGGGTTGACCAGGGGGCACAGGTCCAGGGACAGGCAGCCGCAGCCGATGCAGCCGGTCAGGTCGTCGCGCAGCCGCAGCAGGACGGTGATGCGCTCGGTGAGCGCCCGCTCCCAGCCCCGGGAGAGCCTCTCCCAGTCCGCCCGGGTGGGCGTGCGGCTCTCGGGGAGCACCGCCAGCGCCGCGCGGATGTCCGCCAGGGAGATCCCCACCCCCTGGGAGACCTTGATGAAGGAGACCCGCCGCAGCATGTCCCGGCCGTAGCGGCGCTGGTTGCCGCTGGTGCGGCGGCTGTGGATCAGCCCCTCCTTCTCGTAGAAGCGCAGCGTCGAGGCGGCGACCCCGCTGCGCTCGGCCAGCTCGCCGATGGTGAGCTCCCTACGGATGGCCCCCGGCCCGCTCTCCGCCATGTTCCGACCCTAGCCAAGCCGCTCCGAAAGGGGTTTGTGGGAGAAATCACAATCGGCCGGGGAACGGCGGCGCGACCCCTGTTCTGAACAGGGACGGAGGGGGGATTTCGGGAGCGGAGCAACGGAAGGGGCGGGCCATCGCGTCAGAGGAGAGAAGAGATCGGGAACCTTGACGACCGCTTCGGACAAGTAACGATAGGAACGTCCTCTACTGCAGGGAAGCCTCGCGCCGCTATACAGTCCATGCGAAACAAGGGTGTTTCAGACGGGGGCCGGGGCGCGCACAGGGTTCGCCCGCGGTAAGGGCGAGAGGCACATGTCCTTCACACGGAAGCCGGAACGACGGGGGATTGCTGGAGATGGTGGCGGCACTCAGATCTAGTGATCCGCTACGGCTGGGACCGTACGACATAGAAGGCCGTCTGGGGGAGGGCGGCCAGGGGGTGGTCTACCTCGGCCGGCACGCGGACGGCGGCCAGCAGTTCGCGATCAAGCTGCTGCACCTGGAGTCCGACGACAAGGCGCGGGCGAGGTTCCTGCGCGAGGTCGAGGTCGCCAAGAAGGTCGCGTCCTTCTGCACCGCCCGCCTCTACGACGTGGGCGCGGACGGCGACCACTTCTTCACGGTCAGCGAGTACGTGCCGGGCCCCAGCCTCCAGGCGCGGGTCCAGGAGGACGGGCCGCTGACGGGGGCGGAACTGGAGCGGCTGGCCGTCGGCACCGCCACGGCGCTGGTCTCCATCCACCAGGCCGGGATCATCCACCGCGACTTCAAGCCGCACAACGTGCTGCTGGGCCCGGACGGGCCCCGCGTGATCGACTTCGGCGTCGCCAAGGCCACCTCGTCCTCCACCACGCTCACCAGCAAGGTGATCGGCACCCCGTCCTACATGTCGCCCGAGCAGGTCGAGGGCGACGAGGCCGGACCGCCCAGCGACGTGTTCTGCTGGGCCTCCACCATGGTCTACGCCGCCACCGGCGAGCCGCCGTTCGGCCAGGACTCGATCATGGCGGTGATCAACCGCATCGCCAACCACGAGCCGGAGCTGGGCGCCCTCGACGGGCCGCTGCGCGAGCTCATCCTGGACTGCCTGGAGAAGGACCCCGCCGCCCGGCCCCGCACCCGCGACCTGCTGATGCGGCTGCTCGGCCACGCCGACGCGGTGCCCGACGGCCTGGCCGGCGGCGTCCCGCCCGGCGCGACCACCGCGGTGATGTCCGTCGGCGCGGGCCTGGCCGGCGGTGCCGCCGACCCCAACCGCACCTCGCTCGACGCCGCGGCCGCCACCTCGGTGGTCGGCGGCCTGCACGAGTGGGCGCGCCGCAACGGCGACGAGCCGCAGCCGCCCGCCACGGTGACGGGCACCCACCCGCGCCGCGACGAGCCCGCCCGCCGCGCCGCCAAGGTGCCGTGGTTCATCACCGCCGCCGCCGTCTCCTTCGCGGTCTTCACCGCGGGCGGCGCGGGCTTCGTCGTCTACAAGATCTCCACCTCCTCCGACGCGGTCGTCCTGCCGACGAAGGGCTCCCAGCACCCCGCGGAGGTCGGTGATCGCAGCAAGTCGCCCGGCCCCCGGCCCAGCACCACGTTCACGACCCGCGACGACCGGGGCAACCCGGTCGTCATCACCACCACCGTGGACCCCAGTGCTCCGCCTTCGTCGAGCACCAAGCCCGGCAAGCCGGGGCAGAAGCCCGATAAGCCGGACCCGACCACCACCACCAAGGAGCCGGACGACCAGGGGCCCGGACCGGGTCCCGGACCGGGGCCGGGGAATCCGCCCACGAGCAACCCGCCCACGAGCAGCCCGCCGCCCACGTCCACGCCCCCGGATCCCGGCCCCACCACGCCGCCGCCCACGGACCCGGGCACCCAGGACCCCGGTCCCGACCCCACCACGAGCGTCAAAGTCCCCTGACGGGCTCGGCCGACTCCGGCCCGCCGGGAGCGGTGCGGCACTAGGCTGACTGAGGGTATGGGTATTCCACATCACAACGGAGTGATGAAGGGGTCGCTTCTCTCATGAGCAAACTCGATGTGGCCAAGGACGACCTGCTGCGGCGGGCCGCGGAGTCCTGCGCCGAGCCCGCGGACCTGCCGGGGGTGCTGGAGTTCCTCCGGCTGTACTACCGCAAGGTGGCGCCCGAGGACCTGCTGGGCCGAAGTCCTCTGGACGTCTGCGGCCCCGCCCTGGCGCACCGCTCGTTCGGCGAGGTGCGCCGGCCCGGCGAGGCGAAGCTGCGGGTGTTCACGCCCTCGGGCGCCGGGCACGGCTGGGATCCGGGGTTCACCGTGGTCCAGGTGGTCAGCGAGGACATGCCGTATCTCATCGACTCGCTGACGATGGAGCTGAGCCGGCAGGGCCGCGCCGTCCAGCGGATCTTCCATCCGGGCATGGGCGTCGACCGGGACGGCGAGGGCAGGCTGCTGCGGTTCCGGTTCAGCCGGGACATCATCGACGACATCGACGAGTCCTGGGTGCACGTCGAACTGGACCGGGTCGACGACCCCGCGGTGGTGGACGGCCTCCAGGCCGGTCTGGAGCGGGTGCTGGCCGACGTACGATCGGCCGACGAGGACGGCCCGGCGATGCGGGCGCGGGCCGCGCTGATCGCCGCCGACATCAAGGGCTCCCCGCCGCCGCTGCCGCCCAAGGAGCTCGCCGAGTCGGTCGAGCTGCTGAACTGGCTGGCCGACGGGCACTTCATCTTCCTGGGGTACCGGGATTATGAGCTGACCGAGGACGGGAGCGTGCTGCGGCCCGTCCCCGGCAGCGGCCTGGGCATCCTGCGCGCCGAGAAGGCCGAGTCCGGCAGCTTCGCCGCGCTGCCGCCCGAGGTGCGGGCCAGGGCGCGCGAGCCGCGGATGCTGGTGCTCACCAAGGCCAACAGCCGCGCGACCGTGCACCGGCCGCACTACCTGGACTACATCGGGGTCAAGCGCTTCGACGGCGACCGGGTGGTGGGGGAGCGGCGCTTCCTCGGCCTGTTCACGCACGTGGCGTACTCCGAGTCGATCTCCCACATCCCGCTGCTGCGCCGCAAGCTGGAGGAGGTCCTCGACCGGGCGGAGGTGAGCCCGGAGTCCTACAACGGGCAGGACCTCGTGGAGATCCTGGAGGCCTACCCGCGCGACGAGCTGTTCCAGATCTCCGTGGAGGACCTGGTGCCGATCGCGCTGGGCGTGCTGCGGCTGCGCGACCGCCGCCAGGTGAAGCTGTTCCTGCGCAAGGACGACTACGGGCGCTACATGTCGTGCCTGGTCTACCTGCCGCGCGACCGGTACACCACGCAGATCCGGCTGCGCATCCAGGAGATCCTGCGCAGCGCCTTCCAGGGCGTGGCGGTCGACTACAGCGCCCAGGTCACCGAGGGCGTCCTGGCCCGGCTGCACGTGGTGGTGCGCGCCGAGCGCGGGCATCCGCTGCCGGACGTGGACGTGGAGGCGCTGGAGCGGCGGCTGACGGCCGCGACCCGCTCCTGGACCGACGACCTCATCGAGGCGATCGCCACCCGGATCGGCGAGGAGCGGGGCCGCGGCCTGGCGGTCAAGTACGGCGACGCCTTCCCCGAGGCCTACAAGGCCGACTTCCCGGCCGCCACGGCCGTGGCGGACCTGCTGTACCTCGACGCGCTGAGCGAGGACGAGGGCGGCGCGCGCACCGACATGCGCCTGTACGAGCCCTACGACGCCCTCCCCGGTGAGATGCGGCTCAAGATCTACCACCGGGGCGAGCCGATCTCGCTGTCCCACGTGCTGCCGCTGCTGCAGAACATGGGCGTCGAGGTCGTCGACGAGCGCCCGTACGAGATCAGCACCGGCGACCGCAGGCGCTACTGGATCTACGACCTGGGGCTGCGCCATTCGGCGTCGGAGACCGAGGAGTCCCGGCTGCGCGAGCTGTTCCAGGACGCCCTGATGGCCCTGTGGCGCGGCGAGGTGGAGAGCGACGGCTTCAACGCGCTGGTGCTGCACGCCGGGCTCACCTGGCAGCAGATCATGGTGCTGCGCGCCTACGCCAAGTACCTGCGCCAGTCGGGCACCTCCTTCACCCAGAACTACCTGGAGCAGGTGCTGCGGGCCAACGCGCCCATCGCCCGCCTGCTGGTCGAGCTGTGGGAGTCGCGGCTGGACCCCGACCGGGCCGAGGGCGAGGCCGAGCGCTCGGCCGGGCTCGACGCGCGGCTGGCCGAGCTGCTGGACGGGGTGGCGAGCCTGGACGAGGACCGCATCCTGCGCAGCTTCACCGCCATGGTCAACGCCACGCTGCGCACCAACTTCTGGCAGGACAAGCCCTACCTGTCGCTGAAGTTCGACCCCTCCCGCATCCCCGACCTGCCCCAGCCCCGGCCCAAGTACGAGATCTTCGTCTACTCGCCCCGCACCGAGGGCGTGCACCTGCGCTTCGGCGCGGTGGCCCGCGGCGGGCTGCGCTGGTCCGACCGGCGCGAGGACTTCCGCACCGAGGTGCTGGGCCTGGTCAAGGCCCAGGGCGTGAAGAACACCGTCATCGTCCCGGCGGGCGCCAAGGGCGGCTTCGTCGGCAAGGCGCTGCCGGACCCGGCCCTGGACCGCGAGGCGTGGCTGGCCGAGGGCATCGCCTGCTACAAGGAGTTCATCTCCGGCCTGCTGGACCTCACCGACAACCTCGTGGACGGCCGCGTCGTGCCGGCACCGCGGGTGATGCGGCACGACGGCGACGACTACTACCTCGTCGTCGCCGCCGACAAGGGCACCGCCAGCTTCTCCGACATCGCCAACGAGGTCTCCCGGCAGTACGGGTTCTGGCTGGGCGACGCGTTCGCCTCCGGCGGCTCGGTCGGCTACGACCACAAGGCGATGGGCATCACCGCCCGCGGCGCCTGGGAGTCGGTGAAGTACCACTTCCGCTCGCTGGGGCGCGACGTCCAGGCCGAGGACTTCACCGTCGTGGGCATCGGCGACATGTCCGGCGACGTGTTCGGCAACGGGATGCTCCTGTCGGAGCACATCAGGCTGGTCTGCGCCTTCGACCACCGGCACGTCTTCCTCGACCCCGACCCGGACGCGGCCGCCTCCTTCGCCGAGCGGCGCCGGCTGTTCGCCCTGCCGCGCAGCTCCTGGGCCGACTACGACACCGCGCTGCTGTCGGCGGGCGGCGGGGTCTTCCCCCGCACCGCCAAGTCGATCCCGCTCACCCCGCAGGTGAAGGCCGCGCTGGGCATCGACGACGAGACGGTCTCGCTCACCCCGCACGAGCTGATCAAGGCGGCCCTGCAGGCGCCGGTGGACCTGCTGTGGAACGGCGGCATCGGCACCTATGTCAAGGCCTCCACCGAGAGCAACGCCGAGGTCGGCGACAAGGCCAACGACCTCCTGCGGGTGGACGGCGCCGACCTGCGCTGCAAGGTCGTCGGCGAGGGCGGCAACCTGGGCATGACCCAGCTCGGCCGCATCGAGTTCGCCCGCGCCGGCGGCCTGATCAACACCGACTTCATCGACAACTCCGCCGGCGTGGACACCTCCGACCACGAGGTGAACATCAAGATCCTGCTCGACCAGATCGTCCGCGACGGGCGGCTCACCGGCGCCCAGCGCGACGCGCTGCTGGACGAGATGACCGACGAGGTCGGCGCCATGGTGCTGCGGGACAATTACCGGCAGAACGTGGTGCTGGGCGCCTCCTGCGCCCAGTCCGGCGAGATGATGCACGTGCACGCCCGCTACCTGCGCAAGCTGGAGCGCGAAGGCAAGATCGACCGGCGGCTGGAGTACCTGCCCGACGAGAAGGCCATCGCCGAGCGCAGGCAGGCCGGGCAGGGCCTGTTCTCGCCGGAGTTCGCGGTGGTGCTGGCCTACTCCAAGCTCACCCTGGACCAGGAGATCCTCGCCTCGGACCTGCCGGACGACCCGTACCTGCGCGAGTGGCTGGTGGAGTACTTCCCCACCCCGCTGCGCGACAGGTTCCGCGAGCAGATGATGCGCCACCCGCTCCGGCGGGAGATCATCGCCACCCAGGTGGTGAACGACGTCGTCAACAACTCCGGCACCACCTACATCTTCCGGCTGAACGAGGAGACCGGCGCGTCGCCGGCCGACCTGGCGCGCGCCTACCTGGTGGCCCGCGAGGTCTTCCAGATGCACCGGTTCTGGGCCGAGGTCCAGGCCTTGGACGGGCTGGTCGACCAGCAGGTCCAGATCAAGATGCTGCTGGAGGCGCGCAAGCTCACCGAGCGCGGGGCGCGCTGGATGCTGCACAACCGGCGGGCGCCGTTCGACATCGAGGAGTCCATCGGCTTCTTCGCCAAGGGCGCGCTGAACCTGGTGGAGGCGCTGCCGGAACTGCTCCGGGGACGTGACCTGGAGGCCTTCGAGGACCGGCGCGACGTGTTCGTCAAGCGCGGCGTCCCGGTGGAGATCGCCGAGCAGACGGCGATGATGGTGCCGGCGTACTCCACGCTGGACATCGTGGAGATCGCCCACGAGTCGGGCCGCCCGGTCCCGGAGGTCGCCGAGGTCTACTTCGAGATGGCCCACCGGCTCCAGCTGGCCCGGCTGCGCGACCGGGTCACCGCGCTGCCCCGGGACGACCGCTGGCGGTCGATGGCGCGCGGCGCGCTGCGCGACGACCTGTACGCCGCCCACGCCGAGCTCACCCTCGACGTGCTGCGCAAGACCGCGACGGCCGAGCCGGAGGAACGGCTGGCGGAGTGGACCGAGAGGAACGAGGCGGCGGTGCGCCGCTCTCGGCAGACCCTCTCGGAGATCTGGGAGAGCGAGAGCTACGACCTGGCCACCCTCTCGGTGGCCCTGCGCGCCATCCGCACCCTGGTCCGCGCCAGCACCCTGCCCGACTGACGGGAACCGTCTGAGCCCGGGA
Source organism: Actinocorallia libanotica (assembly GCF_039525175.1). Lineage (NCBI taxonomy): Bacteria > Bacillati > Actinomycetota > Actinomycetes > Streptosporangiales > Thermomonosporaceae > Actinocorallia > Actinocorallia libanotica. Next base: position 78,447 of record NZ_BAAAHH010000019.1, read on the forward strand.
CCGTCCGACGGCGAAAGGGCCCCCTCCACGGTCGGGAGACCGTGGAGGGGGCCCTGGAGTACGCCGGTACGGGGCCGCAGCGGTCAGGAGGCCGCCCCGTACCGACGTGGTCGGTGGGCGGGAGGTCAGCCGCTCTGGGCGGCGACGGTCCTGCGGTTGAGGCCGACGACGGCGACCTGGCCCTCCTGGGGCACCGCCGCGAGGTACTGCAGCAGCGAGGTCGAGGTCAGGCTCTTGCGGGCGATCTGGCCGCCGGGCAGCAGGCCCGCCAGCTCGCCGGAGACCGGGATCTTCTTGCCCTTGTACGCCTCCTGCTGCTTGAGGGCGTACCAGGCGACCGCGCCGCCGTCCTGGGTGCGCAGCGCGTAGGCGGGCTGCTCGGCGGGGGTGAACGCCGAGGTGAACGTCATGCCCGACTTGCGGAGGTTCTTGCTGACCTTCTGCAGCGCGTCGTAGGTCTGGGTGGTCTGCTGGCCCGCCGCGAGGTTCTGGGCGCCGGCGGCCTGGGGGCCCTGGGTCAGCAGGGAGGCGTGCGCGGCGGGGAGGTCGGCGGGGGCGACCTGCAGGCCGTCCGTGGCCGCCTCGGCGTAGCCCTCGTCGTCCAGCCGGACGCCCTTGATGGGGCTGGCGTTGCCGCGCTGCGGGTCGGCCGCGAGCTTCCACCGGCCGCCCTCCTCCACGAAGAGCAGCGCGTGCCGGATCTCCACGCCGCGCGTGGTGGAGGCGGTGTCGACGGCGAACCAGCGCTGGCCGGAGGCGATGCGGGGCACGTAGAAGACCGGTTCGGTGAAGGTCGGCGTCTCGGGCTTCTTGCCGGTCGCCTTGGCGGTGCGGTAGGTCGCGGTGTCCATCTCCAACTGGGAGCCGGTGGCGATGGCGGGCAGCTGCCCCGCGTCGAGGGCGGAGTCCGCCTTCCGGTCGGCGGACGCGTACGTCTCGAAGACGCTCTTGGCCTGGTCCAGGCTCAGGGCCGGCGGTGGCGCCGCCTCGGCGTCCTTGGCCGCGCCGCCGCAGGCGGCGGTGAGGGCGAGCGGGAGAAAGGCGAGCGCTGTGTACGCTGTGCGCATGGTTGGCCTCGTTGGGTAAGGGACTGTGCGACGCGCAAGAGCATCGCACAGTGAGCTCTCGATTACCCCGAGTTCAGGAACTTTCGATACGGGTGGCCGCGCCGTCCTCGGCGATCACCGTCACCTTGGGGCGTTCCTTCTCCTGCTTTTCCGACTTATCGGAACCGGAGACCTTGTCAGGCTTGTCATTCTTGGCGGGTTTGCTGTTCCTGGCCGGCACCAGGGCGGCGAACCGGAGGCTGCTGAACACGTGCAGCTCCCGCCCGGTCGGCTTCCCCGCGGCCAGGTGGTCCGCGTCCCCCGGGACGTCCAGGGGGCCGTCCTTCTCGCGCGTGAGGCTCACGTCGCGCGTCAGCGAGTACAGGACCAGGCAGCCGCCGTCCTCGGTGCGCAGCGGGAAGACCGGCTGGGAGGTGGCGGTGAACGTGCTGGCGTACTCCAGCCCGTCCTTGGCCGCCTTCTTCGCCGCCTTCTCCTTCTCGGCGTAGTAGCCCGTGGTGTACGGGCCCGCCTTCAGCACCCGGGCCGAGTAGCTCCCCGGGCCGTCCTCGGCCACGGCGGCCTGCGGCGGGGCGACGAGCGAGGGCGCGATCAGCACGCTCTGGTCCTCGGTGGGCAGCGCGGTGGCGTAGCCGTCGGCGTCGACCTCGACCTTGGGCGGCTTGACGCCCCTGTCCAGGACGGTGAGCAGGCTGAGCCGCCACCTCTGCTCGGGGGAGGGCTTGGTGAAGGCCATCAGGGCGGTCTCGCGGCCGCGGGGGGCGGCGGCGACGAACCACTGCGGATACCCGTCCAGCCGGGGCACCCACAGCGCGGGCCTGCCGTAGGCGTGCCGGGCGACCTGCGCGCCGTCCGCCGCGGCCCTGCGGTACTCCGCCGCGGTCACCGCGCGCTGGGAGTCCACCGCCCAGGCCAGGGCGAGCCGCTCGTCGCCCGAGGCGCGGGCCAGGTCGTCGTTGACCGTCCAGAGCGCGAAGGCGCGCGCCGCGCTCCGCGGCGTCAGCGGCACGTCGGAGCTGGTGGTGGCGATCGCCACCGGCCTGGCGGCGCGGGGGCGCTCCCGTTCGGCGCTGCACCCCGCGCCCAGCAGGAGGAGCGGCAGCACGGCGGCCACCGTCGCTGTCGTTCGCACGGGCGCCCCCGGTTCGCTGTGGTCTTCGTGGAATCGTCCGGCACACGGTAGTGCCCGGGAGGCCACAATGAAGTGCGTGCAAGAGCACGTTTCTGTGGATCCTGGCGCCTGATTCTGCCATCACCCGTCCTGCCCGGGTGGCCGCGCCCAGCCGATAGGCTGGACGGGTGGCAGCCATCGACCCCATGGAACAGATCAAGGAGCTGGGCGCGACCCTCACCGGCATCGAGGCGGTGATGGACCTCGACGTCATGCGCCGCGACATCGCCGAGCTCAGGGACCAGTCCGCTGATCCTGACCTGTGGAGCGACCAGGAGCACGCGCAGAGCGTCACGCGCCGGCTGTCGAGCCTGGAGAGCGAGCTCGGCAAGGTCGAGTCGCTGCGCGGCCGGCTGGAGGACCTGGAGGTCCTCTACGAGATGGCCGCGGAGGAGGACGACTCCGACACCCGCGCCGAGGCCGACGCCGAGCTGGAGACCCTGGCCGCGGACATGCGCACCCTGGAGGTGCGCACGCTGATGTCGGGCGACTACGACGCCCGCGAGGCGCTGGTGTCGATCAACGCCCAGGCGGGCGGCGTCGACGCGGCGGCCTTCGCCCAGCAGCTCCAGCGCATGTACCTGCGCTGGGCCGAGCGGCACGGCTACCCCACGGAGATCTTCGAGACCTCCTTCGCCGAGGAGGCGGGCATCAAGTCCACCACCTTCGCGGTCAAGTCCCCCTACGCCTACGGAACGCTGCGCGGCGAGCACGGCACCCACCGGATGGTCCGCATCTCCGCCTACGACAACCAGGGCCGCCGCCAGACGTCCTTCGCGGGCGTGGACGTGGTGCCGGTCGTGGAGCAGAGCGACCACGTCGACATCAACGAGGACGACCTGCGCATCGACGTCTACCGCTCCTCGGGCCCCGGCGGCCAGGGCGTCAACACCACCGACTCGGCGGTGCGCATCACCCACCTGCCCACCGGCATCGTGGTCTCCTGCCAGAACGAGCGCTCCCAGCTGCAGAACCGCGCCTCGGCCATGAACGTCCTGCAGGCCAAGCTGCTGGAGCGCAAGCGCCAGGAGGAGGCCGACGAGCTCAACAAGCTGCGCGGCGAGGGCACCAGCTCCTGGGGCACCCAGATCCGCAGCTACGTGGTGCACCCGTACCAGATGGTCAAGGACCTGCGCACCCTCCACGAGGAGGGCAACCCCGAGCGCGTCCTCGACGGCTGGATCGACGACTTCCTCGAGGCCGAGATCCGCTGGCTCCGCAAGGGCGAGGCCGAGCAGGACTGACGATCGACGACAAGGCCGGACAATAAGGGCTATTTGTCCGTTTTGTCCGGCCTATTCTTCGCTCTTCATCCGATTCGACGGGTGGCGCGGGCCGTTACCCCAGGTGCGGGGCCATGAGGCCGAAGGCCAGGATCAGGACCAAGGCGGCGATGATGGCCAGCTGCTGGGGCGTGAGGGGCCCCTGGGAGCGGTGGAGACGGCTGCGGGCGGCTCTGCAGCTGGGGCAGCGGCCCTCTTCCACGGGGCCCGCGCAGTAGGCGCAGATCAGGTGTTCGCAGCTCATGCGCGCCTCCTTGATCCGAGTGTCCGACCGATGTACCGAAGCGGGTCTTTCCATGCCAGTGTCACCCCTAGACTGCTCCAGAGCCAACTCCGAGGGGGACACCGTGGCCCATCAGCCCCTAGACTGGCGCACCGTGATGCAGCCGTGATCAATTTCGACAACGTCACCAAGGTCTACCCGAACCAGAACCGGCCGTCCCTCCAGCATTGCAACGTCGCCGTTGAAAAGGGCGAATTCGTCTTCCTGGTGGGTCCGTCGGGGTCGGGCAAGTCGACCTTCCTCCGCCTGATCCTCAAGGAGGAGCGGCCGACGCAGGGCCATGTCTACGTGGCCGGCAAAGACCTCAACAAGCTGACGAACTGGAAAGTTCCCCATCTGAGACGCCGGATCGGCTGCGTCTTCCAGGACTTCCGCCTGCTGCCCAACAAGAACGTCTTCGAGAACGTGGCGTTCGCGCTCGAGGTCATCGGCAAGCCGAACCGCTTCATCAAGAAGGTCGTGCCCGAGGTCATCGACCTCGTCGGCCTGGAGGGCAAGCAGGGCCGCATGCCCGACGAGCTGTCCGGCGGCGAGCAGCAGCGCGTCGCCATCGCCCGCGCGTTCGTGAACCGGCCCATGATCCTGCTGGCGGACGAGCCGACCGGGAACATCGACCCGGCCACCTCCATCGGCATCATGAAGGTCCTGGACCGGATCAACCGGACCGGCACCACGGTGGTCATGGCCACCCACGACGCCGCGATCGTGGACGCCTTCCGCAAGCGGGTCGTGGAGCTCGAGGACGGCAGGGTCGTGCGCGACCAGTCGCGCGGCGTCTACGGCCAGGCCTACTAAGGATTTGCGATGAGACTGAATTTCGTCTTCCAGGAGATCTGGATCGGCCTGCGCCGCAACCTGACGATGACGATCTCGCTCATCATCACGGTGGCGATCGCCATGGCGCTGTTCGGCACCGGCATGCTCCTGAAGCGGCAGGTCGACTCGTCCAAGAGCTACTGGTACGACAGGGTCAACGTCTCGATCTACCTGTGCTCCAAGTCCAGCTCCAACGACAACTGCGCCAAGAAGGACGCCACGCAGCAGCAGCGCGACGAGCTGATCAACAGCCTGGAGGACCTCCCCGAGGTCTCCAAGGTGGAGTACGAGAGCAAGGAAGCCGCCTACGAGCGGTTCCAGACGCTCTTCTCCAACACCCCCGGGTTCATCGCGGCGACCAAGGAGGGGGACATCCCCGACTCGCTGCGGGTGCGCCTGAAGGACCCCTCGCAGTTCACCTCGGTGATCAGCGCGGCGGAGAACTCGCCGGGCGTCGACCAGATCATCAACGAGCGCGAACTGCTGGAGAAGCTCTTCAAGATCCTGGACGGCCTGCAGTGGGCGGCCCTGTTCCTGGCGCTGATCCAGGTCTTCGCCGCGGTCCTGCTGGTCGGCAACACCGTGCGGCTGTCGGCGTTCAACCGGCGCCGGGAGACCGGCATCATGCGACTGGTCGGCGCGTCGAACATGTACATCCAGCTGCCCTTCATCCTGGAGGGCGCGATCGCGGGCCTGGCCGGCGGCCTCATCGCCGCGGTCCTGCTGGTGGGCAGCAAGCTCCTGCTGATCGACACGCTCCAGGAGTCGCTGCAGTTCGCCACCCAGCTCACCTGGACCCAGGTGACCGGCGTCATCATCTTCTCGATCGCGGTGGGCGTGCTGCTGTGCGCGGGTGCGTCGTTCCTCACCCTGCGGCGCTACCTGAAGATTTAAGCTGCTGAGGTGACCCGTTGGTCCCGTAGAGAACCTCGCCGGTGGTACCGCGGGGCGGCCGTAGCGGCCGCCCTGCTGTCGGCGTACGGCCTGGGCGCGGCGACGGCGGAGACCGAGCCCTCCCGGATCGAGCCGGCCTCCCACGAGGACGGGCTGCTGGAGGAGGCGACCGACCGGATCGCCACCTCCGCCGACCAGCCCGTCTCCCGCGCCGAGCTGCGCGAGGCGGCGATCAGCGGCATGCTGCGCAGCCTCGGCGACCCGTGGGCCCGCTACTACCCGCCCCAGGAGTACGACGACTTCACCGGTTGGCTCAACGGCGACCACAAGACCGTGCGGCCCGAACCGCAGCGCGGCGACGTGGTCGTCGACCGCGCCGAGGACCTGACCGTCGTGCGGGTGGCGGTGTTCACCCGCGGGGTGGGCGCCCAGGTGCGCACCGGGGTGTCCGGCAGCCGGGCGGTCCTGCTGGACCTGCGCGGCAACCCCGGCGGCCTGCTGGACGAGGCGGTGGACACCGCCTCGGCGTTCCTGGAGGACGGGCCGGTGGTGACGTACGAGCGCCGCGGCGAGCCCGCCGAGGTGATCAGCGTCACCTCTCCCGGCGATTCCCGCGTTCCGGTCGTCGTACTGGTGGACAAGGGCACGGCGAGCGCCGCCGAGATCGTCACGGGAGCGCTGCGCGACCGGGACCGGGCGGTGATCGTAGGATCGGCTACCTTCGGGAAGGGCACCGTCCAGGAACCGGTACGCCTGTCCGACGGCTCGGCGGTCGAGCTGACGGTCGGGCGGTACCTCACCCCGGCGGGCCATAATCTCGAAGGCGTCGGGATCGAACCGGACATCACGGCCGGCTCGTCCGACGCCGAGGAACGGGGACGGACCGTGCTGGACGGGCTGACCGGATCATAGGCAGGGGAGAGGAAAGACAGTGCCTCGCGAGAAGGGCCAGAAGTACATCGCCCAGAACAAGAAGGCGCGTCACGACTACCACATCGAGGACACCTGGGAGGCGGGCATGGTGCTGACCGGGACCGAGGTGAAGTCGCTGCGGCAGGGCCGGGCGTCCCTGGTCGACGGTTACGCCGCGGTGGACGGGCACGGCGAGGTCTACCTCTACAACGTGCACATCCCCGAGTACTCCCAGGGCACCTGGACCAACCACAGCGCGCGGCGCACCCGCAAGCTCCTGCTCAACCGGCGCGAGATCGACAAGATCCTCAAAGAGGGCAGCGAGCCCGGATTGACGCTGATCCCGCTTTCCCTGTATTTCAAGGACGGCAGGGCCAAGGTCGAGATCGCACTCGCCCGGGGCAAGAAGGCGTACGACAAGCGGCAGACCATTGCCAAGCGCGACGCGGACCGGGAGATGGCCCGGGCGCTGCGCGCACGGAACCGGGGTCGGTGAAGGTGAGCAGGACGCGCAGGATCGCCGCGGCTACGACGGGCGGAGCGCTGCTGCTGGGCATGCTCTCCGCCTGCGCGCAGTCCTCCCCGTTCACCACGGTCAAGGACTTCCTCATCGCCTGGCAGGTGGAGAACTACGAGGCGGCCGCCGGGCACACCACCGGCGACCGCGCGGCGGTCGTCAAGGCGCTGGAGGACGTGCGCACCCAGCTCGACGCCGCCTCGCTGCGGCTGCGGCTCAAGGCCGAGAGCACCCCCGGCGTCCCCGACGACCAGGGCAGGATCGACAAGATCTCCGACGAGCGGGCCATGGCCAGGTTCCAGATCCGCATCGACCTCGGCGAGAACGGCAGGCCGCTGGAGTACCGGGGCCAGATGGGCCTCCGGCTCGTCGGCGGCGTCTGGAAGGTCGAGTGGAGCCCGTCGGTGATCCACCCCGACCTGCGCGAGGGCGAACGGCTCGCGGTGGTCAACGAGGCGCCCGAGCGCCGGCTCATCGAGGACAACAAGGGCCGCCCGCTGCTGCAGAACGTCAAGACCGACGTCTTCGGCGTCGTGCCCGAGCAGCTCCGCAACGCCGAGGCCATCGCCAAGCGCGTCGGCGAGATCACCCGCCAGGACCGCGACCGGCTCGAAGGCCGCATCCTGTCCGCGCCGCCCAAGGCCTTCCTGCAGCTCGCCGAGTTCCCCCACGGCAGCGCCGAGGCGATGAAGCTGCGCAACGTGGCGGGCCTGACCGTCAAGACCCGGCCCATGCCCACCCAGCCGGTGCAGGCGCCCGAGCTGATCGGCCGGATCGGCCCCGCCACCACCGACGTCCTCAGCCTCGTCGGCGCCCCCTACCAGCCCGGCGACACCGTCGGCTCCTCCGGCCTGCAGATGCTGTTCCAGCGCCACCTCGCCGGCCTGCCCGCCGTGAAGGTCGTCGTCCTCGACGCCAACGGCGACCGCCGCAAGGTGATCCGCGACTTCAGCCAGGGCGAGGACCTGGTGGTCCAGAGCCCCACCGGCCAGGAGAGCCCCGAGGCCAGGCCCGTCCGCACCACCCTCGACCGCCGCGCCCAGTTCCAGGCCGAGAACGCGCTCGCCTCCCTGAACGTGCCCGCCTCCCTGGTGGCCGTCAGCAGCGACACCGGGGAGATCCGCGCCGCGGCCAACCACCGGACCGACGGGCAGAACCGCGCCTTCGAAGGGCTGTACGCGCCCGGCACCGCCTTCAGCACCGTGCTGGCCGCCGCGCTGCTCGGCCAGGGCCAGAAGGCCGACACCGCGCAGGAGTGCACCGCCGAGGAGATCGTCGGCGGCGCCGTCTTCACCGCCGCCCAGCCGCGCTCGCGCTCCACCCTCGGCCAGAACATCGCCGCCGGCTGCCGCTCCGCGCTCGCCCAGGCCGGATCCGCCCTCGACGCCGGCACCTTCAACACCGCCCTGCAGACGTTCGGGCTCGCCGGCACCGCCCCGTGGGACCTGTCGAACGTCAAGAACCAGCGCGCCCAGGGCCTGGCCACCGCCACCACCACCGAACGCGCCCAGCTCGCCGTCGGCGAGGGCGGCGTCAAGGTCAGCCCGCTGACCATGTCCCTGATCGCCGCCGCCATCCAGAACGGCACCTGGCGCGGGCCCCTGCTCATCCAGGACCCCCAGCCGACCGGCGCCGCCCAGCCCCAGGTCATCGCGCCGAACACGCTCACCGAGCTCAAGAAGATCATGACGATGGGCGTGCGGAACGGCTCCGCCAAGGCGGCGGCCTCCGGACGGAGGAAGTTCCGGCAGGGCATCTCCACCCGGGTCACCGACGCCCAGGGCAAGACCGTCTCCTGGTTCGTCGGGTACTACCAGTCCTCCGGCACCCTCCTCGGCGTCGCCATCGCCGTCGAAGGCCAGGTCGACGCCGCCAAGATCGCCTCGGACTTCGTCAACGCCCCCGCCCAGCCGCAGCGGACCCCCGCGGCGGACGAGACCGCCGCCACCCCCGTCCAGCAGCCCTGAGGCCCGCGCCCGCCCCGCCCGGAGTGGCCGGAATAACCTTGGCACCGGGACCGTTGACCGGATAGAGTTGAACCGTTGACAACAGAACATGGGGGTGACTGGTTTCGACTGCGGTAGTCGTGCCAGGAGAAGCGGGCCGAGGGGTGCGATTGCGACCTCGTAAATCCTGCGATCGCAAACCAACAAGTGCCAACTCTAAGCGCACTGAGTTCGCCCTCGCCGCCTGAGGCGAGTTAGCGACTCTGTCGGCCTAGGAGAGTCTCCGACCTAGGATCCGGCATCGTTAGGAGACTCAACCTTCCGACCCGGTCGCGGGGCCGGAAGGGAAACCCAACAGCGACTGAGCCTGTCAGTGACTAGCCTGCGAGAGCACTGGGGCTGAGAAAACGCCAAGCAAGGCTGCGCCCGGAGAAGACCTGACCCACTGCTGTAGGACCAGGGTTCGATTCCCTGCACCTCCACGAACCGACGACCCATCGTGCTCGCGCCTTCGGCGCTTCGCGGTGGGTCGTTTCTTCATGTCAGCCCGGGGGGCGACCCCCGGAGCCCCCGATGTGGGGGGCTGCGCCCCCCACGCCCCCCTGCGGTGGTGGCCGTGGGTGCGGGGTCGGGGTGGAAGTTCGCTGGTCGTCCCACTGATCGCTCCACTGATCGTCCCGCTGGTCGCCGGGGGAAGTGTGCTGGGTGGGGGGCTTTTCTCCGTGTGGTTTTCGCCACGGGGGTGGGGCTAAGTTGTTATCGGCTTGCGGCGTCCTGAATCTTGATCTTCGCGTAACCTGTGCCGCATGTCCGATCAGGGGGAACTTTCGGCGCAGCCGGGGCGTACCGGGCCGCAGCCTGTTTTTGCCGAGCCTACGCAGTCAGGGGCGCATCCTGTGGTTCAAGGTCCTGGGGAGCCGGTGGAGTTCACGGGTTCCGGCGCGGGTTCCGGTCCTGGTGCGGGCGATGTGCCGGTGGCGGGACGGGCCGGAGGCGGGGAAGAGGCGGACTTCGGCGGGCTGGACGACGGCCCCGGGGTCGCGCAGTACGCGGGCGTCGACCTCTCCGGGCCGGCGGAGCCGCCCAAGGCCGGGATCCCCAGCAGCGGGAACTGGCAGATGCCCGAGTGGATGCGGGAGGAGACCGAGGCCAACCGGGCCGGGAGCGCCGGGGGCGGCGGGTTCGACGAGCAGGAGATGCGGCGGGACCGCTCGCGGACGTACCTGTTCGCCGGGCTCGGCACGCTGGCCGTCGCCGGGATCGTGGCGCTCGGGGTCTTCGTGTTCGCCGGAGACGGAGGCGGCGACACCGAGGCCGAGGTGAAGGCGCGGCCGGGTGTCAGCACGCCGAGCGCCGGAACGGACGAGCAGGGCGCCCTGCCCCCGCACAAGGAGCTGATGGTCTTCCGGGGAGCCGGATCGCCGGTCACCGGGATGTTCCCCGACCCGGCCTCGGGCCTGCAGGTGCCGCAGTTCGGCGGCGGCTGGGTCGAGCCGAACAAGAAGAACAGGCTCGCTCAGTCCGGCTGGACCGGGCAGCAGGTCCTGGTGACCGAGAAGAAGGGCACCCAGCTCTGGTACGGGACCGTCCTGACCTCGCCCCTCGGGCCGGTGGAACGGCAGATCTGGGACAAGGGCGGGTCCCTGGAGAAGAACGCCGTGGCGGTCGCCGCCAACCTGGAGGAGCGGCTGTACGGCTTCCCGCACGAGACCGTCGAGCTGGCCTCGCAGCCGCTGAAGGTCGGCGGGCACGACGGCTGGCTGGTCGCGCGCCACCTCAAGTACGACAGGAAGCCGATCCGGGCCACCTCCGAGGTCATCGCGACCGCGCTGGTCGACACCGGCAAGCGGTACCCGTCGGTGCTGTTCGTCTCCCTGCCCGACACCCACAAAAAGCTCTGGCCCGACATCAACAAGGTGATCGAGCAGCTCAAGGTGGGGTGAGGCGGCACCGCCCCGAACGGAACCGAATTCGGTTCTAGTAACCTTCTCCTTACCTGACGGTGAGGAGAGTGACCCATGGCCATCGGCCTGACCGAAGAACACGAGGCCCTGTCGGCGTCCGTACGCGGCCTGGCCGAGCGGCACGTCACGAGCGAGGCGGTCCGGGGCGGCGAGCCCGCCGCCGGCTTCTGGAGCGCCTTGGCGGGACAGGGGCTGCTGGGGCTGCATCTGCCGGAGGAGCACGGCGGCCAGGGCTTCACCCTGGTGGAGCTGGCCGTCGCCGTGGAGGAGCTGGGGCGGGCCATGGCGCCCGGCCCGTACGTGCCCACCGTGCTCGCCTCGGCGCTGCTGGCGGACTCCTCCGCCGCCGAGCACCTGCCCGCGCTGGCCGACGGAACGAAGACCGCGGCGGTGGCGCTGCGGGCGGAGCTGACCCGCGACGGCCGTACGGTGAGCGGCACCGCCGAGTTCGTGCTCGGCGGGGCGGGCGCAGACCTCTTCCTGCTGCCCGTCGGCGGCGAGTGGGTGCTGCTGGAGGCCGCGGACGTCACGGTGACCCCGCACGAGAGCCTGGACGTCACCCGCGGCACGGCCTCGGTGGGCGTCGAAGGCGTCAGCGCCGCGCCCGTCACGGGCGTGGGTGACGTGCGGGCCCTCTCGGCGGTCGTCCTGGGCGCCGAGTCCTGCGGCGTGGCCTGGCGGGCGCTGGACGAGGCGGTGGCGTACGCGAAGATCCGGGAGCAGTTCGGCCGCCCCATCGGCCAGTTCCAGGGCGTCAAGCACAAGCTCGCCCGCATGATGGTGCTGCTGGAGCGTGCCAGGGCCGCGGTGTGGGACGCCGCCCGCTCCCGCGCCCCCTACGCCGTCGAGTCCGCCGCGGAGCTGGCGCCCGACGCGGCGGTGAAGTGCGCCGAGGAGAACATCCAGACGCACGGCGGCATCGGCTACACCTACGAGCACAGCGCCCACCTGTTCTACCGGCGCGCCCTGACGCTGCGCGCCCTGCTGGAGCGCGGCGGCGACCGGCTGGCGGCGCTGGCGCTGGACGGCGTCCGCCCCGAGGTCGCGGTGGAGCTCCCCGCGGACGCCGAGCCGCTGCGCGAGCGCGTCCGCGCCCGGGTCGCCGAGCTGGCCGCCATGGACACCCCCGCCCAGCGTGCCGCGATGGCCGAGGAGGGCTGGGTGACCCCGCACCTGCCCCGGCCCTGGGGCAAGGCCGCCGGGCCCCTGGAGCAGGTCGTCATCGCCCAGGAGCTCAAGGCCGCGAAGGTCCGCCCCGTCCCACTGCTCATCGGCGCCTGGGTGGTGCCCTCGCTCGTCCAGTACGGCACGCCCGCGCAGCAGGAGCGCTTCCTGCCGCCGACGCTGCGCGGCGAGATCCTGTGGTGCCAGCTGTTCAGCGAACCGGGCGCCGGCTCGGACCTCGCCTCGCTGCAGACCCGCGCCGTGAGGGTCGAGGGCGGCTGGGAGATCACCGGCCAGAAGATCTGGACGTCGCTGGGCCAGCACGCCCAGTGGGGCATCTGCCTGGCCCGCACCGACCCCGACGCCCCCAAGCACGAGGGCATCACCTACTTCCTCGTGGACATGAGGAGCGCGGGCCTGGACGTCCGCCCGCTCAAGGAGCTGACCGGCGACGAGATCTTCAACGAGGTCTTCCTCGACGCCGTCTTCGTCTCCGACGACCTGGTCGTCGGGGACGCCGGCGCCGGATGGCGGGTCGCCCGCAACACCCTCGCCAACGAGCGCGTGGGCCTGACCTCCTCCTTCCAGCTGGGCGCCGGCATGACCCAGCTCGTCGACCTCGTCGCCGACCTGGACCTGGCGGCCGACCCCGCGGCCCGCGACGGCCTGGCCCGGATGGCCGCCGACGAGCACGCCTACCTCATGCTGGGCCTGCGCGCCACCCTCAAGCAGCTCTCGGGCACCGACCCCGGCACCACGGCCACCGTCCGCAAACTGGTGGCGATGGAGCACGGCCAGCGCGTCACCGAGTTCGGCTTCACCCTCCTGGGCCCCCGAGGCGTCCTCACCGGCGCCCGCAAGAGCGAACTACCGCGCCGCTGGACCCGCCTCCTGCTGGCCTCCCGCGCCATGACCATCGGCGGCGGCACCACCGAGATCAACCTCAACGTGATCGGCGAACGCATCCTCGGCCTCCCGAAGGACGCCTGAGGCCTACTTCATGTCGGAGTAGATGACGCCGATGCCGGTGGCATTGACGACGGTCACGCCGTTCAGAGAAGCGTAGATCGCGTGGTCCTTGGCATCGGCGTACAACTCCACCTGCAGGCCCAGGAGCGCGGCGATGTCGGGGACGTGCTCCTGGATCCCCGGCGGGAGCTTTTCGATGATGGTGCTGCCCGCGGTCAGGTTGAGCTTGTACTGGTAGAGCTTGGTCTTCTTGTCGTAGGTCTTCTTGACGCCCGGCAGCTGCTGGACGTTGTGCGTCAGGGTGCGGGGATCGGCCTCGTAACGCAGCTGGTCGATTTCCTCGGGAGTCAGCTTCTCCCTGGTGATCTCCCCGTCGGGGGCCTTGGTGACCTTCACCCGGTTCCTGATGACGATCCGGGTGGCGCCGGTCTTCTTCCACTTCTTGCCCTTGAGCACGTAGTCGGTGCTGGTCGCGTCCATCTCGAACTTCGGCTTCAGCGTGAACTTCGCGAGCTCCTGCGTGCTGGTGGAGCCCGTCTGCTCGATGACCGCCGTGCCGATCTGCCGGGTGAAGGAGGTCAGCTCGGCGGGGAGGGGCTTGCTCTCCGGCGGGTCGGTCTGGGCGGGCGGCTGGACGGGGACGCTCCCGGGGGGCATCTGCGGCAGGTTGATCTGCAGCGGCTTCTCGGCGGGCGGCAGCGGCGGGGGCGCGCCGGGGTAGTTCTCGGAGATCGGGGTGACGGCGGTCTCCGAGGACCGGCCGGCGTCGAAGCCGTCCCCCACCTTGCCCAGGGTCAGGAAGGCCGTCGGCACCAGAGCCACGGCGAGGAGCGTGACAAGGCCGATCGCCCGGTCGGTACGACGATCCACGGAGTCCTCCTGAGGGGGGTCAGGGGAAAGATTCAACAGCACATGACCCGCAAGTAACAACGGGGCCCGGATGAGGCGCCAGAGGTCAGAACGCCCTAGAGGTATGCCGGAACAGTACTGAATTGACATATCTCGTCCCAGGGAACAGTACCCGGCTGGGAAAAGGGCGAGCCAGTTGTGCGGCGTGTGAGCGCTGATGCGATGCCAGATCGAAACCTTCCAGCGGCCGCCAGCTTCCCTCCGTCAGGATCTCACCGCGGTATCCCCACTCCGCCAGCAGGGAGAGGACCGGTTCGAGCGGCTGGTGGCGGGCCTCCAGCTCCAGGAGCAGGACCGGCAGGTCCCGCCGGACCGTCCGCTCGGCCCCCCGCAGCGCGGCCAGTTCGTGGCCCTCGATGTCGAGCTTGACGAACCGCACGTCCGAGACGGCGAGATCGTCGATCCGCACGCGGGGGACCGGGGTGGGAACGGTGTTCTGATGGCCTCTTCCGGTCTCCTCGACCGAGGAGACGCCGACGATCGCCCCCGCCGCGGGCGACCACAGGGTCGTCTCGCCGGCATGGTCGGAGGCCGCGGCGGCGACCACGCGGACGGCGGGAAAGGTCCGCTCCAGCAGCCGGGCCATCTCCGGATCCGCCTCGATCGTCACCACCCGGTCGGCCCGCCGCAGCAACCGCGAGGTCCAGGGGCCGAACCAGCCGCCGACGTCCAGCGCGGTCCCGCCACGCGGAACGAAGTCCGCCAGGCGGCCCAGTTCCGGTTCGATCCGGGGGTAGACCCCCCGGATCAGCGCACCGACCAGGGGCCGGGGCAGCAGGCCGGCGAGCGCGCGGGAAAGGTGCTGGCTCATGCGTAGAACGTACCGGGCAGCCGGTGAAAGACGGCAGACTGGTCGAATCCTAGGAAAGACGACAGGTGATGATGCAGGCCGGACCCACCCCGCGTGCCGCGAGCGCCCCCGGGCACCTGGCTTCGCTGGACGGCCTGCGCAGCGTCGCGATCATGTCGGTGGTCGGCCTGCACGTGGCGGGAGCGACCGGGCTGACCAGCGCGGACGGGCTGCTCTGGCGGATGCTGGCCAACGGTGGGATCGGTGTCTCGATCTTCTTCGCGCTGTCGGGATTCCTGCTGTACCGGCCCTTCGCACGGGCCACCCTGGACGGCGGGAGCATGCCGGGGGTCCGGGACTACCTCCTGCGGAGGGCCTTGCGGATCCTGCCCGCCTACTGGCTGATGCTGGTGTTCGTCCTGCCGGCGTTCAACCGGGAGGAGGCGCGGGACCCGGTCGTCTGGCTGCAGATGCTGACCCTCACCCATAACTACGACTTCCATCCGCCCTGGCCGCTCGGCGGAGTGGGCCTTCCGGCCCTGGGCCCGGTCTGGAGCCTGTCGGTCGAGGCCACGTTCTACCTGGTGCTGCCGCTGCTGGCGCTGGGTCTGCGCCGCTTCTCCCGGGGGAGCCTCCGGCGGCTGCTGCTGGGGCTGGGCGTGCTGGGCGTGCTCTCCCTGCTGGAGACCCTCACCATGCGGTACCTCGAGTACTTCGGGGCCTCCCTGGGCGGTGACCCGTTCCGGCTGCTCTTCTACAACGAGCGGCTGCTGCCGAGGTCGCTGATGTTCTTCGTCCTGGGCATGGCCATGGCCGTGCTGGCCCAGCGGCCGAACCGGGTGCGGGACGCCTTCGGCTCGGCGCCGGGCGCGAGCTGGACCGTCGCCGCGTGCGCCTTGGCGCTGATGTCCACGCCCCTGGCCACCCCGCTGTACGGCGGCCAGAGCGCCCACCAGTACCTCGTGCACAACCTGCTGTCGTTGGTGATCGTCGTGGCGACGGTCGCGCCCGTCGCCTTCGCCCCCGAAGGGCACCTCGTCCGGATGATCCTGGCCGGCCCGCTGATGTGCAGGCTGGGACTGATCTCCTACGGGGTGTTCCTCTGGCACTCACCGGTGATCGAGCTCTGGTACGCCCTCACCGGACGGCCGCAGTACCTCGGCGACTTCTGGCTCGTCCTGGGCGTCACGGTGGTGTTCTCCCTCATGCTCGCGTCGCTCAGCCACCTCTTCGTCGAGGCTCCCGCGCAGCGGTTCGGCCGGAGGAGACAGCAGGAGCGCCGCCGCCAGGACGCACAGAAGGGCCGGGAGCCCTTCAGCGAGCAACGCGTACACGTCGGGCGGGCCGCCGAAGCGCAGGCGTCCGGCCAGCGCGGTGGAGAAGGCCGCCAGACCCACCAGGGCGGGTAGGGCGACGCCGGGGAGCCGCCGGGCAAGGGGGACGGCCGCCGCCCCCGCCACGAGCCCGAGCGGCCCGGCCGTCCACAGGCCGAAGAAGGGGGCGGCCCAGCGGAGCGCGGGAGCCCGGCCGGCCGCGGGACGCAGGACCGGCCCGGTGCCCGGCAGCGCGGCCAGCACCGCGATGAGGAGGACGAGGATCCCGCCGGCGAGGAGGCACAGCCGGTAGGCGAGATCCGGTTCGTAGACCAGCCGCACGGTGCCCGAGCTCCCGGCGGGCAGCTCCCAGGCCTGCTTCCAACCGTCCAGCCGCACCGCCTTGAGCGGCTGTCCGTCCAGGTCGGCCTTCCAGCCCCGGTTGAGGTTCTCCGGCACGGTCAGGTAACCCGCCCCGGAGCTCTTGACGGAGACCTCCCGGCGGGTGGAGTCCCAGCGGAGGACGGAGACGCCCTCACCCGGTTCCGCCGGAGACGCGGCCTGGGGGAGAGAGCCGGCGGGAAGGAGCGCGGCGGTGGCGATCAGGAAGGACGAGGAGGAACCGAGGGTCCGGCGGCCGGTTCCGGTGGCCACCTCCGCGCACGATGCGTAGCGGACGGCCCGTCCCGCCAGCAGGTCCGTCCGGGCGGCGTCGACGAGCCGGGTCTCGATCCTGGTGGAGCCGAGGGTGAAGACCGGCCCGGTGCCGCATCGGGGCGGTACGGTCCCCTCGGCGCGCAGGGACGGGACACCGGGGACGGCGACTTCGGTGACCTGGATCCCGCTGATCCCGGGGAACTCGATGGTGATCTTCTCGGTCTTCAGCGGGGCGAAGGCGAAGACGCCCTTCTTGGAGATGAGGCCCTCTCGGCTCTGGCCGTCGTCGCCCCGCACGGCCACCCGAGTGATGCCGCGTTTGCCGGGAAAGCGGAACTCCAACCGGGAGAGGGTGCGCACCGAGCCCAGATCCCGGGTGAGCGTGGGGCCGTCGTCGTCCGGGGAGCTGATCCAGGAGGTGGCGCGGTCGCCGTCGAAAGCCGACCGTGCCATGGCCGCGGGATGGTCCACCAGCTGCGAGGAGGCGGACACGCCCTGCGCGCCGGTGAGCGCGGCGATCTTCCGGGCGCCGGTGAGGATCGCGGTCCCGGTCAGCCGGACGTTCTCCCCCGAGCCGGTGAAGACCCGGTCGAAGGAACCGCCCTCCTCGCCCTGGGAGCTCAGGTAGGGGGAGCACACCCAGACCCGGGAGCCGCGCATGCAGGCCGGGGCGTAGCCGTTCAGGCCGGTGAACACCTGGGCGCCGGCACTGCCGGGCACCACGATGGATCGGCGCGGGGAGACTCCCGGGACGGTCAGCTCGCTGATCGCGACGCGTGTCCCGATGGTCTCCGCGGAGGCGGCGACCCGGGTGATCTCGATGCGAAGCCAGGTCGTGGCGCCGGAGGGCGTTCTGAGCGGCTGCGCGTCGCCGGTTCTGCGGACCCGCTGGACGACCCGTCCCGCGGCGGTCTCGACCGCGACTTCCCGCACCGCGGGGCCGAGGAGGTCGCCCAGCCCGAAGGCGACCCGGATCTCGCCCGGTTCCAGCGCCTCCTCGAACCCGACCTTCAGCCATTCCCCATGCCCCCCGGACCAGCCGGAGGAGGTCCACTGGGTCGCCGGGTCGCCGTCGAGCGCGGCGAACGGATGCCGGGCGATCGAATCACCGGAGGTCAGAGCGCTGACGTCGGCCGCGCTGGAGGAAGCGCTCACCGACCCGATCCCGCTCAGCTCGGCGACCGCCTGCCGTTCCGCCCAGCCCGGCTCGGTGAAGTCCTTGACCGGGGCGTTCCCCGAGTACGGCTCGTCGGCCTCCATCGTGGGGGAGGACCCGCCGCGCAGGTCCGAGAAGGCCACCTCCCGCCTGCGCAGGGTGTCGGTGACGACGTCCGGGTCGCCGTCGTTGACCAGCACCGGCCTTCCGCCGGCCAGCAGGCCCTGGTCGGCCAGCGCGATCAGGGACTCCGGGCCTCCGTCGACCCGCAGCGGCTCCCCGCCGGCCAGCGCGGCGACGGGCGCGGCGCCGGGAACCTCGTAGATCTCGACCGGCGGATACTCCTGGTCCACCGAGCCGACGGCGTCGGTGATCTTCGCCCCGACCGGGTCCCCGAACGCCGCGACCCGCCGGATCTCCGGCATCGCCGCGAGCGCGTCGTGCAGCCGGGCGGGCCACGCGCCGTCGACCACCCGGCGGTCCAGGTCGTTGCGGACAAGGACATACCGGACGCCCATCCGGGCCAGGACCTCGGCGAGCCCGGAAGATCCCCGCCCCGCGGCGAACCGCTCGTCGATCGTCTCCATGAGGCGGGCCATCCCCGCCGATCCGCCGGGCGTCACCATCCTGGTGGCCCAGCGGCCCTCCAGCAGCGACTGCAGCGGATCGTCCATCATCTGGCCGTAGAGGTACTGGCCGAACTGCTGGCCGGGAAGCGCCAGGATCGCCCCGTCCTCATGCCCGGCACGCTCGTTCAGCCAGCCCGTGGCGTCCTTCAGGTAACGGGGGATCCCCCGAGGAGCGTCCGGGATCCCCAGCCCGGGGGAGACGACGGGTACCGCCGCCAGCGCGGTCAGCATCACGGCGGCGCTCCAGGCGACTCCGTGCCGGCGTATCGCCTGCCAGGCGTTCTCCAGCGGCCGCCCCCACGGCGGCAGCCCTCTCCTTTCGAGGGCGCCCAGCGCCTTTTGCCACACCACCGAGGCCCGGCCGTGCACCGCCGCCACTCCGGCGGGTACGAGGCAGGCCAGGCCGAGTGCCAGCGGCAGGCGGATCAGGGCGTCGAACTTGTGGAGGTTGCGGAAGGCGGCCAGCGGACCGTCGAGGAGATCCCGGAAGTGGTCGGCGAACAGCGTGCCGGAGTGCCCGGTGACGATGACGGCCATGCCGAGGAGGAGGGAGGCGGCGAGGAAGGGCCGGTGGGGGGTGCGGCGCAGGCCGTACATGCCCAGGCCGGAGACCAGGAGGGTCACCGCGATCAGCCAGGGCGAGGAGGCCAGGTCGTATCCGGCGGGCCACCAGGGGCTGAAACCGGTGGGCAGGTGGGCGGTCCACTGGGAGGCGCCGCGCAGCACGTTCGGCACCGAGGTGACCGACGTGGTCGTGGTCGCGGTCTCGGTGTAGGGCAGGAACTCGAAGATGTGGCGGCCCATCAGGTAGGTGGGGGCCAGCCACCAGAACGACGCCGCGGCGACCAGAGGCAGCCACCAGAGCAGCAGCCGCCGCCGGTACCACAGCAGGTACAGCAGGGGGACGACGAGGACCGCCAGCTCGGCGGTGGCGTTGATCCCGCCGCAGGCCACCACGGCCAGGGCGGACAGGGCCGCGGCCCGTCTGGGGGAGCGGACGGTGACCAGCGGGAGCAGCATCCAGGGCAGCACGGCCGTGGGCCAGAACTCCGAGGAGTTCGTGCCGATGAGGACCTGGGCGCGGGGCGCCAGCGCGTAGGCGAAACCGGCGAGCAGCCGGGTGCCGGGGCCGCCGATCCCCATCGCCCTGGCGAGCTTGACCACCCCGAGGAAGGCCGTGCACAGCACCAGACCGAGCCACAGCCGCTGGGTGATCCACGGAGGGAGGCGCAGCAGGTCGCCGAGCAGGTAGAACGGCCCCATCGGGAAGAAGTAGCCGTATGCCTGGTTCTGCACCTGGCCCAGCGAGACCGCCGGATCCCACATGTGCAGCGCCCGCTCCAGGAACCCCGAGGGGTTCAGCGCCATGTCCAGCTTGGTGTCGGGCAGGATCCGCCCCGGCGAGATCGTGAACGCCGACGACATCAGCACCAGCAGCGACACCAGGATCCGCGTTCGTTCCGAGGCGCCGTGCTCCGTCTTCGGGGGGGTCCGGCTAGAAGGCATCCAGATCGTCCTGGATCAGGCGGTGCATGCGCTCCCCGCTGGACTCCCAGGTGAAGGTGGCCGCCCAGGTGGTGCAGGCGGCGCTGATCTGGGAGCGGCGGGAGTCGAGCTCCTTGAGGGCGCGGCGGACGGTGTCGGCGAGGTCCTCGCCGGGCAGGGCGAGCCAGCCGGTCTCGCCGTCGCGGATCGCGTCGCGCAGCCCGTTGACGTCGTAGGCGACGGTGGGGACGCCCAGCGCGGCCGCCTCGATCACCGACAGGCCCCAGCCCTCGTAGCGGGACGCCGAGATGTGCAGGTCGGCCCCGGCGAGGAGCTCGTTCTTGGCGTGCTCGGGCAGGAAGCCGTGGAGGACGACGTGCTCGGTCAGGCCGCGGTCGCGGATCCGGGCGGCGAGCGTCTCGTGCTGCTCGCCGCGTCCGACGATGTGCAGGCGGACGCCCGGCAGGTCCTCGCGGAGCCGCGCGGCCATGTCCACCAGCGACTCGATCCGCTTGTGGGCGACGAGCCTGCCCACGCAGACGATGGACGGACTGCCGTCGGTGACCGCCTCGGGCAGATGGGCCGGCGGCGGCGCGCCGTTCGGCACGATGTAGACCGGTCCGCGCCAGCCGAGCCTGCCGCGCAGTTCGCGTGCGGTGGAGGGGGAGACCGCGACGGTCGGGTGCCTCCGGTACAGCCGCCGGGCGACCGGGCCCTCCAGGAAGCGGCCGATGGTGGCCAGGAAGCGGCCGAAGTAGACGAAGAACTGCTCGTCGTGCACGTGGTGCACCAAAAGTATGATCTTGGTGGTCCGGGCCAGGGCCAGCGGGGAGAGGAACGGCACCCCGTTCATGCAGTCGATCGCCACGTCGAAGGAGCGGCGGTGGCGCGACAGCCAGGCCAGCACCAGCGGATAACGCGAGTACACCCCGCCCATGCGGACGATCTCGATGCCCGAGCGCCGCTCCCGGCGGGCCTGGCCGGGCTCCCGGCTGGTCACGAAGGTGACGTGCGCGCCGCGCAGACGCAGTTGCTCGCTGATCTGCCATGCGTAGAGTTCGGCGCCCCCGGCGGCGCGCTGCCAGGGGTCGCGCCAGTTGACGACCGCGACCCGCAGGGGTCTCTCCCCGCGTACCCGCCGGTTCTCGACTGCCCCTACCGTCCCCGTTGACCGTGCCACATCGCCGCGCGGCTAGCGCGCACCGTAGTTGTAGATCGGGAGGGGCCTGGGGGCGGGCTTGTCGGTGGAGGCGTTGACGACGGCCACGGACGAGCCTGCGGCCAGCAGCACTCCAGCGATGATCGCGATCAGGATGCGCATCGTCAGCCTTTCTCATGTCACCCGGAGGGTTAAGA
This sequence comes from Actinocorallia libanotica, assembly GCF_039525175.1. Classification (NCBI taxonomy): domain Bacteria; kingdom Bacillati; phylum Actinomycetota; class Actinomycetes; order Streptosporangiales; family Thermomonosporaceae; genus Actinocorallia; species Actinocorallia libanotica. The sequence goes on from NZ_BAAAHH010000019.1 coordinate 99,728, forward strand.
GTAGAGCTATTTGTACCAAATCAACCAGGCTGGTCCAGCAGGTAGACGAGAAGGGTGGGACCCTCCACGACAAGGCTGGCTTGGGCTAGGCGCACTTGCCATGATTTTTCTGATATGTCCCTGGCGATGACTACATAACGGAAACCCGCATCCGCCAGTGCCGCGGTCAGGTCGCCGCCGCCCCGCAGCAAGCGGTCGGTCTCGACCGACCGGGGATCCTCCCGGGCCAGCTCGCGGTCCCCGACCCGCAGCCCGTCGTTCCAGACCACCCGCCGTCCGGTCATTCGGGGCCACGGATCGAGCACGGCCCGCCCCCCGTTCCACTCCGGCCGCCGGTAGGCGCCCCACGGCAGCGACAGGACCTCCCCGGCCACCGGATCCGCGTTGATCATCCGCTGCGCGGTCCGCCACTCCGCCGGGTACTCCACCGCTTCGAGCCGCCCGAAGACGCCCCAGGCCAGCGACGGCAGCAGCAGAACCGGCACGAGCGCCGCCCAGGGGCCGCGCCACTCGCGCCTCTTCCCGGCCAGGGGCTCGGCGAAGCGGGAGAAGCCGACGGCCAGGGCGAGGGCCAGGGGCGCCGCATAGAGCTGGGCGTCGCGAAGGGCGCCGAAGGCCGGCCAGAAGTCGATGAGGGCGCGGAGAAGGGCGCGGCCGGGGGCGGTGATCCCGAGGGAGGCCAGGGCCAGGCCCAGAGCGCCGGAGAGGAGGGCGGCGCGTTTCAGGGGGCCGTCGCGGTGGCCGAGCAGCGCGGCGAGGGAGGCCAGGCAGAGGAGCAGCCGCAGGAGGGAGGGCAGGAAGGCGGAGTAGCCGGGGGGCACGGTCTCGGCGTTCCAGAGGCCGCCCAGGGAGAGGAGGCTGCCGAAGGTGCCGAAGGCGGTGTCGGCGCGGGCGGCGAAGAGGTCCACGCCGAGGGGGTCCGTGCGCGTGCCGGAGGCGTTGAGGAGCGCCGGTACCAGCCAGGGGAGGGCCATCGCCGTGAAGGTGAGGACGGCGCGCGGGGCGCCCCTGCCCCGGACGGCGACCAGTCCGCCGAACAGGACGAGCGCAGTGATGTTCATGGCCGCGAACCCCCCGATGGCGGCGGGGAGGAGCGCCGCGGCGAGGGCGATCGGGCGGCGGCGCAGAACGGCGTCCAGCACCCAGGGCAGCCCCGCGTACCCCAGCAGCAGCGCCCAGTGGCCGAGGAGGAGGCGTTCGGCGACGTAGGGGTTCCACAGGTAGAAGACGACGGAGGCGAGCTTGGCGGGGAGGCCGCCCGGAACGAGCCTGCCCATGCCGGCCGCCGCCAGGACGAAGACCGCCAGCAGGATCAGCTGCTGCGACCAGGGAAGGAAGGACAGGGCGGCGGCGAACGCGTCGCTGGGCACCTGCCGGGGGAAGCCCCCCGTGCCGCCGAACATCGCGTCGGTACGCGGCGGATCCGGCACGAACACCATGTCGTAGCTCAGCACGAAACCCGGGCGCAGGGCCGGGCCCAGGATCAGCAGGCCAAGCCCGAGCCCGAGGAGGGCGGGGAGGAACCGACGTGCGGCCAGCGCTGGTCTCCGTCTCGCAGAAGCGGTTTTCGTCGCCAGAGACTACGGCCTGATATCGGACTGGCAGACAAAAGAATCAGGAAACCGTGCTCCGGTAGGGTTACGCGCTAGTACGGGCAGAGGCCGCATATCGGGCCTTCCATGGGTTTTTGTCTGGAGGTACTGAAGCATGAAGCGCGGCGGCTTCCTGCTCGTGATGCTGGGAGCGTTCTTCCTGGCCATGGCGCCCCTGACCCGCTTCTACACAGCGGATCGGGTGATCGCGGCCCCCTTGGACTTCGGCGAGAACCTCACGCTGCAGGCCTCGGACACGACTTATTTCGACTCGTCCAAGAACAAGGTGGTCTCGGGCAAGGAGATGGAGGCCCGTCTGAACGTCGGCGGCGACGTCAAGTCGGGCGACGACGACCTTCTGGTCCTGGGCGGAATTCTCCAGCTGTACTCGGGAGACCAGGCGATCTCGCTGAACGAGTTCCGGCTGGGGCTCGACCGCCGGACGGGCCTGCTGCGCGCCGGCGAGAACACCCACGTCGACCGGAACACCGAGATCGCCCAGACCGGGTACTGGATGATGCTGCCGGTCGGCAACGTGCACAAGGAGACCTACCAGCTCTTCGACCTGTTGACCGGCCGCACCTGGCCGGCGCGGTTCGCCGGCGTGGAAGAGGTCGAGGGGATCACCGCCTACCGGTTCGAGCAGAAGGTCGAGCCGACCATGGTGGCGCGGTCGAAGAAGCCGGTCGCGCCGACCGTCGTGGGACTGCCGAAGAAGGCCAAGCCGGTGAAGATCGACCGGTACTACGCGGCGGAGAACACGCTGTGGATCGACCCGCGCACCGGGATGCCTGTCAAGATCCGGCAGAACGTCGACTCGACCCTGCGCACCGCCAAGGGCGACGAGGGCGTCTTCGTGCAGGCCGATCTGGTGCTCCAGGACAAGGACGTGAAGGTCCTGGCGGGGCTGTCGGAGAAGTACGCCGGGAAGATCGAGCTGGTGCGCGACACGCTGCCGATGGTCTTCCTGGGCGCCGGGTTCGTCCTGCTGGCCGCGGGCGGGGTGCTGAGCCTGCTGGCCGGGCCGGATCGGCGCGGGCGGCGGGCCGACACCGGCCAGGATGTAGAACGTGTTACCGCTCAGGGCCCTGATCCGCTGGCTGGCTCAGCAAATCGTAAATAGAACCTGTTGCAGTTTTGCACCCCCGCGGCTTACAGTGCGGGGGTGCGGACACGTGTAACCGAGATGTTCGGTATCGAGTACCCGATCTTCGCTTTCAGTCACTGTCGCGACGTGGTCGTGGCGGTGAGCCGCGCAGGCGGCATGGGCGTCCTGGGTGCGCTGTACTTCACGCCGGAAGAGCTCGAGATGGAGCTCAAGTGGATCGACGAGCACATCGGCGGCAAGCCGTACGGTGTGGACGTCGTGATGCCGGCCAAGTACGAGGGCGCGGACCTGGGCGACGCCGAGGAGCTGCTGGGCAAGCTCCAGGCCATGATCCCCCAGCAGCACAAGGACTTCCTGGAGAACCTGCTGGCCGAGCACGGCGTCGAGCCGTCCACCGAGAGCGCCGACCGGGTGCTGCTGGGCTGGACGGACCAGACGGCGCGGCCGCAGGTCGAGGTGGCGCTCAAGCACCCGATCGCGCTGCTGGCCAACGCGCTCGGCCCGCCGCCCGCGGACGTCGTCGAGCTCGCCCACGAGCACGGCGTGAAAGTCGCGGGCCTGGCCTCCAGCGCCCACCACGCCCTCAAGCAGGAGGCCGTGGGCGTCGACATCATCGTCGCGCAGGGCACCGAGGCCGGCGGCCACACCGGTGAGGTCTCCACCATGGTCCTCATCCCGGACGTGGTGGACGCCGTCGGTGAGGACACCATCGTCCTCGCCGCCGGCGGCATCGGCCGGGGCCGGCAGGTCGCGGCGGGCATGGCCCTGGGCGCCGAGGGCGCCTGGACGGGCAGCATCTGGCTGACCGTCGAGGAGGCCGACACCCCCGAGCAGGCCATCCCCAAGCTGCTGGACGCCACCAGCCGCGACACCGTGCGCTCCCGCGCCTGGACGGGCAAGCCCGCCCGCTTCCTCAAGACCGCGTGGACGGAGGCCTGGGAGGCCGAGAACTCTCCCGGCTACCTCCCGATGCCCATGCAGTTCATGCTCATCTCCGACGCGCTCAAGCGCATCGGCCGCTCCGGCGACGGCGAGCTCGTCACCTTCCCGGTCGGCCAGATCGTCGGCTCCATGAACCAGGTCAAGCCGGCCGCCCAGGTCGTCTACGACCTCATGGAGGAGTACATCGAGGCCATCGAGCGCCTCAACAAGATCACCAACGAGGACTGACCCCCCGGTCCCCGTTCCCCCAGAAGCCCCCGGTCCTCGGACCGGGGGCTTCTTCCGCGTTCGGGGCGGGCGGTGCCGCTACTGGCGGACGAGGAGGGTGATGAGGGCGGCGATGACGGCCAGGGCCAGGGCGGAGAAGCCCCAGCCGATGCCGGAGGGCTCCCATCTGCGGCCGTGGTCGAGGCTGTAGCGGCCTGGGCCGGTGAAGGCCAGGGCCAGGGCGGCGAAGCCGAAGAGGGCGGGCTTCTCGAAGGCCATGTAGAAGCCTTTCTCCCAGTCGACGATGACGGCGTTGAGCATCACGCCCATCACCATCGCGGCGCCCAGGGGAGTGAAGAGGCCCAGGGCCAGGAGGAGGCCGCCGACGAACTCGCTGAGGCCGGCGATGACCGCGAAGAGCTCGCCGGGTTCGTAGCCCAGCTGGGCGAAGAAGGCCGCGGTGCCCTCGATGCCGTTCCCGCCGAACCAGCCGAACAGCTTCTGCGCTCCGTGGGAGGCGATCGCCAGCCCGAAGAGCAACCGCAGCAGCAGCAAACCGAAGTCCATGCGCACCGAGCGTAATCACCGCCGTTCCACATGACGGTAAATACGAAGAGCCCGGGATCGGGGGAAGCGCACGGGAAAGCGAAAATCAGGAAAACTCGCCGGGGGCAGGGGTCAGGGGGAGATCAACACGGCCGGCGGGGGTCAGACGGTGCCGCGGCCGCGGGAGACGCGGGCCAGCAGGGAGCCGATGATCCAGTAGACGATCGCGGCGAGGCCCCAGTTGAACAGGAGGGCGAGATCGGGGTCGTCGGGGGTGAACATGCCGTGGAAGGGGGTGGTCAGCCAGCTCGCGGCGTCGAGGATCCAGTCGACGAGCGCGTTGCCGCGGTTGCCGTCGGCCCACACCAGCACGATCCCCAGCACGATGATCCCCACCACGATCCCGGTGATCACGTTGATCACCGCGGTGATCGGATTGTCGCGGCGGACGAAGCGGTCTCTCCAGGTAACGGTCATGCTCAGATCCGTGCCCCGCATTACCACTGATTACGGCACGAAATCAGTTATTGGCCGCATGCGGCCAAGGAGGGCGGGCGGTCCGGACGGGCGTGGCGGCGCCGCCCGTCCGGAAGGGCTCGGTCTACTTGCCCTGGAAGTTCGCGGGGCGCTTCTCGCGGAAGGCGAGGGCGCCCTCCTTGGCGTCCTCGGATCCCATGACCTCCCAGCCGATGGTGTCGGAGACCTGCAGGGCCTCCTCCTCGGGCAGGTGGAAGGTCTCGCGGTGGGTGCGCAGGATGGCCTGGACGGACAGGGGGGCGCAGGCGGCCACCTGGTCGGCCAGCTCGCGGGCGGCCTTCAGCGCCTCGCCGTCCGGGACGATCCGGTTGATGAGGCCGATGGCCAGCGCCTCCTGCGGGGTGACCGAGCGGGCGGTCAGCATGATGTCCATGGCGGCGGCGTAGCCGATCTGGCGGGGCAGGCGCAGCACGCTGCCGCCCATCGGGAACAGGCCGCGCTTGGCCTCGAAAAGGCCAAGGGTCGCCGACTCGGCGACCACGCGCAGGTCGGTGCCCATCAGCAGCTCGGTGCCGCCGGCCACCGCGTAGCCCTCGATCGCGCAGATGATCGGCTTGGTCGGCACCGCCTCGCGCAGCAGGCCCTTCCAGTGGTAGTTGGGGATCTCCGAGGCCCGCTGCCGCACCCGCTCGTCGTCGGAGGGCTTGCTCATGGCCTTCAGGTCCGCGCCGGAGCAGAAGTCGCCGCCCGCGCCCGTCAGGATGCCCACGCGCACCGACGGCTCGGAGCTGATGTAGGCGAAGGCGTCCGCCATGCCCACGAGCATGTCCGTGCTCAACGCGTTCTTGGCTTCCGGCCGATTCATCGTCACGATGACCACATGGCCGTCCTGCTCGACGGTGCAGTGAGCGGTGCTGATCGGCAGTACTTCCGGCATCGGAGTGCCTCCAGAGAGTCCAGAATGAGAACGGATTCTAGTTAGTAGATCACCAGCCCAGCAAGAGTAAATCCACCCCTTGCCGACTCAAACTAGAACGTGATCTACTCGCTCTGGACTTGAGTCTCACCCACATCCACCCCCGAGGGCAAGGGAGGTGCTCATGGGCACCCTGGGCTTCTGGCGGCTCGCGGAGCAGGATCCGGACTGGATCGCGGCCGTCGACCCGGACGGCACGGAGTACACCGCGGGAGAACTGCTGAGCCGGGCCAACCGGCTGGTCCACGCGCTCCGCGGGCTGGGCCTGGAGAAGAACGACGGCATCTGCGGGCTGGTCCCCAACGGCGTCGAGGGGCTGGTGCTCTACCTCGCCGCGCTGCAGGCCGGCTGGTACTACACCCCGATCAACTGGCACCTGACCGGCCCCGAGATCGGCTACATCGTCGCCGACTCCGAGGCCAAGGCCTTCTTCGTGCACGAGCGGCACGCCGACGAAGGCGTCAAGGGCGCCGACGAGGCCGGCCTGGAGGCGGCGAAGCGCTTCTCCTTCGGCTCCGTCGCGGGCTTCACCCCGGTGGAGGAGCTCCTCGCGGGGCACCCCGACACCAAGCCCGAGGACCGCAGCAACGGCGCGACGATGCACTACACGTCCGGGACGACCGGCCGCCCCAAGGGCGTGCGCCGCGCCCTGTACGGCATCGACCCCGACGACAGCGCCGAGTTCATGACGTTCCTGCTCACCCTGTTCGGCATCCCCCCGGGCGTGGCCGTCACCGGTGAGAAGCAGGCGCACCTGGTCACCTCGCCGAACTACCACACGGCCGTGACGCAGTTCGGCGGCACCGCCCTGCAGATGGGCCACACGCTCGTCTACATGGACAAGTGGGAGGCCGAGGACACCCTCCGGCTGATCGAGAAGTACAAGGTCACCAACACCCACATGGTGCCCACGCACTTCAAGCGCCTGCTGTCCCTGCCCGAGGAGACGCGCGCCAAGTACGACGTCTCCTCCATGAAGTGGGCGATCCACGCCGCCGCGCCCTGCCCCGTCCCGCTGAAGTACCAGATGCTGGAGTGGTGGGGCTCGTGCATCTGGGAGTACTACGCGGCCACCGAGGGCGGCGGCACCATCGCCTCGCCGGAGGACTGGCTGGCCCACCCGGGCACCGTCGGCAACGCCTGGCCGATCTCCGAGGTCATCGTCGTGGACGACGACGGGAACGAGCTCCCCGCGGGCACCCCCGGCACGATCTACATGAAGATGGCCGGCGCGGACTTCGAGTACAAGGGCGACAAGGAGAAGACCGCCAAGTCGCGCCTGCGCGACTTCTTCACCCTCGGCGACGTCGGCTACCTCACCGAGGACGGCTTCCTGTTCCTGTCCGACCGCAAGTCCGACATGATCATCTCCGGTGGCGCCAACATCTACCCCGCCGAGATCGAGAACGAGATCATCCTGCACCCGAAGGTCGCGGACGTCGCGGTGTTCGGCATCCCCAACGACGAGTGGGGCGAGGAGATCAAGGCGGTCGTCGAGCCCGCCGCCGGCGTGGAGCCGAACGAGGCGCTGACCGAGGAGATCTTCGAGTTCCTCAAGCCGCGTCTGGCCAAGATGAAGTGGCCGCGGACGATCGACTACAGCCAGGCGCTGCCCCGCGAGCCCAACGGCAAGCTGCTCAAGCGCAAGCTCCGCGACCCCTACTGGGCCGACCGTACGACCGCCATCTGACGTTGGAGCGAAAGTTGCCCAATCACGTACTTGAATTCCCGGGCGGGTACACCCGCTCGGTCGGCCCGGTCATCGGCCGCTTCCTGTCCGAGCTGCGCGACGGGCGCCTCGTCGGCGTGAGGACGCAGGCGGGCAAGGTGCTCTTCCCGCCGCTGGAGTACGACCCGGCCAACGGCCACGAGGTCACCGGCGAGTTCGTCGAGGTCGGCCCGTCCGGCACCGTCGAGTCCTTCGCCTGGGTGCCCGAGCCGCTGCCCACCCACCCGCTGGACCGCCCGTTCGCCTGGGCGCTGATCCGGCCGGACGGCGCGGACACCGCGATCCTGCACGCCCTGGACGTGGGCGAGTTCGAGCGGGGCGCCAAGCCGCCCAAGCGGCTCAAGGCCGGCCTGCGGGTGCGTCCTGAGTACCAGGCGGAGCGCAAGGGCGACATCACCGACATCAAGGCGTTCCGCCCCGAGGTCGGCATGATCAACGCCGCGAACCGCCTGGAGTACGACCTCCAGCCCGGCAAGGCGCTGGACCGCTTCTTCGAGGCGATCGCCGAGGGGAGGATCCTCGGCCACCGCTGCGACGTGTGCGGCAAGGTCATCGTCCCGATGGCGGGCTTCTGCGCCAAGGACGGCGTGCCGACGACCGAGGAGGTCGAGGTCGCCGCCACCGGCACCGTCACCACCTTCGCCGTCAACAACCTGCCCGACCCGCGCGCGCCCGAGGTGCCGTTCGTCTCCGCCTACGTCCTGCTGGACGGCGCGGACATCACCCTGCTCACCCTGGTCGCCGGCATCCCCGCCGACCAGGTCCGGATGGGCATGCGGGTGAAGGCCGCCTGGAAGCCGCGTGAGGAGTGGGGGCCGACCCTGTCCAACATCCGCTGGTTCGAACCCTCCGGCGAGCCCGACGTCCCCTTCGAGACGATCGAGGAGTACCTGTGAAAGATGTCGCGATCGTCGCGTTCACCCAGTCGCAGCACAGCGCCGAGGACCAGGGCCTGAACGAGACCGAGATGCTGCTGCCGCTGATCACCGAGATCAAGGAGCAGACCGGGATCAGCCGGTTCGACTTCACCTGCTCCGGCTCCTGCGACTACCTGCTCGGCAGCCCGTTCTCGTTCGTCTCCGCGCTGGACGCCGTCGGCGCCTGGCCGCCGATCTCCGAGAGCCACGTGGAGATGGACGGCGCCTGGGCGCTGTACGAGGCCTGGGTGAAGATGCAGTACAGCGACGAGGTCGAGACCGCCCTGGTCTACGGCTTCGGCAAGCCGTCGCAGACCAGCGTGCGCCAGGTCCTCGGCCTGCAGCTGGACCCGTACTACCTGGCCCCGCTCGGCGTCGACCAGGTCTCCATGGCCGCCCTGCAGGCCCAGGCGTACCTGACCCGATCCGGCGCCAAGGAGGGCGACCTCACCGCGGTCGCCGCCCGCGCCCGCGCCGCCGGGCAGGACAATCCCCGCGCCCTGCACCTGGACGCCCCCGCGGACGACGCCCCCTACGACGTCGCCCCGCTGAAGGTCCACGACGTCGCCCCGCAGGCGGACGGCGCGGCCGTCATCGTCCTGGCCACCGGCGACAAGGTCCGCGAGATCAGCGAGCGGACCGGCCTGAAGCCGGCCTGGATCCGCGGCATCGACCACCGCGCCGACGCCCACTCCCCGGGCGTGCGCGACCTGTCGGTCTCGCCGTCGGCGAAGATCGCCGGCGAGAAGGCCGGCGCCGCCGGCGTCGAGGTCGCCGAGCTGCACACGCAGTTCAGCCATGAGGAGCTCATCCTGCGCGAGGCGCTGAACCTCGGCGACGACGTGCGGGTCAACCCCTCCGGCGGCCCTCTGTCGGCCAACCCGGTGATGGCCACCGGCCTGATCCGCATCGGCGAGGCCGCCGCCCTCATCCACCGCGGCGAGGCACGGCGGACGCTGGGCCACGCCACCAGCGGACCCTGTCTGCAGCAGAACCTCGTCGCCGTCCTGGAGGCCTGATCATGGGCAACCCCTGTGCCGTCATCGGGGTCGGCCAGACCCACTACACCACCAAGCGGCTCGACGTCTCCATCGCGGGACTGCTGCGCGAGGCAGCCGTGCGCGCGCTGGAGGACGCCCAGCTGACCTGGGACGACATCGACGCCGTCGTCATCGGCAAGGCACCCGACATGTTCGAGGGCATCCCGATGCCCGAGGCCTACCTCGCCGACGCCCTGGGCGCGACCGGCAAGCCGATGATGCGCGTGCACACCGCGGGCTCGGTCGGCGGCTCCACCGCCATCGTCGCGGCCAGCATGGTCCAGTCCGGGGTGCACCAGCGGGTGCTGACCATCGCCTGGGAGAAGCAGTCGGAGTCCAACGCCACCTGGGCGCTGACCGTCGACAAGCCGCACAACGCCTCCCTCGTGGTCGGCGCGGGCGGCTACTTCGCCCCGCACATCCGCGCCTACATGCGGCGCTCGGGCGCACCCGACCACATCGGGACGCTGGTCGCGGTCAAGGACCGCGAGAACGCCCTGAAGAACCCGTACGCGCACCTGAAGATCCCCGGCATCTCCCGCGAGATCGTCGAGATGACGCCGATGCTCTGGGAGCCGATCCGCTACCTGGAGACCTGCCCGTCCTCGGACGGCGCGGTCGCGATGATCCTGGCCAGCGAGGACGCCGCCAAGAAGGCGCCGAACAGGCCGGCCTGGATCCACGGGACGGCGATGCGCTCCGAGCCGATCTTCTTCGCCGGACGCGACACCGTGAGCCCGCAGGGCGGCAAGGACTGCGCCGCCGACGTCTACCGCCAGGCCGGGATCAGCGACCCGCGCAGCGAACTCGACGTCGCCGAGGTGTACGTCCCGTTCTCCTGGTACGAGCCGATGTGGCTGGAGAACCTCGGCTTCTGCGGCGAGGGCGAGGGCTGGAAGCTCACCGAGGCCGGCGCGACCGCCATGGACGGCGACATCCCGTGGAACGCGTCCGGCGGCGTGCTGTCGTCCAACCCGATCGGCGCGTCGGGGATGATCCGGTTCGCCGAGGCGGCCCTGCAGGTGCGGGGCCTGGCCGGCGAGCACCAGGTCGACGGTGCGCGGCGCGCCCTCGGCCACGCCTACGGGGGAGGCGCCCAGTTCTTCGCGATGTGGATCGTCGGGAGCGAGAAGCCATGACCGTCTTCAACATCGCCGACCTGTTCGAGGGCATCGCCGACGCCATCCCCGACCGGATCGCCCTGAACTGCGGGGACGAGCACCTCAGCTTCGCCGAGGTCGACCGCCGCGCCAACCGGCTCGCCCACGCGCTGCTCGCCTCGGGCGTGGAGCCGGGGCAGCACGTGGGCATGCAGCTGTACAACGGCGTCGAGTACGCGGTGGCGCTGCTGGCGACGGTGAAGATCCGCGCGGTGCCGATCAACGTGAACTACCGGTACGTGGAAGCCGAGCTCGACTACCTGTACGGCAACTCCGAGATCACCGCGCTCCTGTACGACGTGGAGTTCGAGGAGCGGGTCGGCGCCGTCGCGCCGCGCTTCCCCGCGCTGCGGACCCTCGTCGCGGTCGGCGGCACGACGGACCTGCCGGGTTCGCTCACGTACGAGGAGTTCGTCGCGGAGCAGCCCGACACCCGCGGGTTCGCCGAGCGCAGCGAGGACGACCGGTACATCATCTACACCGGCGGCACCACCGGGATGCCCAAGGGCGTCGTGTGGCAGATGAAGGACATGCTGTTCGCCTTCGCCAACCCCACCTACCCGCCGCCGGAGACGCCCCAGGGCTGGATCGACCACGCCGCCTCCGGCGGTCCGATGGTGATGATGTCGGTGGCGCCGCTCATGCACGGCGCGGCCCAGCTCAACACCTGGATCACCTGGTGGATGGGCGCGACGATGACCTACGTCCGCAAGTTCGACGCCGACACCGTGTGGCGGACGGTGGAGCGCGAGAAGGTGAACTCCATCACCATCACCGGTGACGCGATGGCCATCCCGCTGGCCGACGCGCTGGAGGCGAACACCTACGACCTGTCGAACCTGTTCGCGTTCGTCTCCACCGGCGCGATCCTCACCGGTACGGTCCGCGAGCGGATCGCGGCGGCGCTGCCGAACGTCATGATCCTCGACCGGTTCGGCTCCACCGAGTCCGGCTCGACGGCGCAGGCCACCGCCGGGTCCTCCCCGGAGAAGGGCCTGCGGTTCGCCCCGGACGTGCCCGACATCGCGGTGCTCGACGACTCCCTGAACCCGGTCCAGCCGGGTTCGGGGGTGCTCGGACAGCTCGCCCGCACCGGGTACATCGCCAGCGGCTACTACAACGACGAGGAGAAGACCGCGAAGACCTTCCCCGTGGTCGACGGGAGGCGCTGGCTGCTCACCGGCGACATCGCCACCGTGGACGCCGACGGGACGATCATGGTGTTCGGCCGCGGCTCCCAGGCGATCAACACCGGCGGCGAGAAGGTCTACCCGGAGGAGATCGAGGCGGTGCTCAAGGGGCACCCCGCGGTCTTCGACGCGCTGGTCACCGGCATCCCCGACGAGCGGTTCGGCGCCCGTGTCGCGGCCGTGGTCCAGCTGAGGGAGACGGAAGTCACCCCCGAAGAGCTGGACGCCCACTGCCGCAAGGAACTGTCGGGCTATAAGGTGCCGCGCGCCTACGCCTTCGTGGCGGAGATGCGCCGCTCCCCGGCGGGGAAGGCCGACTACCGGTGGGCCCGCGAGGTCGCCGAGCAGGCGGCCGAATAGGACGGGAAAGAGGACCCGCCGGGGCGTCGATCAAGCGATTGACGGACCCGGCGGGGATCCCCGCTCTCGAAGGCGGCTAGTCTCAGTGCCATCGGGAGCAGGGAAAAGAGCCGTTTTTTGTCTAGCGAAGCAAAGTCAGAGCAGGAACTCCAGGAGAAGGTGCGGCGCCACGCCATCTGGGCGGTGACGCTGCACAACGCCGGCGCGGCGAAGGCGGGGCTCAACGCCTCGGACGCCCAGGCGCTCAACCTGCTGCAGGTCCAGGGGATGATGACGCCCGGCCGGCTGGCCGAGGCGATGAGCCTCACCACCGGCGGGTCGATCACCGCCCTCATCGACAGGCTGGAGAAGGCGGGCCTGGTCCGCCGCGTCAGGGACGCCGCCGACCGGCGCAGGGTGCTCGTCGAGCCGGTGCGCGAGAAGGTCGAGGCGCTGCTGGAGCAGTTCGCCCCGATCGCGGGCAACGCCTGGAAGCGCCTCCCGGGCTACACCGAGGAGGAGCGGCAGGTGCTGATCCGGTTCTTCGACGACATGCACGCCAACCTGCCGGAGACCCTGACGGATCTGCGTTCGATGTCCTGAGCAGGCCGCCCGTGCCCGGTCAGCGGGACTGGAGCCGCCGCCGCCGGTCCGCCGGACGGTAGCGTCGGCCCAACGCTTGGTCGGTCATCGGGAGGTTCCGTGCTCAAGGAACGCAGGCTCGCCATCGAGGGTTGGTTCAGCACCGACCCTCCGGCGCTGATCGGAACGCGCTGCGGAGAGTGCGGCACGCCGTATTTCCCGCGCAACGCGCTGGCCTGTCGCAACCCCGGCTGCTCCGGGCCCAAGGACGGCTCGGAGCTGGCCGAGTACACCTTCTCCACCCGCGGGAAGATCTGGTCGTTCGCCGACTCCAGGTACAAGCCGCCCGCGCCGTACGTCTCGCCCGAGCCGTTCCGGCCGTACGTGCTGGCCGCGGTCGAGCTGGAGGCCGAGAAGATCGTGGTCCTCGGCCAGGTGGTGCCCGGGGTGGGCGTGGACGACCTGACCGTCGGCCAGGAGGTCGAGCTCACCGTCGGCACCCTCTACGAGGACGACGAGGCCGAATACGTGGTGTGGATGTGGAGGCCCGTCTCATGAGCGGCAGGGAGATCGCGATCCTGGGTGCGGGCATGCACCCGTGGGGCAAGTGGGGGCGCAGCTTCATCGAGTACGGGCTGGCGGCCGCGCGCTCCGCGCTCGCCGACGCCGGCCTGTCCTGGCAGGACGTGCAGTACGTGGCGGGCGCCGACACCATCCGCAACGGCTACCCCGGCTTCATCGCCGGCGCGACGTTCGCGCAGGCGCTCGGCTGGTCCGGCGCGCAGGTCTCGTCCTGCTACGCCGCCTGCGCGTCCGGCGCGCAGGCCATCGCCAACGCCCGCGCGCAGATCCTCTCCGGGCTGGCCGACGTCGCGCTCGTCGTGGGCGCCGACGCCGCGCCCAAGGGCTTCTTCGCGCCCGTGGGCGGCGACCGGCCCGACGACCCGGACTGGCTGCGCTTCCGGCTGCTCGGCGCCACCAACCCGATGTACTTCGCGCTGGCGGCCCGCCGCCGCATGGCCCTGTACGGGTCGACGCGCGAGGACTTCGCCCTGGTCAAGGTGAAGAACGCCAAGCACGGCCTGAACAACCCCAACGCCCGCTACCGCAAGGAGGTGGCGGTCGAGGAGGTGCTGGAGTCCCCGGTCGTGGCCGACCCGCTGCGGCTGCTGGACATCTGCGCCACCAGCGACGGCGGCGCGGCGCTGGTGCTGACCTCCATGGAGTTCGCCCGCTCGCGCGGCCTGGACCCGGTGCGCATCTCCGGCCTGTCGACGGTCACCCCGACCTTCCCCAAGACGGTGCTGGACCTGCCGGACTTCGCCACGGACTCGGCGATGACCGTCCCGGTGCCCGAGCGCCCCTTCCGCGCCGCGCTGGCCCACAGCGCGTACGAGGAGGCCGGCGTCGGTCCCGAGGACGTCTCGGCGGCCGAGGTGTACGACCTGTCCACCGCGCTGGAGCTGGACTGGATGGAGGACCTCGGGCTGTGCGGCCCGGGCGAGGCCGAGGCCCTGCTGCGCGCGGGGGAGACCTCGATCGGCGGCCGGATCCCGGTCAACCCCTCCGGCGGTCTGGGCAGCTTCGGCGAGGCGATCCCCGCCCAGGCCATCGCCCAGCTGTGCGAGCTGACGTGGCAGCTGCGCGGGCAGGCCGAAGGCCGCCAGGTCGAGGGCGCCCGGGTCGGCATCGCGGTCAACCAGGGCCTGTTCGGGCACGGCAGCGCCACCGTCGTGACCCGCTGACCGGCTGACCGGCTTCTTCGAGGCCCCCGGTGCGCCGCACCGGGGGCCTCGCCGCGTCCGGGGGCGGTCAGCGCCGGAGGAAGTCGCGGGTGCGAAAGTCCAGGTCCAGCTCGGCGGCGTTGCGGTGGAGGGCCGTCAGGAGCAGGGAGTTCAGCTCCCGGTGGGCGGCCAGCCGGGTGACGTCGAGCTCCAGGTCGCGGCCCGCGCTGTCCTCCAGGAGCAGCACGGGGCGGGAGCCGGCGTGCAGCCGGACGTGCCTGAGCCTGCTGGTCTTCACCCAGGAGGAGCCCCAGCGGAACCAGTCGGCGCCCGCCGAGATGGACGGCGTCCGCGCCCACACGACCAGGGCGGCCAGCGCGGAGAGCCCGGCCGGGACGAGCCACAGCAGCGGCTGCGCGGCCCAGGAGAGCCCGCCGTCGGCCAGGCTGAACAGGGCGGCGGACAGCAGCACCAGGCCCAGGAAGACCGAGAGGAGGCGCCGCGGGTCGCGGCCCGTCCACGCCAGGGGCGTCGACTGGCCGGGCGGCGGCTGGGGCCTGCGTGCCATGGCGCACTCCGTTCCGACTGCTCGCGGCGCGCCGCCGCGGCCCGGCTATGCGCGCAGCGCCTGGACGGCGTAGCGCAGGCGCGCCTCCACGATGAGGTGCTCGTCCTCCGGGCAGGCCAGCACGTCCTTGGCGCGGGCGACGAGCTGCTCGTCGGTGAGCGTGGTGTCGGCGGCCAGCCTACGCACCAGCTCGACCAGCACGTCCCGCCGGTAGGCGACGATGGAGCGGCCGGGCACGAGTTCGAGCGGCTCCTCGCCGGAGCGGGGCACGGGGATCTCGGGACGCTCCGGAGGGGGAGGCGGCAGCCGGCGCGAGCCGTCCGCGCCCACCTCCAGCACCGGGAACCGGGCGGCCAGCGTGCCGAAGAACGTCGACTCGGCGGTGAGGGTGCGTTCGGCCGGGACGTGCCCGCCCGGACCCAGCACCATCACCCGCGGCGCGTGCCACAGCAGCAGGAGCCACTCCACGCCCTCGCCCGTCTGGTCGACCACCACGACGTCGAAGGAGCCGGGGTCGGCGGGCAGGACGGCGGCGGCCTCGGCGGGCGGCATGATCCACAGCGGCGGCTCGCCGCCCGGCCGGGACAGCGCCCAGCCCCACGCGTGGCGGTGGGCCAGGGCGTCGCCGGCCTCGCGGGCCCGTCCGCGCGCCTGCTCCAGCGCCTCGGCCAGCTCCAGGTCCTCGCGGGCGCGCGGGTGGGCCAGCAGCAGGGACGACAGGTGCGCCCAGCGCCACGCCTCCTCCCACTCCTCGGGCACCAGCGTCGGCCGCCGCGCCAGGTCGGGGTGGACCGCGCGCAGCCGCTCCAGCAGCTCGTCGCAGCGCAGCTGGGCCGCCTGCTCCCGGCGGGCGCGGGCCAGGTCCTTCAGGCTCTGCTCGTAGGCGGGCAGGTCGCGCGCCGTCAGGGCGGCGGCCGCGGCCTGCAGCTCCGGCGGCGCCTGCCCGGCGCCGATCTCCAGCTCGATGGTCTGGCGCAGGGACGCCAGCGCCGCCCAGGCCGTCGAGGCGCGCCGGCGCACCCGGACCAGCTCCAGCGCGCGCTGGTAGGCGCGCCACGCGGCGGGTGTCTGCAGCGGGATCAGCAGACCGGTGCGGCGCAGCAGCCGGTGGGTCTCGGTGACCGCCCGCAGCGCCGTCCTGACCTGGCCGAGCTTGGCGTACAGCACCGCCAGCTGGGCGACCAGCCCGTCGAGCGCCTGGCTGTCGGCGAGCTCCACCCCGACCGAGCGCCAGGCCTCGGCGAGCTCGCCCACCGCCTGCCTGCTCTCCAGCGCGGCGATGACCACGTCCAGCTTCTCCGGCGTGCGGGGCGGGCCGTCGTCCACGGTCGCCTCCTCCAGCAGCGGCTCGGCGCGCTTCTGCGGGGCGGGCCGCAGCGGGCCGCGTTTGAGCGCGCCGCCGGAGAGCAGGTACTGGCGCAGCTCCCGCGCCGCCTCGATGAGCTCGCCCTCGGGCCCGGGCGGCAGCACCACCCAGTGGCCGCCGACGGAGCGCAGCGCCCGGTCGGCGGTCGCGGCGCGCCCGGCCAGGTCGCTCAGGTACTCCCACAGCGGGGCGGGCCCGGCCAGGCCGTCGCGCAGGGCGCGGGCCGTCCAGTCGCCGCTGCCCCAGTCGACGCCCAGGGAGTCCATGACGCCCTGGACGGTGCCGGCGAACTCCTCCAGCCGGTCCAGCGTCTCGGGGCGGCTGTCGGCGAGCCGCTGGGCCAGGTCGTCCGGCTGCTCGGCGGCGGGCGCCTGCGCCATCGCCACCAGCAGCCGCACCCGGCCGGGCGCGGGCAGCACGGACGGGTCGGGCAGGCGCTGGCGGCTCCTGGCCTCGCGGGCGGGGGAGGAGGCCGCCAGCAGGTCGGTGAGCTCGGCCGCCTCCTCGGCGGTGAGCGGGGGTTCGGCGGGCAGCTCCGGCAGCACCGGCAGCCAGGGGAAGCCGGGGTTCAGCGCGGCCTCCAGCTCCTCGCGGGTGCCCGAGAGGCCGGGGGCGAGCTCCAGGCGCTCCTCCTGGCGGAAGGACGCCAGGCGGGCGCGGAGCGCGGCCGCCTCGCGTTCGAGCTCGGCGGCCTCGGCCCGGTGCTCGGCCAGCGCCCGCTCGTAGCGTTCGGGGTCGTGGGCGGCGAAGCGGGCGGCCAGCTCCCGCCGCCGCTCGGCCAGGTCGGATCCGGAGGCGGTGAACGTGGCGGCCAGCCCGGCGGTCTCGGCGGGCAGGGCGTCGCGGATCTCCTTCGGGCGCCCGGTGGTGACCAGGACGCGCCGGCCCCGGGAGAGCAGCGCGGACAGCAGCCCGGCCGCGGACGCGCGGTCGGGCAGGTGCGCCAGCCGGTCGTCCGGGCCCGGCTGGAGGAACCGGGCGATCCCCTCGGGCACCCGGCCCTGGCGCAGCCGGGCGAGCATGCCCTCCAGCGTCTCCACGAGGGCGGCGCCGGAGCGGGGGCGCAGGACCAGCGCGGGCGCGAGCCGGATCCGGTCGCCGGAGCCGCCCTCGTCCGACCAGTCCTCGCGGAAGGGCACGGGCTCGGCGAAGGCCGACGACCCCCACTTGCGCAGCACGTCGGAGACCGAGGCGTGCAGGGCCGCGCCCTGCCCGGCCCGGACCGCCTCGCGCAGCCAGTCCGTCCGGGCGGGCCGGAAGCCCGGCACCTCGCCCAGCACGTCGAGGTCCTGCAGGACGGCGGGGCCCGGGCCGACCAGCACGTCGACGCGTTCGGTGCGGGGGTCCAGGACGACCCGCAGCGGGGTGGCCAGGAGGTGGTTGCGCGCCTGGACCGGCGCGTCGCCGCCGCCGGACCAGGTGAGCAGGCCGGTGCCCAGGACGAGCTCGCGGCCGCCCGCGTCCTGCGGCGCCTCCAGCGCCTCGGCGAGCCCGCGCAGCGCCCGGTACCAGCGGCGCAGGGCGAGCCAGGCGGCGAAGCCCTCGGCGTCGGCGACCGAGTCGGGCGCCTCCAGCGGGATGGGGGGAAGGCCGAAGAGCACCTCGCCGTGGCCCGCGTCGGGGTGCAGCCGCACGTCGGCGGGGAGCTCGGCGAGCCAGTGCACCTGGTCGTAGGCGGCCAGGTCGGGCACCCGTGCCCGGCGGGACCGGGCGACGTCGCGCAGGAAGCGCAGCAGTTGCTCGGCCTCGGCCTCGATCTCGCCGCCCACCCGCGCCCCCTTCGGTGACCTCGGTGTCCTGGGTGACCCCCGATGCTTCCGGGCGGTCCTCACTGCGTCAAGCAGAGTAATGTCACCCGTCGCCGCGGTTCAGCGGGAAGCGTACGGTGACGCGGGGAATACCGTACGCAGTTTCCCGGCTTTCGGGGACCGGCCGTCAGATCCGGGCGCCCTGGTACTTCTCCTCGTTCGGCATCATCGCCCACAGGATGAGGTAGGCGATGAACTGGGGTCCCGGCAGCAGGCAGGACAGCACGGCCAGCACGCGGACGAGCCCCGCGCTCATGCCGAACCGCCTTCCCAGGCCGGCGCAGACCCCGGCGATCATCCTGCCCTGGCGGGGGCGGTAGAGGCTGCTCATGACGGCTCCTTCACTCGGTGGTGCGCTTCACTTTCCAAGCTACGGAGCCGCCGGGCTTGACAAATCGGTCTTACGTACTGTTCCGCCGTGCTACTTGCGGGGTAAGGGGCATCCCCTAGGGGGCGAGGAGCGGGGGGAGCTCGGCCAGGGAGTCCAGCCGGAAGCGGCAGCGGGCGAGCGCCTCGTCGTCCCGCTGGACGTTGCCCCAGGGGCCGCGCCGCAGGAAGGCCACCTGGACGCCCGCGGCGAGGCCGGGCCGGACGTCGTTGTCGATGCGGTCGCCCACGTAGAGGATGTTCCCCGGCGGCAGGCCCGCCTCGGCGCAGACCCGGGCGAAGAACTCCGGCGACGGCTTCTCCACGCCCCAGTCCTCGGACATGCCGACGATGTCGGCCTCCAGGCCGAGCGCGGCGAACTGGGCCGCGGCCTCCTTCGGCTGGTTGCCGGCCACGCCCACCAGCAGGCCCAGTGCCCGCAGGTCGGCCAGGCACGCCCGCGCGTCGGGGTAGAGGTCCGCCGGGCCGAAGCCGTTCGGCACCCCCGCGGCGCGCCGCGCCGCCTCCTCGGCGGCCAGGTCGAACCCCGGCCTGAAGTGCTCCAGCACCTCCAGGTGGTGGCCGCCCCGGGCGATCACCCCGCCCAGCACCGCGTTGAAGGTGTGCCGGGGCGCCCCCAGCCAGTCGGCCCACTCGCCGTAGATGCGCCCCTCGTTGATGAGGGTTTCGCCGACATCGAAGAACACCGCCTTGATCTCCACTTTTCCATCTTAGGGAGACCCTTTCCAAGGTCGGGCCGGGGGATTACGGTCGCAGGACCTACCTAGCGCTTGGTAAGAGAGGAGGCGGTGTTGCCGGTACCCGACCAGCGCGATCCCGCGCTCACCAGGGAGATTCTCGGCCGCTGGCTCGAAGGGCGGTCGCCGGGGGCCGTCGTGGAGCACCTGGAGACCCCGTCCGCCAGCGGTTTCTCCGCGGAGACCCTGATCTTCCGCGCGGGCGGCGCGGACTACGTCGCCAAGGTCGCGCCGACGGGCCACCAGATCTTCCCCGAACCGCGGTTCGAGGAGCAGTACCGCGTGCTGCGCGAGCTGCGCCGCCGCGGACTGCCCGTACCGGAGGTGTTCTGGTACGAGCCGGACCCCTCGCTGCTGGGGGCGCCGTTCTTCGTGATGGCCGCCTGCCCCGGGCGCGCCCCCTCCGACATGCCGACCTACCACCAGGAGGGCTGGGTCACCGAGGTCTCCCCGCGGGAGCGCGCCTCCCTGTGGGACAACGGGCTGCGCGCCATGGCCTCCGTCCACGCCCAGCCCGTCGCGGGCCTGGAGTACGTGGACCAGACCTCGTACGGGCCGACCGGCCTGGAGCAGCGGCTCAACTACTACGAGCACTACCTGCACTGGGCCTACGAGGGGAAGGTGCCGGTCGCCGAAGAGGCGCTGGCGTGGCTGCGCGCCAACCGCCCCGAGGAGAGCGGACCGCCGTCACTGCTGTGGGGGGACTCCCGCATCGGCAACCTCCTGTTCGTGGACGGCGAGGTCAGCGCGATCCTCGACTGGGAGATGGTCACCCTCGGGCAGCCCGAGGAGGACCTCGCCTGGTACCGCTACCTCGACCGCCACCACTACACGGCCGTCGGCCTCCCCCCGCTGGAGGGCTTCCCGGCCAGAGAGCAGACCATCGCCCGGTACGAGGAGCTCCTCGGCCGCCCCATGGAGAACCTGCGCTACTACGAGGTGCTCTCCGGCCTGAAGTTCGCCGTCGTGATGGCGCGGATCGGCCAGCTGTTCGTCGAGTACGAACTGGTGCCCCCGGACGACGCCTTCCCCCACACCAACACCGCCACCTCCCTGCTCGCCACCGTGCTGGAGGAGCTGTGAGCCTGTCCCCTCTGGACGACTACCCGATCCACCAGATCTCCGGCGTGATGCGCCACGTGGGGACCTCCGACCGCAACTTCTACGACCGCTACTACTTCAACTGCCACCCGTGCTCGGACGAGATGATGCTCATCATCGGCATGGGCCAGTACCCCAACCTCGGCGTCTGCGACGCCTTCGCGGTGCTGCGGCGCGGCACCGCCCACCACGTCGTCCGGGCGTCGCGGGAACTGGGCGAGGACCGGATGGACACCTCCGTCGGCCCGTTCCGCATCGAGGTCTTCGAAGGCCTGAAGCGGCTGCGCGTCGTCCTGGAGGACACCGGGGAGGGCCTGTCCTTCGACCTCCTGTGGGAGGGCGCGATCCCGGCGACCCTGGAGCCCCGCCACTACCTGCGCTGGCAGGAGCGCGTCATGTTCGACTCCACCCGCATGGCGCAGACGGGCCGCTGGAGCGGCACCATCACCCACGACGGAGAGACGATCGAGGTCGCCCCCGACCACTGGTGGGGCACCCGCGACCGCTCGTGGGGGATCCGCCCGGTGGGCGAGAGCGAACCCCCGGGCATCCACGTGAAGAACGCCGGGACGTTCTACTGGATGTACTGCCCCATGCAGTTCGAGGACCACGCCATCCTGGCGATCGTCCAGGAGGACGAGAAGGGCAGGCGGCTCCTGGAGGAGGGCATCCGGGTGTGGTCGGACCCGGAGCGCGAACAGGAGTACCTCGGCCGTCCCGAGTACAGGCCGGTGTACGCGCCGGGGACGCGGGACGCCGTCTCGGCGACCATCACGTTCTCACCGCCGGGCGGCGAGCCGTTCGACGTGAGCGTGACGCCGCTGCTGCCCGTCCACCTGATGGTCGGCACGGGCTACGGGCTGGAGCCGGAGTGGAAGCACGGCATGTACCAGGGCGAGGGGCCCGTCGTGCAGAGCACCGTCCACGACACGGAGAAGGAACCGGAACGCTTCTGGGGCCTCGTCGACGCGGTCGCGAAGTTCTCCTACTCCGGCGGTGAGGGCTACGGGCTGTACGAGTACTTCGCGCTGGGGCCGCACCCTTCGTTCGGGTGACGGCTCGTCCGACCGACGGCGAAGGCCGCCGCACCCGGACGGGTGCGGCGCCCTCCGGCGGACGGGTCAGGCGTTGGGCGCCAGCGCGCGCACCGCTTCGACGCCGTTGATCTGGCTGTTGGGGAGCAGCATCAGGATCGGGGTGGTGAGGCCGTTGGAGACGTACTCGCGGATGCGCTCGCGGCACTCGGCGGGGGAGCCGTGGACGATGAGGTCGTCGACGACCTCGTCGGGGATGGCCTTCAGCGCGCCCTGGCGGTCGCCGGACGCCCACGCCTCGTTCATCGGGCGCAGGGCCTCGCCGCGGCCCAGCCACTCGTGGAACTTCTGGTAGACGGGGACGTTCAGGTAGGACGTGATGAGCCAGCGGCCGAGCTTGCGCGCCTCGTCGGCGTCCTCGGTCGGGACGACGAAGAGCCGGGCGAGGAGCTCCTTGTCGGGGTGGAACGCGGCGCGGACCGTGCGGACGTCCTGCGGGGACAGCCAGTTGGTGATGGCGGCGTCGGCCTCGCGGGCGGCCAGCCGCAGCATGCCCGGGCGCAGTGCGGCCAGCGCGATCTGCGGCGGCACCTCCGGCGCGGCCTCCAGCCGGAAGCCCTTCACGCCCAGCGCCTCGTCGGTGACCTTCTCCCCGGCCAGCGCCCTGCGCAGGAAGCGCAGGGTGTCGCGGACCTTCGCGAAGGGCTCGGTGAACGGGATGCCGTTCCAGCGCTCCACGATGGTGTCGCTGGAGGTGCCGATGCCCAGCACGAACCTGCCGGGCGCCAGGTCGGCGAGGGTCGCGGCCTGCTGCGCCAGCAGCGCGGGACCGCGCGTGTAGACCGGCACGATCGCCGGGCCCAGCCGCAGCTCCGGCGCCCACTGCGAGGCGAGCGCCAGCGGCGTGAACCCGTCGTCGCCGTTGGTCTCGGCCGACCAGACGTCGGTGTATCCCAGGGCGGGCAGCTCCTGGACGAGTTCCTTGTGCGCGCCGAGCTTGACGCCGGGCAGCGGAACGGTCAGTCCCCAGTTCACGTGGTCTCCTCGATGCTCGTCGGTCGGTGTCAGGCGATGGACGGGCGGATGATGGAACCGCCGTCCACCACCATGGTCTGCCCGGTCATCCAGGAGGAGGCGTCGCCGGCGAGGAAGACCGCGGCGTTGGCGATGTCCTCGGGGACGCCGAGGCGGCCCAGCGGGAGCGCCTTGCTGATGGCCTCCTCGTTCTCCTCCCACAGCGCCCGCGCGAGGTGCGTCTTGACCAGGCCCGGCGCGATCGCGTTGACCCGCACCCCGGGCGACAGCTCCACCGCGAACTGCCGCGACAGGTGGATGACCGCGGCCTTGGTGGCGTTGTAGTACCCGATCCCGTGCTCGGTCACCAGGCCGCCGACGCTGGCGATGTTGATGACCGCCCCGCCGTTCTCGCGCATCGAGGCGTTCCAGGCCAGCCGAGTCCACAGCACGACCGCGAACTGGTTGACCTCGACGGTCTTGGCGGCCTGGGAGGCGCTGATGTCCACCATCGGCCCGTAGTGCGGGCTGGTGCCCGCGTTGTTGACGAGCACGTCGATCCGGCCGAACTCCGCGACCGCGGCCTCGACGCAGGCGCGCGCCTGGTCCTCGTCGCCGACGTGCGCGGCCTTGGCCAGCACGCCCACCCCGGGGTGCGCGGCGCGGACGCGCGCCGCCACCTCGTCCAGCGCCTCCTGCCTGCGCGAGGAGAGCACCACGTTGGCGCCCTCCGCCGCCAGCGCGAAGGCGATCGCCTCGCCGATCCCGCGCGACGCGCCCGTGATCAGCGCCGTCTTCCCTGCCAGCCCAGTCTGCATGTCAGCCTCCAGAACGTGGTTCGCCGCGCACTCTACCCACTAACTGACTCACGGGTTACTTCGGGCCGCGCCCAAGAACTCCGGGGGGCGACCCCCGAACCCCCGGTGCGAGCGGGCCGATCCTCGCTACGCTGCGGTCGTCCTGTCGGTTTCTGGGGGCGACCCCAGGCCCCGGTGCGAGCGGGCCGATCCTCGCTACGCTGCGGTCGTCCTGTCGGTTTCTGGGGGCGACCCCAGGCCCCGGTGCGAGCGGGCCGATCCTCGCTACGCTGCGGTCGTCCCGCTCGGGTGCGAGAGTTCACGTTCGGTCGCGAACTTCCTGGGTAGGCAAGACGTCCAAGGCTTCAAGCGGGGTTGCTGTCGCGGCTCTGACGTTATGCACCTTCGAACCTGGATATGGTCGCTTCTATGCCGAACGAGACCTCGAGTGACCGGTTGCTGGCGCGTCGATACCGGCTTCACACCCAGGTCGGCAGGGGCGGGATGGGCACGGTCTGGCGGGCCTTCGACGAGGTGCTGGGGCGGGACGTCGCCGTCAAGGAGGTGATCCTGCCCTACGGGCTCAGCGACGAGGAGCGCGACCTGCAGCACCGCAGGACGTTCCGCGAGGCGCGCACCGCCGCGCGGCTGGCGCACGCCGGCGTCGTCACCGTCTACGACGTCGTCGAAGAGGACGACCGGCCGTGGATCGTCATGGAGCTCATCAAGGCGCGGTCCCTCGACCAGGTCATCAAGAAGGACGGGCCGCTGCCCTTCCAGCGCGCCGCGGTCATCGGCGGCCAGATGCTCAGCGCGCTGCACGCCGCGCACGAGGCCGGCGTGCTGCACCGCGACGTCAAGCCCTCCAACGTGCTGCTCGCCCCCGGCGACCGCGCCGTCCTCACCGACTTCGGCATCGCCACCGCCACCGGCGACGCCACGCTGACCGCCACCGGCCTCGTCATGGGCTCGCCCGCCTACATCGCGCCCGAACGCGCGCGGGGGAAGGTCGCCGGGCCCGCCTCCGACCTGTGGTCGCTGGGCATCACCCTGTACGCGATGGTCGAGGGCCGCTCGCCCTACGACCGGCCCGAGCCGATGGCCTCGCTGATCGCCATCATCACCGACCAGGTGCCGCACTCGGAGAAGGCCGGGCCGCTGTGGCCGGTCATCCAGGGACTGCTCGACAAGAACCCCGAGACCCGGCTGACCGCCCTGGAGGCGGGCCGGATGCTGGACGAGATCGCGCAGAACGGCACCGTCACCCTGCCGGAGTCCAGCACCCGCACGATGCCCGAGCCGCGCGTCGAGGAGGCCGCCGCGCTGCCGCAGACCGGCCAGGTCGCGCGGCCGGAGGGCGAAGGCGGCGGGCTCGGCCTGTTCGACGCCGCGCCCACCCAGGCGGGGACGGGCGGCGGCGGTGGCAGGGGCGGGCGCGCCACCGCGATGGTCGTCGCCGCGATCACGCTGGTGACCGCTCTCGTCGTCGGAGGGCTGATCTGGTCGCAGAGCGACGACAGCGGCGCCGAGGAGACCAAGGACCCCGCTCCCGCCTCGACGAGCCAGGGGCCGTCTCAGAGCTCCTCAGCGCCCGCCCAGGCGCAGTCCCCGAGCCCGAGCGCCACGCCCTCCGGGCCGCCGGAGGGCTTCCGCGCGTTCACCGACCCCAGCGGCTACTCGCTGTGGATCCCGAACGACTTCGAGGGACCCGAGCGCAAGGACGCGGAGAACCACTTCTTCCGCGCGCCCAACGGCGTCACGTTGCAGGTCGGGCAGACCGACGACCCCGGTCCCAGCGCCCTGGCGGACTGGCAGCGCAGCTCCCAGTCGTCCGGCTTCAATAACTACCGGCAGCTCCGCGTCGAGAAGACGGGGAACCACCCCCCGGTGCCCGACGACGGGGACGGCTCGAAGTCCGCGGACTGGGAGTTCACCTTCACCGGCAACAGCGGCGGCACGATGCACGCGCTGAACCGCGGCTTCGTGATGGGGGGGAAGGGCTACGCGCTCTTCCTCATGGCGCCCGAGAGCGTGTGGACCGAGACCTGGACGCGGCTGCAGCCCACGTACCTCAGTTTCCGCGGCTGAAGCTGATCATCTTTATGGTTCCGTGAGGAACTCTCGATAGGGTCCGCCCCATGACACAGGGGGAGGAGCGGCTGCTGGGAGGCCGCTACCGGCTGGACAGGATGCTCGGGCGCGGCGGTATGGGGACCGTCTGGCACGCCGTCGACGAGGTCCTGAGCAGGTCAGTCGCGGTCAAGGAGGTCATCACCCCGCCGGGCCTGGACGACGAGGCCCGCGCGGTGATGCACGAGCGCATGCTGCGCGAGGCGCGCGCCGCGGCGCGGCTGAGCCACCCGGGCATCGTCACCGTCCACGACGTGGTGGAGGAGGACGGCGTCCCCTGGATCGTCATGGAGTTCGTGCAGGCGCGCACCCTCCAGGACGTCGTCGACGCCGAGGGGCCGCTGCCGGTCCCCCGGGTCGCGGAGATCGGACGGCAGCTGCTGGGGGCGCTGCGCGCCGCGCACACCGCCGGGATCCTGCACCGCGACGTCAAGCCGGCGAACGTCATGCTCAGCGACGACCGCGCCATCCTCACCGACTTCGGCATCGCCCAGATGGAGGGCGACGTCTCGCTCACCCAGACGGGCATCGTCATGGGCTCGCCCTCCTACCTGTCGCCCGAGCGGGCGCAGGGCCTCAAGCCCGGCACGCCCTCGGACCTGTGGGCGCTGGGCGCGACGCTGTTCACCGCGGTCGAGGGGTACGCGGCGTTCGAGCGGCCCGAGGTGCTCTCCACGCTGGCGGCGGTGATGATGGAGCCGGTGCCGCAGCTGCAGCGCGGCCTCCCGCTCGGCGCGGTGATCAGCGGTCTGCTGGAGAAGGACCCCGACACCCGGCTCAACGCGGCGGCCGCCGCCGAGCTCCTGCACCGGGTGGACACCGCGCCCCCGCCGCCCACCGCCACCGCGCCCGACCGCTCCCGCCACGAGTTCCAGCCGACGGCGGCGCTGCTGGAGGAGCGCCCCCCGGTGGGCGAGATGTTCGACTCCCTGTACCGCCCGGGGGCGGCGCCCGCCCGCTCGTCCTGGCAGGAGGAGCCGCCCCCGCCCACGTTCCACACCGCCTCCGCCCTCCCGCCCGTGCGCAACGCCCCGCCGCCCCGGCAGCCCGCCTACGACCCGCCGCCGGTGCAGCCGGTCTCCTACGAGCCCGCCCCGTCCCCGGTCTACGAGCAGCCGCAACGCGCCTACGAGTCCGCGCCGCCCCCGCCTCCGGCCTACGAACCCGCCCCCCAGCCGGTCTCCTACGCCTACGAGCAGGCCCCGCCGCCGGTCTACGAGCAGCCCCAGCCCGCGTACCACCGGCCCCCCACGCAGCCCGCGCGCCAGTCGTCGCACCGGCCCTCGCGCTCCTCCGACGAGCAGTGGATCCGGGACATCGACGAAGGCCGCCGCCCCTCCCCGCCCCGCGGCCGCGGCATGGGTTTCTCCGCGCTGGTCGGCTCACTGGTGGGCGTCCTGGCGATCGTCGCGCTGGTCTTCGTCCTGAAGCCCTCGATGCTCTTCGGCGACTTCAAGAGCGAGTCCGGGGAAGGCTTCAGCATCGAGGTGCCTAGGGAATGGGCCAAGCGGATCGAAGGGAAATCCACCCATTGGAACCACCCGGATTCCGGGGCCTATGTGCAGGTGGACAGCACGGACTGGACCCCTGACGGGGACGCCTACCGTTCGTTGAAGCTGCTGAAGCAGACGAAGGACTTCCAGCAGATCGACTGGAAGAAACTGGACCCGATCAACGGAAGTCCTGCGGCACAGATGGAGTACACGTTCACCAGCAAGGGCGGCGCGGCACGGCACGGCATCAACCGTCGGCTGAAAATGGACGGCCAGGCGTGGGCGGTGTTCGTGGTCTACCCCGAGGACGACTGGCCGGAGAACGAGGAAGCGGCCCACCGTATTCTGGATTCGTTCGGTCCGTGAGATGCTTTGAACCTGCGGGGAGGCTCACGCGTCCCAGGTAAGGCCAGCGTGGTGGCGGCAGGGGAGCCGCGGTCGCGAGGAGTTCTCCACAGTTCGGGGGAGAAACCAGCATCATGGGACAGGAGTCGAAGGGGCGTCTGCTCGGCGGCCGTTACCGGCTGAGCGCCGAGATCGGGCGGGGCGGGATGGGCGCGGTGTGGAGCGCCCACGACACGACGCTCGGCCGCGAGGTCGCGATCAAGGAAGTGACGTTCGGGCCCGGTCTGAGCGGCCGCGAGAAGGACGTCCTCAAGGAGCGCACGCTGCGCGAGGCGCGGGCCTCGGCCCGGCTCAACCACCCCAACGTGGTGACCGTCCACGACGTGGTGGAGGAGGACGGCCGGCCGTGGATCGTCATGGAGCTGGTCAAGGCCCGCTCCATGCAGCAGATCCTCGACGACGAGCGGACCATCCAGCCGTGGCGCGCCGCCGACATCGGGCGGCAGGTGCTGGACGCGCTGCGCGCCGCGCACTCCCGCGGCATCCTGCACCGCGACGTCAAGCCCAGCAACATCCTCATCACCGGCGACGAGCCGGCCCGGGTGGTGCTCACCGACTTCGGCATCGCCCGCATGGAGGGCGACGCCACCCTGACCCAGACCGGCCTGGTCATGGGCTCGCCCGCCTACATCCCGCCGGAGCGGGTGCAGGGCGAGAAGGCGACGGCGGCCTCCGACCTGTGGTCGCTGGGCGCGACGCTCTTCGCCGCGGTCGAGGGCTACGCCCCCTACGAGCGGCAGGACGCGATGGCCGCGCTGTCGGCGGCGCTGTCGGAGCCGGTGCCCCGGCCGCGCAACGCCGGGCAGCTCACCCGGGTGCTGGAGGGGCTGCTCTCGCGCGAGCCCGCCACCCGGATGACGGGCGAGCAGGCGATGCCGCTGCTGGCGGACGTGGCCTCCTCCCGGCCCAACCGGATCCCCGCCTCGGCCACCCAGTTCGACGACACGGTGCTGGACCGCCTGCGCGAGGACGTGGTGCGCGAGGACGCGCGCGCCGACCCCCTGGACACCGTGCTGGACCCAGGGCAGCTCGGCCGGATCTCCCGGCAGATCCGGCAGCAGCGCCCCGCCGTGCCGCAGCCGGCACCGCCGCCCGCGCCGCAGCCGTCCGTCCCGCCCGTGACCCCGCCGCCCATCCCGGCGGTGGACCCGGAGGCCAGGACGCTGCTGGAGCCCGGCGGCTGGCACGCCGCCGCCGACCTCCACCGGCCGCCGCACACTCCGCAGCCGCTGCCCTACCAGTACGACTACGGGCAGGCCCCCTCCTACCAGGGGCCGTCCGGCCAGGTCCAGGGCGGTGAGCGGGCCCGGGGCGGCCGCACGACGGCGATCACCGTGCTGTCGGTGGTGATCGCCCTGATCGCGCTGGTGCTGCTGGTGGTCCTGGTGCGCTGAGGGCGGCCGCGGTCCGGCGCGGGGAAACGGCCGATGGCGGCCATCCCCGTGCGGGGCGGAGCGTTCCGGGCACCCCTTCGGCCCTGTTCCCACCGCGCATGCGGGAGTATTGCGGGTGAGCACAGGAGGTGTCCCTTGGCCGGCGACGTACGGATCACCGTCACGCGCACTCTGAGCAAGGAGCAGCAGGCGCGGCGGGCACGGCTGGTCCACGCCGCGCGGGACCTCGCCGGCACGGGCGGCTACGCCGCGGTGACCATGCACGACGTGGCCGACCGGGCGGGCGTGGCGCGGGCGACGGTGTACCGCTACTTCTCGTCCAAGGACCATCTGCTCACCGAGGTCGCGGCCGACTGGGCGCAGCTGATCGCCGACGTGCCGGTGCCCGCCGCCGACCCGGAGGAACGGCTGAGCGTCCTGCTGGAGGCGCTGATCGACCTGGCCTCCGCCGACCTCCCGCTCACCTCGGCGATCGTCCAGGCGGTCACCTCCCAGGACGCGGGGGTGGAGGAGGCGCGCAACGAGCTGTTCGTCTACATCCGCGACCGGTTCAGGGCGGCCATCGACCCCGACGGGACGCTCGGCACGGTGGCGGGCGTCGACATGGCGGACGTCGAGGCGATCGTGGGTCAGCTGGTGCTGTCGGCGCTGATCACCCTGACCTCGCTGGCGCAGCCGAGGGACGAGGTCCGTTCCATGATGCGCACGGCGTCCCGCCTTCTGGTGGGTTCGCGGTAATTTATTATCACCTGCATCACAAACGGACCGGTGCTTTTGTCGGCGTACTAGCTGCATCTTGGTGAACGTGCGGGTAACTTGCGAGTCCACCGCACCGCCGAACCGGGGAGGCCACTGATGTCCACCGCGTTGGAGGGGTCCTCGGCTCGGGCCTTCCCCCAGCTCCCGGGCGAGTGGGCAGGCTTCTTCGAATCCTTCCTGACCAGCGTGGCCGGTGAGATGATCACCGAGATCAGGGAGAAGGTACCCGAGTACTCCCGGCTGGACCCCGCCTACAACGACAACCTGAACGCCGCGGTCGAAGGCGCGCTCCAGCACTTCGTCGAGCTGGTCGCCGACCCCGGCACGTCGCTGGAGAAGCTGACCGAGGTCTACCGGTTCATCGGCTGGGGCGAGGCGCGCGAGGGGCGCAGCCTGGACAACCTGCAGATCGCCATGCGGCTGGGGGCGCGGGTCGCGCTGCGCCGCATCACCGCCGAGTCCGAGCGCTACGACCTGCCGCGCTCGGCGCTGGGTGAGATGGCCGAGGCGATCCTGCTCTTCCTGGACGAGCTGGCCGCCGCCGCGGCGGCCGGGTACCACGCGGCCAGCGAGCAGGTCGCCGGCGAGCAGAGCAGGCGCCGCCGCCGGCTGCTGGACCTGCTGCTGGCCGAGCCGCCCGCGGCTCCCGCGGCGATCGCCGAGGCGGCGCGCAACGCCGAGTGGCGCGTCCCGCGCTCGGTGGCCGCCGTGGCGCTGCGCGAGCGGCAGGCCGAGGAGTTCCTGCAGCCCGCGCTGCCCCCGGACGTCCTGATGGACCTCAACCGCCACGAGCCCTGCCTGATCGTGCCCGACCCCGACGGGCCGGGCCGCAGGCAGATGCTGGAGAGCGCGCTGCAGGACTGGAACGCCGCGATCGGCCCGACGGTCGAGGCGGGCGAGCTGGGCCGGTCGCTGCGCTGGGCGCGGGAGGTGCTGGTGCTGGCCGAGCGCGGCGTGGTGCCCGACGACGGGCTGATCCGCTGCGTCGACCACATGCCGAGCCTGGTGGTCTTCCAGGACGAGGAACTGGTCTGGACGGTCGCCAAGACGCGGCTGGCGCCGCTGCTGGACATCCGCGCCCGGCACCGCGACCGGCTGGCGCGCACCCTGCTGGCCTGCCTCCAGAGCGGCTTCAACGCCACCGAGGTCGCCAACCGGCTGCACGTGCACCCGCAGACCGTCCGCTACCGGCTGCACCAGCTGGAGGAGCTGTTCGGCGAGCAGCTCTACGACCCCGAGGCGCGGATGGCGTTCGAGATGTCGCTGCGGGTGTGGCTGACGCTGGTCGCCGAGGGGCGCGAGGTCTGACGCGAGGCCGGCGCGGGGTCCGGTGCGGGACCTGACGCGGCGCGCGGAGTCCTGCGCGGCGCGCGGGATCCGGCGCGGGGTCCGGCGCGGCACGCGGGGCCGGCGCGGGGTCTGACGTGGCGCGCGGGTCCTGCGCGGGGTCCTGCGCGGGGTCCGGTGCGGCTGCGGGGTCCGGCGCGGGCCTGCGGGGTCCGCGCGGCCTCAGCCGGAGACGACGCGCAGCAGGTGGGCGACGGTGGCGGCCATGGCGTCGCGGGCCGGCGCCAGGTAGGCGCGCGGGTCGACCCGGGACGGCAGGTGCGCGGCGACCGCGCCGGTGAACGCCTTGTTCAGCGCGGTACCGATGTTGATCTTGACCATGCCGGCGGCCACCGCGCGGCGCAGCTCGTCGTCGGGGACCCCGGAGGAGCCGTGCAGGACGAGGGGGACGGGCAGCGCGTCGCGCAGCCGCCGGATGAGGCCGTGGTCGAGCCGGGCGGTGCGCTCGGTCATGGCGTGGGAGCTGCCCACGGCCACGGCCAGGGCGTCCACGGCGGTCTCGGCGGTGAAGCGGGCGGCCTCCTCGGGGTCGGTGCGCACACCCGGGGCGTGCGCGCCGTCCTTGCCGCCGATCTCGCCGAGCTCGGCCTCCAGCCACAATCCCCGGGCGTGCGCCCAGGCGGCGGCCTCGGCGGTGCGCGCGACGTTCTCGGCGTAGTCGTGCCGGGAGCCGTCGTACATGACCGAACCGAAGCCGTGGTCGGCCGCCTGGCGGAGCAGCGCCTCGTCCGTCACGTGGTCCAGGTGCAGGGCGACGCGGGCCGAAGAGGACTCCGCGAGGGCGCGGGTGGCCGCCGCGATGGGGGCCAGGCGTCCGTGGTGGAACCGGACGGCGTTCTCGCTGATCTGGCAGATGACGGGGTGGCCCGCCTCCTCCGCACCGGCGACGATCGCCTCGGCGTGCTCCAGCGTGATCACGTTGAACGCGGCGATCCCGGTGCCGGGGGAGACGAGCTCGGCGGTCTTCACCAGGGGCATGGCACTTCCTTCACGCTGACTTTCGACAGGAACCGGCGGTAGGCGGCGTGGTCGACGGCGCCCGCCACGGGGGTGAGGACGGCGGCCGCGGACAGGGCCACGGCGTCGCGCAGGGCTTCCTCCCACGGAGAGCCGTCCCGCAGCGCCACGGCCAGGGCGGCGGCCGCGGCGTCTCCGGCGCCCGTGGGATTGCCGGTAAGGACTTCCGGCGGGCGTGCCTCCCAGCATCTTCCGTCCGCCATGGCGCGCATTCCTTCCCCGCCTCGGGAGACGACGAGGGGCCCGGCAGGGGAGAGCCCGGTTTCGGCGAGCTCACGTGCGTTGGGCTTGAGGAGAGAAGGAGCGGCCGCCACGGCGGCACCCAGCGCCGGACCACTGGTGTCGACGATGGTCTTCGCCCCGCCCGCCAAACCGATGAGGGTCGCGTACGCGTCGTCGGGGAGGCCCGGTGGGAGGCTGCCGGAGAAGACGACGACGCTCGCCGACCGCGCGAGCCGCGTGAAGTGAGCCTGGAAGAGCGACCATTCGGCGGGGTGGACGAGCGGTCCCGGCTCGTTGAAGACGGTCGCGTCGTCGTCCACGACCGTCACGGCACGGCGAGTGTCACCGGAGATGGTGTGGAAGGCATGGGAGAGGCCCGCCTTGTGGAGGTCCTTGCGCACGAGATCGCCGGTGGGGCCCCCGCACAGTCCCGTGGCGAGCGTCTCCTGCCCCAGGGAGGCGAGCACGCGGGAGACGTTCACGCCCTTGCCTCCCGCGCGCTGACGCACCCTCTGGACCCGGTGGGTGGCATGCCGGGTGAGCGTTGCGACGTCGTAGGTGACGTCCAGCGCGAGGTTGAGGGTGACGGTGAGGATCACGGGACCTCGGTGACCCGCAGGTCTTCGTCGAGGAAGACGAGGTCGGCGCGTGCGCCCGGGGTGAGCGTGCCGCGGTCGGTGAGACCGAGTACCCGGGCGGGGACGGCGGAGGCGTAGCGGGAGGCCGTCTCGATGGGCAGGCCGACGTCCCTGACAGCGCGGCGTACGGCGTCGCCCATGGTCAGGGTGCTGCCCGCCAGGGCGCCGCTGTCGGCCAGGCGGGCCTGGCCGTCCGCCACGCGTACGCGCATCGCGCCCAGGAGGTATTCGCCATCGCCGATGCCGGTGGCGTCGATGGCGTCGGTGATGAAGGCGAGCCGTCCGGGAGCCAGCCGGTCGAGCATCCGCACGACCGGATCGTTCAGGTGCACGCCGTCGTTGATGGCCTCCAGGACGACGTCGGGATGCTCGGAGGCGGCGAGGAGCGGTCCGGGCTCGCGGTGGTGCAGGCCGCGCATGCCGTTGAAGACGTGCGTGACGAGCCGCGCGCCCGCCTCGATGCCCGCTTGCGCCTGTTCGTAGGTGGCGTCGGTGTGGCCGATGGCGGCGATGACGCCGTCGGCCACCAGGTCGCGGATGAGGTCGAGGCCGGTGTCGCCGTTGGTGTTGACCAGCTCGGGTGCGATGGTGGCCTGGCGGATCGTGCCGCGCCCGGCGTCGAGGAGCAGTCGCAGCTCCTTGCGGTCGGGGGCGCGGAGCGCGGCGGGGTTCTGCGCGCCGCAGCGGGAGTGCGCGAGGAACGGCCCCTCGAAGTGGCCGCCGAGGATCAGTCCCTCCTCGGCGAGGTCGGCGATCCAGCCCGCGGCCTCGGCCAGCCGCTCCAGCGGGGCCGTGACCAGGCTGACGAGCGTCGAGGTGGTGCCGTGCGCGCGGTGGAAGGCGACGGACTCGCGGATCGCCTCGCGCGAGGTCATGGCCGAGTGGCCGCCGCCTCCGTGGACGTGCAGGTCGATGAAGCCGGGCAGGATCCAGGCGCCGCCCAGGTCGCGGCCTTCGGCGGGGCCCTCGCCCAGCGCCTCGATGCGTCCGCCGGCGACGCGCAGCCAGCCGTTCTCGACGATCCCCGACGGGGTGACCAGACGGGCGTTGGTGTAGGTGGTGGAGGTCGCCATGGGTCAGGTGAGGATGATCGAACGGGTGAGGTTGCGGGGTTCGTCGGGGTCGAGGCCCTTGTGCTCGGCGACCGCGACGGCCAGGCGCTGCGCCCGGATGAGGTCGGCCGCGGGGTCCAGGCCGGAGGCCGAGACGACGGCTCCCGCCGCCCGCACCTCCTCTTCCAGTCCCTCCGGCGGGGCGCCGAAGAACCACGTGACGCTGTGCTCGTCCGTCACGCTGATGGGGCCGTGCCGGTATTCCATGGCCGGGTAGGACTCCGTCCAGGAGCCGGACGCCTCGCGGACCTTCAACGCCGCCTCGTGCGCGAGGCCGTTCGTCCATCCCGCGCCCAGGAAGGTGAACTGCGTGCGCTCGACCGCGCCTTCGGGAAGCGGCGCGTTCACCGCCTCCTCGGCCTGCGCCACGAGGTCCGCGGGCAGGAGGGACGGCTCGGAGAGCGCCAGGTGGGCGCGGAGCAGGGTGAAGGCGGTGGTGGCGAAGCGCGTCTGGACGACCGACTTCTCGTCCGCGAACTCCAGCGGGATGACGGCGTCGGCGATCTGCACGATCGGCGTGGTGGGGTCGCCGATGACCGCGACGTTGGGAGTGCCGGTGCGCCGCAGCAGCTCCAGCACCTCCGTCGTGGTGCCGGAGCGGCAGATCGACACCACGCGGTCGTAGGCGCGCGCGTAGGGGAACTCGGAGGCGGGGAAGGCGTCCGTCTCGCCGAGTCCCGCGGACTCCCGGAGCGCGGCGTAGGACTGCGCGATGAACAGGGAGGTGCCGCAGCCGACGACCGCGACCCGTTCGCCGGTGGCGGGCAGCCCCTCGGCCTCCGGGGCGAGGGCGATGGCCCGCTCCCAGCACCGCGGCTGCGCGGCGATCTCTTCGGCGGTGAACGACAAGGAAGCCCCCGTTTGCTCAATCATGCTCTAATTACCCGCTAAACGTACAAGAGTCATCAAGTCGCTGCAAGAATGAGCATCATGGCCTCCGCACACGACCGCCGCACCCGGCTGCTGGAACTCCTGGCCGACCGCGGCCGCCTCGACGTCGACGAGGCGGCGCACGCCCTGGACGTCTCGCCCGCGACCATCCGCCGCGACCTGGACGAGCTGGCCCGCCAGCAGCTCCTCCAGCGGACCCGGGGCGGCGCCGTCTCCGCCGAGGTCGCCTACGACCTCCCGCTGCGCTACAAGGCGGCGCGCGCCGCCGCGGAGAAGCAGCGCATCGCCGCCGCGGCCGCGGCGCTCGCCGAACCGGGCATGGCCGTCGGCCTGAACGGCGGCACCACCACCACGGAGGTGGCGCGGGAGCTGGCCGCGCGGCAGGGCCTGACCGTGGTGACGAACGCGGTGAACATCGCCGCCGAGCTCACCGTCCGCCCCACCATCAAGATCGTGATGACCGGCGGGGTGGCCCGCCCCAACTCCTACGAGCTGATCGGCCCGCTGGCCGCCGCCACCCTGGACGGCCTCTGGCTCGACCTGGCCATCCTCGGCGTGGACGCCCTCGACGCCTCCTTCGGCGCCGCCGCCGAGCACGAGGGCGAGGCGGCGGTCAACCGCCTGATGGCCGAGCGCTCCGCCCGCGTGGCCGTGGTCGCCGACGCCTCCAAACTCGGCACCCGCGCCTTCGCCCGCATCTGCCCCCTGGCGCGCATCACCACCCTGATCACCGACTCCACCGCCGACGAGGCCCGCCTCGCCCCCTTCCGCGAAGCGGGCCTGGAGATCATCCAGGCCTGACCGCCCCCGCCGCCCCGGCGCACCGCGGACGGGCGGGGAGGACGGCGGGCGACGGGGTCAGCGCAGGAGGACGGGCAGGTGCTCGTAGCCGCGGAGCATGGTGCCCGGTGAGCGGTAGACGGGCGGGGCGGCGGGACGCAGGGCGGGAAAGCGCCGGAGGAGGAGCGGGAAGAGGATCTCGGACTGGAGGCGGGCCAGCGGGGCGCCCAGGCAGTAGTGGGCGCCGGCGCCGAAGGAGAGCGCGGGGGCCGGGATCCGGGCGATGTCGAAGCGGTCGGGTTCGAAGACGGCGAGCGGGTCGCGGTTGCCGGAGGCCAGCAGGCCGAAGACGACGCCGTCGCGCGGGATGGGAACCCCGGCGAGGCGGGTGTCCCGGTGGGCGGTGCGGGTGACGAGGTGGACGGGGGAGTCGTAGCGCAGGATCTCCTCGGCGGCGCGGCGCCCCAGGGACGGGTCGGCGCGCAGCAGGGCCGCCTGCTCGGGATGCTCCATGAGCAGCCCCGCGCCCAGCCCCACCGCGCTGGCGGGCGAGTCGAAGCCCGCGCCGAACAGCATGACGGCCGTGCTGAGCGCCTCCCGCACCCCGTCCGCGTTCCGGTCGGTCGGCCCGTCCGCGTCCCGGTCGGCGGGGCGGGCGGTGGCGAGGCGGGTGAGGAGGTCGTCCTGCGGGGCGCGGCGGCGCTCGGCCAGGAGCGCGCCGAGGAGGTCGACGATGCCTTCGCCCGCCCGGTGCTGGGCGGCGCGCTGGGCGGCGGTGGCCATGGGCTCGAAGACGGTGCTCGCGACGCGGGACAGCCGGGAGAGCTCCAGGGCGGGGCCGTCCGGGACGCCCAGGGCGCGGCCGATGGTCAGCGCGGCGAACGGCAGCGCGAGGGAGTCCATCAGGTCGGTCTCGCGGCCGCCGCGGGCGAGGCCGTCCAGCAGCTCCTCGGCCAGCAGGGTGAGGCTCTCGCGGTGGCCGTCGGCGGTGCGGGCGGAGAAGTCGCCGGCGACCAGGCCCCGGTTGACCCGGTGGTCGAGGCCGCTGCGGAAGGCCATCGAACGGTAGATGCAGGAGGTGAGCGGCTGCCGCCGCCAGCCCGGCGACAGCAGGTCCAGCCGGGCGTGCGACAGCGGGCCGAAGTCGCGGTGGCGCAGCAGCAGCGCGACCTCGGCGTGGGCGGCCGCCACCCATGCCTCGCCCAGGCCGGGCAGCCGGATGGTGTGGACGGGCGCGAGCTCGCGCAGCCGCCGGTAGTCGGGGTACGGGTCGGCCTGCGGGCGGGGCCGGATCAGCCGCAGGAAGACGCGTTTGGCCGTGGCCCCGGCGGGGGCGGGCGCCATCACCGTCACCGGCAGACCTCCTGTGCGCTCTCCAGCAGGTTCAGCAGCGTCATGGCCGTGGCCTCGGGCCGCTCCATGACGGGACTGTGCGCGGCCCCCTGCAGCACGGCCTCGGCGGCGCCGAGCCGGACGGCCATCTCGTGGTAGATCTCGTGGCTCCACAACCTCCGGTCGCGGGAGCCGTACAGCACCAGCACCGGCACCCCGCTGGCGGCGAGCTCCCCGGTGAGGTCGGGGGCGGTCCGCATGGAGTCGGCGGTGCCCTGCACGTAGGCGTGGTTCATCGTCTCCAGCTTGCTGCGCCAGAATCCGGCGGCGAGCTCGTCGCCCTCGGGCAGCAGCCGCTGCACGACGGGCCACATGCCCATCAGGCCGCTGCCCGCCAGCATCTCGTCGAGGCCGACCCACATCGCCCGGTGCCGCAGCCCGTGCATGTGCGGGCCGCAGCTCACCAGGGCCAGGCTGCGGGCGAGCTCGGGCCGCTCCAGCACGGCGCGGCGCGCGACCAGCCCGCCCATGCAGTGCCCCAGGTAGTGCACCCGCCGCTCGCCGACGAGCTCGACGAGGTCGGCGGCGAGCAGGTCCAGGGTGTAGTCGTTGTAGGAGTCCAGCCCGGTCGCGCTGAACTGGTCGGTGTAGTCGTAGGCCCAGCAGTCGTACCCGACGGCGGACAGCAGCGGCATGACCAGCCGGAAGTCCTCCTTGGAGCCGAAGTGCCCGGGCACCATCACCACCGTCTCGCCGCGGTCGCGCCCGGCGGCGGCGGGGTGGCGGATCGCCTCGACGGTGCCGCGCCGCACGCGCAGCGGGTGTCTTTCGAAGCCCTCGGGGAGCGGCAGGATCACAACTTCACCATCGTTTCCGGTGATTCGGGGAATTCAGGAAGGTCGGCTGACCCGGCGGACATCCCGGGCAGGACGTCCCGCACGGGGCCGGTGGAGGCGCCGATCAGCCGCAGCGCCGCGCCGGTGCCGTCCTCGGCCCGCACCCGCCGCCCCAGCTCCTCGGCCCGGTAGGTCAGCTGCAGGTCGTTCAGCACCGCGTCGAAGGCGGGGACCAGGCCGCGCACCGAGAGCTCGCCCAGCTTCGGCGCGGCGGGCGCCACCCCCAGGCTCCGCATCCGGCGCGCCCAGAACGGCTGGTCGAGCCCGGCGGGGCAGATGACCTGCGGCACGCCCGCCGCGGCGGCCGCGCCCGTGGTGCCCGCGCCGCCGTGGTGGGCCACCGCGGCGCACCGGGGGAACAGCCACTCGTGCGGGACGTGCCGCACCAGGTGCACCCGGTCGGAGTTGACGACGCCGCGCAGCCCCCGGTAGCCGCCCGCCAGCAGCACCCGGGCGCCGGCCTCGGCGGCGGCCTCGGCGATGAGGCGGGCCAGCCGCTGCGGTTCGTGCAGCGGCATGCTGCC
The DNA here is from genome assembly GCF_039525175.1 of Actinocorallia libanotica. Classification (NCBI taxonomy): domain Bacteria; kingdom Bacillati; phylum Actinomycetota; class Actinomycetes; order Streptosporangiales; family Thermomonosporaceae; genus Actinocorallia; species Actinocorallia libanotica. The sequence continues at coordinate 138,009 of NZ_BAAAHH010000019.1, forward strand.
GAACCCCACGTACACCGGGGGCTCGCCCGCCTCCAGGAACTCCCGGAGCCGCCGCCCCGGGGTGAAGGGCGCCTCGGGCAGCCGCCAGTAGCCGGTCAGGTGCGCGGTACCGGGCCAGTCGGAGGGCCGGGGCAGCACCTGGGGGCTGATGGCGTGCAGCACCGTCGCGGGCTCGCCGTCCGGGCGCACCAGCGGGTCGCGCCAGCCGGACCGCCGGCGCAGGCCCAGCGTGTGGTGGCGCCAGTGGTCGAGCTCCCGCGACCAGGACCGCAGGAACACCCGCTGCGCGGCGGCGTAGGAGGCGCGGGGGAAGGGAAGGCGCACGCCCCACGCCGGAGAGCTGAAGGCGCGGGTGGGCTGGTAGGCGGGGAGGGGGGCGGCGAGCACCGACGGAACGCCCGCCCAGTCGGCGAGGTGGTGGCCCAGCGGGAACATCGGATGGTGGACGACGACGTCGAAGTCGCCCTCGGCGGCCCGCACCACGCTCTCCAGCGCCTCGGGCGCCACCGCGCCCAGCTCCCGCGCGAAACGCAGGAACTGCCGCACCCCGAACGCGCCTTCCAGCCCGTCGGCGACGCGCAGCATGTCCAGCTCCAGCGGGGCGAACGGGATGTGGTGCGCCTCGGCCGTCCTGTGGAACAGCCGGGGCGCGGCCAGCAGCGGCTGGTGCCCCTCCCGGCGCAGCCGCTCGGCCAGCGCGACGAACGGCAGCACGTCCCCCTGCGACCCGACGGTCAGCAAAAGCACTCTCATGTCACTCGATCCCCCCTGGAGTGTCACTGAAAGTAACCATAGGGGATCCGGCGGAAGAAGACGTGCCGTTGCGGCAACGCCTGCCGAACATTCGGCGCGCGACAGCGCGCGTTCGACCGCCGTGAGCACGCCGCCGGGCGTGCGTCTCTCGTGGTGGGAGAAGTGTCAGCCGCCGGTCCGGCGGCGCGGCGGCAGCGGGACGCGGTCGAGGTCGCGGGCGAGCACCGCGCCCGGGAAGTCCGCCTGCTCCAGGAAGAGCGGTTCGTCGGCCTCGGTGTAGCGCTCGGAGAAATGGGTCAGCACCAGCCGGCGCACCCCGCACTCGCGGGCGACCCGCCCGGCCTGGCGCGCGGTCAGGTGCCCGTGCTCGGCTGCCTGGCGCTCCTCGGAGTCGAGGAAGGTCGACTCGATGACCAGCAGGTCCACCCCTTCGGCGAGCGCGAAGACGTTGTCGCACAACCGCGTGTCCATGACGAACGCCATCTTCTGGCCCGGCCGCGGCACGCTGCACTCCTCCAGCAGCGGCCCGCTGAGCCGGCCGATCTGCGCACCCCGGACGCCGTGCTCGCGCAGCTTCTCCGGCAGCATCGTCCGCCCGTCCGGCTCGGCCAGCCGGTACCCGTACGCCTCGATCCCGTGGTCGAGCCGCAGCGCGGTGAGCGTGAAGTCCGCGCCCGCCAGCTCCGCGCCGCCGCCTTCGACGGGGTGCTCGGTGATGTCGGCGGTGTCGTGGAAGGACGCCGCGTGCCGGAGCCGCTCCCAGTACACCGCGCCGCTTGCCGGATAGACCGCGTGCACCGGTCGCGCGACGCCGTCCCGCGCGATCCGCTGCACGACACCCGGCACCCCCAGGCAGTGGTCGCCGTGGAAGTGCGTGACGCACACCCAGTGCAGGTCGTTCGCCGCCAGCCCGGCGCGCGACATCTGCCGCTGCGTCCCCTCGCCGGGGTCGAACAGCAGCCCCTGCCCGTCCCAGCGCAGGAAGTACCCGTTGTGGTTGCGGCGCCGCGTCGGCACCGCGCTGGCGGTGCCGAGCACGAACAGCTCCCGGTTGGACATGCCCTCATCCTGGCGTACGGGCCTGCGCCGCGGGAGCCCCGCCCGGTATCGTCGCCCCGTGCCCCCCGACAAGATCATCGTGGATCGCTACGAGCTGGTCGAACCGCTCGGCAGAGGAGGCATGGGCGCGGTCTGGCGCGCCCGCGACCGGCTCCTCGGCCGGGAGGTGGCGCTCAAGGAGGTCAGCCCGCCGCCCGGCGTCGACCCCGCCCCCCTGTACGCGCGGATCATCCGCGAGGCCAGGTCCGCGGCCCGCCTCGACCACCCCGGCATCGTGACCGTCCACGACGTCGTGGAGGAGGACGGGCGGCCGTGGATCGTGATGCGCTACGTGCGGGCGGACTCTTTGGACAGGGTGCTGGCCGGACGCGGCCCGCTGGCTCCGGCCGAGACGGCGGTGCTCGGCCTGCAGGTGCTGGAGGCGCTGCGCGTCGCGCACGCCGCGGGCGTGGTGCACCGCGACGTCAAGCCCGCCAACATCCTGATGGAGAGCGGGCGCGCGGTGCTCACCGACTTCGGGATCGCCAGCCTCGTCGGAGACCCCGAGCTCACCCGGACCGGCGCCCTCCTCGGCTCCCCGATGTACCTCTCTCCCGAGCAGGCCAGGCGGCGCCCCGCCACACCCGCGTCGGACCTGTGGTCGCTCGGCGCCACCCTCTACGCCGCGGTGGAGGGCCGTCCGCCGTTCCACGGCGACGACCTCGTCGGCGTCCTGTCCGCCCTGCTGACGGAGGAGCCGGACCCGCCGGGCCGCGCGGGCCCCCTCACCCCGGTGCTGGCGGGTCTGCTGCGCAAGGACCCCGCCGAACGCCTCCACCCGGACGAGGCCGCGCGACTCCTGGCGGCGGCCGCCGGACCCCACGGCCCCGTCCGGCTCGCGGGCACCGATCCGGGCGCGGCGTTTCCAGGTGCGGCATTCGATCCCGGCGCGCGTCTTCCAGCCGGCCCGCCACCGCCGAAAGAACGGCGCCCTCGTCATCTGCCGGCACTCGCCGCGGGCGCGGCGCTGCTCCTGGCCGCCGGAGCCGTCTTCGTCTCCCTCTCCCAGAAGGACGACGGCGGCGAGCCCCGGACGACGGGCACGCCTGTCGCCCAGTCCGCCTCGGCCTCCGCGCCCGTGCCGCGGGAAGGGGAGAAGGAACACCGGGGCACGGACTACACGGCGGTCGTCCCCGCGGCCTGGTCGAGCGAGGAAGCTGAGACGGTGCTCGCTCCGGCGAAGGACGGGAGCAGCCTCGGCATCGCCGTCAGCTCACCGCCCACGGCCTTCGGCCTGCTCCGGGAGCTGGAGGCCGCCGAGGCGCAGATGGACTATCCCGACTACCGGCGGGTGGGCGACATCAGGAGCGTCTCCCAGCAGGGGCTCCCGGCCTACGAGCTGGAGTTCACCTTCACCCGGGACGGACGGCCGGGGCACGCCAAGACGCGGATCTTCACGATCGCGGGACAGAACTTCCAGGTGGTGCTGGTGGCGAGTGAGGACCGCTGGCAGGAGGGGCTCGGAGTCTACGAGCGCTTCCTGGAGACGTTCCGCGCGGGCTGAGGGCCGCCGCCGGTTCAGTCGGCGGGCGCGAGGGCGAGGCGCGGGGCGGCGAGGGTGCCGTCGGTGAGGGGCACGACCCACTGGTCCCGGTAGAGGGTGAGCAGGGCCAGGCGGAGGTCGTCCAGGCCGGCGAAGGCGCAGACGTGGCTCTCGTGCACGAAGCTCGCCTCCCGGTCGGAGGTCTCCACGCCCTGGAAGTCCAGCGAGGCCGCCTCCAGCACGGCGAGGTCGGCGGGGATGAAGTCGCCGTACCGGGCGATGATCGACGCGCAGTACCGCTCGCCCTCCTCCCAGCCCGACATCCAGTCCGCCACCCAGGGCAGGGCGAGGAACTCCGCGCGCGCCCACACCAGGCCGGTGGCCGGCCGCCAGGCGGGCGAGCCGGAGGGGTCGACGAGCGCGGCGAGCTGGGCCAGGGTCAGCGGCGGATCGGCCGGCACCAGCCGGTAGCCGTCGGGATCGTAGGAGTCCTCCGGGGCAGCGGGGAAGGAGACGTTGGCGGTGCAACGCCAACGCACATGGCGGACCTGCCGCCCGGCCCGCGATCGTCCCATCGCGCAACCCTCCGTACTCCCACGAGCCGTTCAGGACGCTGCGATCCTAGACAGGACGAACCGATCACGCCCCCTCTGTCCAGCCGTTAAGTCGAATCGGCACCGTACCTTTACCGAATTCCCGGCCCTTCTGACCGGCCTGTCACGCCCGCACCGGTGACCGCCGCCTGAAGGATCCATTGCCCGAAGCGGGGTTTCGCCCGCGAACCGGAAGGCCACACTGGAGATCATGGTCGAAGCTGCGAGCAGACTGCTCAGAGACGTCGCGTGCTGGTACCTGGGCGAGGCGGGCCGGGAGCGGTTGAAGCCCTGCCCCGACCAGGTGAAGATCCAGGAGTGGGAGAGCCGCTGCGACTTCGTCCTGCTGGAGCGCGAACTGCTGGACGTGGCGCGGTACGACGAACTGGAGCGCATCATCGCGCACTACGGCGCGCTGCTGTCCCGGCTGATCGAGGACTACCGCGCCGACCGCCACTGAACGGCCGTCACGGCACCCACGGGAACGGCGCCCAGAGGGGGCAGCCGAGCAGCGGCAGCAGGAAGCCGCCGCACTGCGGGACGGGCTCGGGGTCGAAGGACGTCCGGCGCTCCGCCGGAGAGGGCGTCGCGGACCGCGGCTCTGCGGGGGCGGCGAACGGATCGGAACGCGCCGGAGAGGGCTCTTCGGCGCCCGGGGAGGGAACGGGGCCCGGCGAGGCCGAGGGGCGCGACATGGGGGACGTCGCGGTCGCGGCGCTCACCGCGAGCCGGGCGGCGTCGGCGGGCGGCGGCTGCGGGGTCCCGGCCGCCGTCGACGGGAGGGCGGCCCGGGGCCGCCGGGTCTTCGCCGGATCCGGCTCGGTGCCGGACGAGGAGGCCGCGGCCGGCGCGGACGCGGCCGGCCGGGGCGGGGTCGGCGGCACGGGGAAGGGCAGGGCCGGGGGCACGGGCCGCGAGGTGGCGGCCGGGGTCAGGCGGGGCGCGGCGGCGATGGCCCGGGAACGCCGCCCCGGCGTCCGCCCCCCGGCGGATGCCGGGGCCTCGGACGGGCGGAGCGCCGACTGGGCGATCTCCTCGGGCGGGCCGGAACGGCCGGGCCCCTCGATGTTCGTGACATGCCGGACGAGCGGCACCGGGCCGGTCGGCTGGTGCAGCAGCCCGGCGGCCATCCAGGTCAGGACGGCCAGCACGGGCAGGCCGAGGGCGGCGACCCTCCTGCCCCTGTACTCACTGCGAGCGGCATGCAACGCTGGGTATCTGCGCACGGGGGAACCGTCGCACACCGCGAGGGGAACCGGCCAGGGTTTATTCATCTTTCGTTATGGATCATTTGGTGATCGGCCGATCACCCTGCGTATTGATATCTGGTCGAACCGGAAAAAGACCAAGAAGCCCCGCCGCGGTGTCCGCGACGGGGCTTCGGTGCTGATCCGGGTCAGCCGATCTCGGCCAGCAGCTTGGCGCGCTGCTGCTCGCCGAGGCCGCCGACCCGGCGGTTCTCGTCGATGCCCAGCTTCTCGATGAGCGCGGCCACCTTGGCGGGGCCGTAACCCGGCAGGGCCTTGAGCACCTGGGTGACCTTGGTCTTCTTGGCCACGGCGTCCTCGCGTGCGAGCACGTCGCCCAGGCTGAGCGTCCCGGCCTTGAGGGCGGCCAGCAGCTCGCTACGCGCCTTGCGGGCCTCCTGGGCCTTGGCGAGAGCTTCGGCCCGCTGCTCGGGGGTCAGCGTCGGCAGAGCCATCGTTTCTCCTCATCGTCGTCGAACCGCCCATGCCATCGGGCCGGGCGTTACGACCCATCATGGCGAACGACATGGCTCAACGCCCACTTGAGCAGCGGATTAGTTCGATTCGACGTGGTCCGGTGACCGAACGTGATCACGTTCGGCCTGCTGTTCCAACAGCGCGGCCACCGCGAGGGCCCGGAGAGACCGGGATCGAAGGGGTGAATCGGTTGGTTCTTCGCGTCGCCGTCGGATGACGGTGTCCAAAACCTCCTCCTGACATGGCTTGTAGGGGGTAGTGATACACCGTGAACAACAATCCGGAACGGATGTTATTCCCGAGACGAGAAAAACCTTCAGTCCAGATCGAGCAGATGCCGCGCCTGCCTGTAGTCCTTCTCGCTCTCGGACCGGTACAACCAGGCCAGCGACAGGTCCTTGCGGGGATGCGCCAGCGACAGGTGGTAGCGGGCCCGGTCCAGGTCCCGCACGTGGTAGAAGGCTGCACCGAGGTACTGGTGCGCCTCCCGCGCCCTCAGATGGTCCTGCGGCGCCGCCAGGAATTTGGCGGACGCCGCCACCAGCCGTCCGTAGATGTCGGGGCGGGCCAGGTGCACCCGCGCCTCGTCGTCGGAGGACACGGCGGTCTCCAGGCAGACGGCCGCCACGACGGCGTTCAGCGGGTGGCCGGGCGGGGCGCGGTGGAGGGTCTCGTCGGCGAACTCCAGGCTCTCGGCGTCCGAGCCCTGCCATTTGCCCGCCAGGACCTGGGCGCGGCTGAGGTGCGCCGGGTACAGGTACGGGTCGCGCCGCACGATCTCGTCCCAGTAGCGGTCGAGCTCCGGCCGGGGGAGCTGCATGCCGAGCCCGTAGAACTGCAGGGTCTCCCACGGGACGGGGTCGTCGGGCAGCAGGTGCGCGGCGCGCAGCAGCGTCCCGCCCGCCTGGGAGAGCACCACCCAGAAGCGCGTGAACTGCTCCCGCCCCACGTACTGGGCCCGCGCGTCGCTGCGGATGCGCCACGCCTCCTGGATGCGCGTCGAACCGGCCCACAGCAGCAGGTCGGGGTCGTCGGGGCGGGCGGCGCGCAGCGGGTCGAGGGCGGAGAGCGGGCAGGCGTCCGAGAGGAAGGACAGGCGGCGGTCCCGCAGGTCGTGGTGCCCCCGGCTGGCCGCGAGCACCGCCAGGCCCGCCTCGGGCCGCCCGGCGCGCACCGCGGCGAGCGCCTCGGTGAGCAGGGGGTCGGGATCGTCCTGGCGTTTGCGCCGGAACAGGCTGCGGCGTTCCTGCTCCGGCGGAGGGGCGGACAGCGACAACGGCGGGCCGCCGTCTTCGGGCCGGGGAAGGTGGTCGCGCGGCAGCATCCGGACGAAGACGTCGGGCCGGACGGACCGGTCCACGGCGTGGACGAGCGGGGCGGCGTCCCGGAACAGCCCCGGCTCGACCCGGACGGTGATGCCGTCGGGTCCGAAGAGCTGCCTTGCGCCGTCCGGCCACGCCAGGACCGCGGTGCACTCGGCGTACTGGACGGTGGCCATGGCCGTTCCGGTCACCTTGGTCAGCCCCGTGGGCGCGGCGATCAGGTACTCCGCTCCGCTCCAGGGGTGCAGGACGTGCCCTTCCAGCGCGTAAGGGGAGTTGCCCGGCGCGGGCCGGTACCGCTTGTCCGCGGGCTCCACCCCGGGAGGGAGCGCGAGCAGCGCGGTGTCCCGCACCTGCACGCCGGCCCGCTGGACGTCCTGCGGCGTCACCTGCTGGATCCGGGCGAGCTGCTCGCGCGGCGTGCGGACGGCCGCGCCCATCAGGTCGTCCCAGGCGACGGACATGACCAGGGCGGTGGCGGCGTCCCGGTGTTCGAAGCCCTCCCGCGCGCTCTCCTTGGCCTCGGCCAGCTCCGCCTCGGCCACGGGACGGGAGGCCAGGTCGTCCACCACCTCCAGGAACGCCGCGGTGAGCTCGCCGGAGACCGACTGGAGGCCGTCGGCGAAGGCGACGAGCTCGGCGGTGTGCGCCTCGTCGGGCCGGTACTCGACCGAGGTGGTGTAGCTGAGCGCCCGTTGGCGGCGGAGCACGTCGTGCAGCCTGCGCCGGAGGACGTGCCGGTAGAGGGATGCGCCGGGACCGCGCTCGACCTCGGCGTGCAGCATGACGCCGTCCAGCGGCATCGGGAAGTGGGCGGGGAACCGGGGGAGCACCGGCGCGGACGGCGCGGTGGGGCGGCGCGGCCCGTCGGGGAGGTCGAGCACGAGGCCCTCGGGCGGCGGGCCTCCGGTGAAGGCGAGCACCGCGTTGCCCCGGGTGAACCAGTACCTCGTCCAGGACGTGATCAGTTCGGGGGAGATCTCGGGTAGTCCGAGCTCCTGGTAGCCCAGCAGGCCGCGGCCCCGGGAGCCGTACCGCCACAGCAGCAGGTCGCCGAGGGCGCGCCCGCCCTGGCCGGCCTCCTCGGTGCGCAGCACCTGCTTCTCGGCCTCCAGGCGCTCCATGGGAGGGCGGGCCAGCCCGGCGCAGACGCCCTTGAGGTAGCGGGCGGCCTCCTCGGGGGAGCCCTGCTTGACGAACGTGGTGGTGCGGGCGTCGACCATGCCGTTGAAGTGCCGTTCGACGCCGCCGAGCTCGTACAGGGCCAGGTGCTCGACGAGGTGGGTGATCCCGCTCCGGGCCAGCGTCTCGTCGGCCCGCCCCACGCGGAACAGCAGCGCCGCCTGGTACTCGGGCCCGTCCGTCCAGTAGGCGGGGACGCCGTCGACCTCGGTACGTGTGATCTCCACCGTTCCTCCCGGTTCGCGGAGTGGAGATCATCATGGTGCCTGGAGCCCGGTCCGGGGAACCGGCGGTTCCGCGGAACTAGAAGACGGAGGTCGGCGGGTGCACCGCCGAGACCTGGATCGGGCCGGGGCACGGGCTCCACGCCTTGGCCAGGCGCACCGGGGCGTTCCCGGCGTCCCCGGGCGCCTGGAGGGCCAGGCCCGCCGCCTCCGGGCAGCTCTTCCCCTCGGCGCTGTTGTCGTTGACGACGACGTAGACCACGGCCTTGCCGCCCTTCTCCAGGGTGACCTTCCCGGGCGACCCGCCGATGGCCCCGAAGTCGCCGGGGACGGAGGCGGTCTTGAACCCCTTCGCCCGGGCGCCCTTGGCGTCGTAGGGGTAGACCTCGGGCCTGCCTTCGAGCGTGCACAGCGCCCCGCTGTTGGTGATCTCCAGCCGCTGGATGTGGGTGCCCGCGCCGCCCTGCCCTCCGGCGGCGGCCAGGGAGAGCTGGGGGTTCTTGCAGGCGGGGGTCCCCGCCGGGGCGGGCGGCGCGGTGGAGGCGGCGGGCGTCGGGCGCGTCTCGATCTCCTGCGGCATGGGGACGGTGGGCTCGCCGGGCGCGGCCTGCTCGGAGCGCTCGGGGGAGCCCGGCGAGGCGGCCTTCTCCTCCCCGCCGCCGCTCCCGCAGGCGGACAGCGCCAGCCCGGCGAGCAGGGCGGCTGCGGTGAGGGTGAGGGGGGATCGTCCGTAACGCATGGGTCTCCTCGGGGCCGGGGACGGCGAACGCCTTGGAGTCTGCCCCACATGCCGCGATGAGTGCGCAAAGGCGGAGGAAGCATCAGAAGGGGGACACAACAGAAAGGCCCCACAGGTGATCACCTGCGGGGCCTTTCCTTCTGATGCGCTCCCGGCAGGATTCGAACCTGCGCTTTTGCCTCCGGAGGGCAACGCTCTATCCCCTGAGCTACGGGAGCCCGCAACGAGAAGAAGATTACCAGGGTTCCGGAGAAGACGCGCACCCGTTTCCCCGCCGCGGGGGCGGCCGGGGCCGGAACGCGGAAGGAGGCGTGCCGACGGCTCGGTTTGCGTGCGGCGAGGGGTGCGGCGGGCTAGCTTGGGCTGATGGCTGAGAGTCTCGGGCGGGTACTGGTCGTCGACGACGACGAGGTGATTCGGCAGCTGATCGCGGTCAACCTCCAACTGGAGGGGTTCGAGGTGCACACCGCGGTGGACGGGTGGGACTGCCTGGAGCGGGTGGGCGAGGTGGCGCCCGACGTGATCACGCTGGACGTGATGATGCCCCGGCTGGACGGGTGGGAGACCGCCGTGCGGCTGCGGGGCGATCCGCGGACCGCGCGGATCGGGGTGGTGATGATCACCGCGCGGGCGCAGGAGCGGGACGTCGACCGGGGCGTGGGCATCGGCGTCGACGCCTATGTGACCAAGCCCTTCGACCCGGCCGAGCTGATCCGGACGGTGCGGGCGCTGGCCCTGCGCGCGGCGGGCGCCGGAGGCGTGTGAAACCTGTCGTTTGTCCAGATGCTGGTCGGCTACCCTCGGTGCCGTGACTCCCGGAGAGGCGAACGAGGCGGTGCTGGCGGCGGTGGCCGCCGAGTACGGCGTGCGTCCGTCCAGTGCCTCAATCACCTGGGAGGACACCTACGTCTCGGCGGTCGCCCCGCGGCACCGGCTGGACGCGGCGCCGCTGGCCGGCCGGCTGGCGCGGCACCCGGACGTCTCACATGTCGAGACGCGCGGACCGGGCCTGCTGGCGCTGCACCTGGCCGTCCCGGGGCGGATCGCCGCGGCCATCGCCGGGGACGAGGGATACGGCCGGGGTGAGATGATCGAAGGGTCCTGGGACGACTTCCCCAGGACGTTCGACAACCCCGGATTCCGTGTGCGTTTCGCCTATGAGCGGGCCTGCGCGGTGCAGCGCCGGGCCCGTGATCTCCAGGTGCCGCCGGGCGACCCGGCGGCGTTGACCGCGCCCGGGGAGCTCAGGCTGCTCGGGCTGCTGGCGGGGTTCGACGGACACCGAAAACCGATGCTCCAGCTGGAACGGATCGCGGACGCCTACCACGACGTCCACGAGGGTTCCCGCGAGGAGCCCACCCCGCAGCACGGTGCCCGTGTGATCCTCGCCGGCGCCGTGCGCGTCACCTTGAGCAACGGGCTGCGCAGGCTCGGCGAGACGGCAAGAGAGAGATTGTGAGCAGAGTTCATCCCGCAGGCGACCGGCATGCCGACGTCCTGCCCGAAGACCACCCGATGCCGCCCCCGGCGGACCTGAACGACCTGGCCCCGGTGGTGTGGCCGCGCACCGCCCGCCGGGTGGAGGGCGCGCTGCAGGTCGGCGGCGTCGACGTCCGCGACCTGGCCCGCGAGTTCGGCACCCCGCTGTACGTCGTGGACGAGGAGGACGTGCGCCAGCGCGCCCGCGAGTACGCCGGCGCCTTCGCCGACGGCAGCGTGCACTACGCGGGCAAGGCGTTCCTGTGCGGCGCGCTCGTGCGCTGGCTGGCCGAGGAGGGCCTCGGCCTGGACGTGTGCTCCGGCGGCGAGCTGGCGCTGGCCCTGGCCGCGGACTTCCCCGCCGAGAAGATCACCCTGCACGGCAACAACAAGTCGGTCGACGAGCTGGTCATGGCCCTGGAGGCCGGGGTCGGGCACATCGTCGTCGACTCCTTCGAGGAGATCGCCCGCCTGGGCTACCACGCCGAGCGGCTCGGCGTGCGCCCCAAGGTCATGATCCGGGTGACCACCGGCGTCGAGGCGCACACCCACGAGTTCATCGCCACCGCCCACGACGACCAGAAGTTCGGCCTCTCCCGCAACTCCGGCGCGGCGCTGGAGGCGGCGCGGCGGGTGCTGGCGCTGCCCTCGCTGGAGCTGGTCGGCCTGCACTCCCACATCGGCTCGCAGATCTTCGAGACCGACGGCTTCGAGGTCGCCGCGCACCGCGTCGCCGAGCTGCTGGTGGCCATCCGCGACGAGCACGGCGTGGTGCTGCCCGAGCTCGACCTCGGCGGCGGCTTCGGCATCGCCTACCTGGCGGGCGACGACCCGATCGACGCCAAGCTGATCGCCGACAACATGCGCCGGATCGTGGCCAAGGAGTGCGGCTCCTACGGGCTGCCGGTGCCCAGGCTGACGGTCGAGCCGGGCCGGGCGATCATCGGCCCCGGCGGCGTCACGCTCTACGAGGTCGGCACGATCAAGGACGTCGAGGGCATCCGCACCTATGTGAGCGTCGACGGCGGGATGAGCGACAACCTCCGCACCGCCCTCTACGGCGCCGAGTACACCGCCGGACTCGTCAGCCGCGCGTCCGAGGCCGGCCCCATGCTCAGCAGACTTGTCGGAAAGCACTGCGAAAGCGGGGACATTGTGGTGCGTGACCTATGGTTGCCCGAAGATATTGCGCCGGGCGACCTGGTGGCGGTCGCCGCGACCGGTGCGTACTGTCGGTCGATGGCGAGCAACTACAACTATGTGACACGGCCGGCCGTGGTGGCGGTCCGGGACGGCGCGGCGCGCGTCATCGTCCGCAGGGAGACCGTGGACGACCTGTTGAGGCTTGATGCGGAGGTTGGAGAGTCGTGAAACCGGTGCGGGTGGCGTTGCTCGGGTGCGGTGTGGTCGGCACGGAGATCGTCCGGCTGCTGGCCGAGCAGTCCGACGACCTGGCGGCCCGGGTGGGCGCGCCGATCGAGCTGGCGGGCATCGCGGTCCGCCGGCCCGACCGGGTGCGCCACGGGGTGCCCCGTGAGCTGCTGACCACGGACGCCATGGGCCTGGCCACCCGCGAGGACGTCGACCTGGTGGTGGAGGTGATCGGCGGGATCGAGCCCGCCCGGTCGCTGATCCTGGGCGCCCTCAAGACCGGCAAGTCGGTGGTGTCGGCCAACAAGGCGCTGCTGGCCGAGGACGGCGAGACGCTCTTCGCCGCGGCCCGCGAGTTCGGCGCCGACCTGTACTACGAGGCCTCGGTGGCGGGCGCGATCCCGCTGCTGCGGCCGCTGCGCGAGTCTCTGGTCGGCGACCGCATCCACCGCGTGCTGGGCATCGTCAACGGCACCACCAACTACATCCTCGACCAGATGGACACCCACGGCGCCGGCTTCGCCGAGGCGCTGGAGGAGGCGCAGGGGCTCGGATACGCCGAGGCCGACCCGACCGCGGACGTGGAGGCCTTCGACGCCGCCGCCAAGGCCGCGATCCTGGCCAGGCTCGCCTTCCACACCCCCGTGACCGCCGCCGACGTGCACCGCGAGGGCATCACCGAGGTCACCGCGCAGGACGTGGCGGGCGCCAAGGCCGTGGACTGCGTGGTCAAGCTCCTGGCCATCTGCGAGCGCTTCGAGGACCGCGGGGTCTCGGTGCGCGTCTACCCGGCGATGATCCCGCGCTCGCACCCGCTGGGCTCGGTCCGCGGCGCCTTCAACGCGGTGTTCGTGGAGGCCGAGTCGGCCGGCAGCCTGATGTTCTACGGCGCGGGCGCGGGCGGCGCCCCGACCGCCTCGGCCGTGCTGGGCGACATCGTGGCGGTCTCGCGCAACCTGGTCAGCGGCGCCAGCGGCCCCGCCGAGACCAGCTACGCCGCCCTGCCCGTGCTGCCCATGGGCGAGACGATCACCCGCTACCACGTGCAGCTCGACGTCGCCGACCAGGCGGGCGTCCTGGCGCAGGTCGCCGAGGAGTTCGCCAGGAACGACGTCTCCATCCAGGCCGTCCGCCAGGAGGGCCACGGCGACGACGCCCAGCTCGTCATCGTCACCCACCGGGCCCCCGACCGGGCGCTGGCCGCCACGGTGGAGTCCCTGCGCTCCCACCCGTCGGTGCGGGAGGTGGCGTCGGTGATGCGCGTGGAGGGCGACCTGTAGGCCTCCGGCCGCCGCGGGGGCCGTCCACATCCTGAACGGCCCCTGGAGCCGACCCGCCCGTCAGCCAATAGACTCAAGCCGCCAGCCCGATCCGGCAAAGACCGAACCCCGCGCTGGTTTAAGGAACGCTCGCCGACCGCCGCGACGAGGTCGCGTCGACCAGAGGCAATCAGACTGGAGGGGCCGTGAGCGCTTGGCGCGGGCTGATAGAGGAATACCGTGACCGGCTTCCGGTCACCGAGAACACTCCCGTGGTCACGCTGCTCGAGGGCAACACGCCGCTCGTCCCGGCGCCCCGGGTCTCGGCGAAGACCGGGTGCGAGGTCTACCTGAAGGTGGAGGGCCTCAACCCGACCGGTTCGTTCAAGGACCGGGGCATGACGATGGCGATCTCCAAGGCGGCCGAGGAGGGCGCCAAGGCCGTGATCTGCGCCTCCACCGGCAACACCTCGGCCTCGGCCGCGGCGTACGCGGTGCGGGCGGGCATGACGTGCGCGGTGCTGGTGCCGCGCGGCAAGATCGCGATGGGCAAGCTGGCCCAGGCGCTGGTGCACGGCTCCAGGCTGCTGCAGGTGGACGGCAACTTCGACGACTGCCTGGAGCTGGCGCGCAAGCTGGCCGTGGACTACCCGGTGGCGCTGGTCAACTCGGTGAACCCCTTCCGCCTCCAGGGGCAGAAGACCGCGGCCTTCGAGATCGTCGACGCCCTGGGCGACGCCCCGGACGTGCACTGCCTGCCGGTCGGCAACGCCGGCAACATCTCGGCTTACTGGATGGGCTACAAGGAGTACGCCGCCGACGGGATCTCCACCAGGAGGCCGCGGATGATGGGCTTCCAGGCCAGCGGCGCCGCACCGTTCGTGGCGGGCGGCCCGGTCGCCAACCCGCAGACGATCGCGACGGCGATCCGGATCGGCAACCCCGCCTCGTGGGAGCTGGCGAGCAACGCCCGCGACGAGTCCGGCGGCGCGATCGGCGCGGTCACCGACCGGCAGATCCTGGCGGCCTACCGGCTGCTCGCCCGCGAGGAGGGCGTGTTCGTCGAGCCCGCCTCGGCCGCCTCGGTGGCGGGCCTGCTGCAGGCCCGCGAGCAGGGCCGGCTGGAGCCGGGCCTGAAGGTGGTCTGCACGGTCACCGGCAACGGCCTGAAGGACCCGGACTGGGCGATCTCCGGCGCGCCCGCGCCGACCACCGTGCAGGTGGACGCGCACGCGGCGGCCTCGGCGCTCGGGCTGGCATGACGGGTACGCACGCGGCGGCCGGGGCCGGGACGTCCCGGGTGACGGTCGAGGTGCCGGCCACCAGCGCCAACCTCGGCCCCGGCTTCGACGCGCTGGGCCTGGCCCTGTCGTACTACGACGAGGTGGGCGTGGAGCTCACCGGCGGCGGCCTGGAGATCGTGATCCGGGGCGAGGGCGAGGAGCTGGCCGGGCTCGGCGAGAAGCACCTGATCGTGGAGGTGCTCCGCCGGACGTGGGAGCGCATCGGCGGCGCCCCGCAGCCGGCGGGCCTGCGCCTGGAGTGCGTGAACCGCATCCCGCACAGCCGCGGCATGGGCTCCTCGTCGGCGGCGATCGTCGCGGGGATCACCGCGGCCCGCGCGCTGCACCCGGCGGGGGAGTCCTTCTCCGACGCCGACGCGCTGCGTCTGGCCACCGAGATCGAGGGCCATCCCGACAACGTGGCGCCCTGCCTGGCGGGCGGTCTGACGGTCGCCTGGAGCGGCCCGGACGGCCCGCGCCTGGTCCGGCTGGACCTCGACCGCGAGGTCACGGTCTTCGTGCCGGACCAGCGGCTGGCCACCGAACGCGCACGCGGCCTTCTACCGGAAACCGTGTCACATCACGACGCGGCGGCGAATTCTGGGCGTGCGGCCTTGCTCATCGCCGCGCTGACCAGCAAACTGGGCTACGACGTGCTGTTGGACGCGACCGAAGACCGGTTGCACCAGTCCTACCGGGCGCCCGCGATGCCGGGCTCGGCGGCGCTGGTGGAGCTGCTCCGGCGGGCGGGAGTTCCGGCGGTCATCTCCGGTGCCGGGCCGACCGTCCTGGCGTTCGGATGGCCGTCCTCCGGTTGGCCGGACGTCGATACGGGTAATGGCTGGCATATACACCAGCTGAACGTCAGCCCTTTCGGCGCTCGTGTTCAGCCGCGCGATACGCGGACACGCTGACCTCAAGGAATCCAAGTGCACCCTGGTGGTGTTAGGCTGGAAGCCGCACCAGATGCCCCGCTCGGGGCCATAGGCCCATCGGCAGTGCCGATGCGCCCGTGCACCAGACTCTGCACTTCTGATTCCCTCGGGGCAGGGGACGAGTACGCGATCATCTGGCTGTATTCAGAAATTCTCTCCGGCGGTCTGGAAAACGATCGCCGCATTCGGCGCCCCCGCCGAAGCGAACCATCGGGTAGATCGGCCTCATCCGGCCCACACCCGCTCCCTGGGAAGGACCCTTTGTGAGCGAATCCAGCGAACTGCTGAACGAAGCGACGGGCGAAAAGCCCGCGCCGAAGCGCGCCCGCCGGGGCACCGGACTGTCGGCCATGGTGCTCCCCGAGCTGAAGACCCTCGCCTCCCAGCTGGGCATCAGCGGCACCACGGGGATGCGCAAGAGCCAGCTCATCGCTGCCATTCAGGAGAAGCAGGGCGGTGCGGCCGCCGGCGCGCAGGGGGCCGCCGCCAAGCCCGAGACCGCGGCCAAGGCCGCGAGCACCACCCGTACCTCGACGCGGACCGCGGCCAAGGCCGAGGCCAAGCCCGAGGCCGCCAAGGCCGAGGCCCCTGTCACCGAGAAGAGCGACAAGGCCGAGGCCAGGCCCGCCGAGCAGGCGCCCGAGCAGCCGGCCCGGGCCGAGCGGGCCGAGAAGCCCGAGCGCACCCGGCGCGGCCGCGCCGCGCAGCGCGAGGAGTCCGCCGAGGAGCAGGCCGAGAGCCGGCCCGCGGCGGAGAAGCCCGCCGAGGAGCAGCAGCAGGGCGAGGGCGGCGGCCAGCAGCCCGAAGGCCGCCAGCGCAGCCGCAGCGGCCGCGAGCGCGGCGACCGCCAGCGTGACCGCGGGCACCGCGGCGACCGCGGTGGCCAGCACGGCCAGCGCGATCGTGGTGACCGGGGCGACCGCGGTGACCGCGGTGACCGCGGCCAGCAGGGTGATCGCGGTGACGT